>NZ_JBWMBB010000005.1:0-490497 GCF_056521305.1 Rhodoferax sp. RT4P68
CGTCCACGATCACGCTGAAACAGCGTCCACGATCAGTTTGAAACGGTGTCCACGATCACGCTGAAATCCCGTCCACGATCAGACTGAAATGCCGTCCACGATGGGCTGAAATACGCAACCACCAATATCGGCGGGCAAAAGTGCGTGGTCTTCGTCCAGGGCAGGCAAGCGCAGTGCCGTCGCGGGCAGGGTGACGACATGGCGTTGGCGATCGTCATCGGCGATCAAATGAACCTGTGCGGCGTCAGCCAGAAGCGCATGGTGAAGGCCGAATGCCAGCGGGGCATCGCCACCAAGGGTTAACGTGAGCGGCTCCACTGCGCTTTTTCCACCGATGGGGACCTTGGCGAGATCGCCCAGGCTGCTGTTGGCTTCGATCTCGAATCTGAGGCGAACGACCGCAGATGTTTTGACCAGATGCAACGCCGCAGCATTCGGCAACCCTGATACAGCCCGGCTGCATTCGGCCTCTGCCAATCGCAGTGGCAGCAACTCCACCTTGCGGCCCGTCACGAATTTCACTGCTTGTTGTGAACCGGCGGTCCGACTCTGAACGATGGAGCCCTTGGGGATCGTCCTTCCACGCTGCGATTCAGGTGAGGTGTAGTCAGGGAAAAACGAAAACGTCGTCATGGACGGCGTGACATTGCAAAAGGCCGGACCAACCCGTGCGAGTGCCTGCTCGGCAAACTCTGCGCACTCGCGATCCATCCGCGCATGCACTCTTGCGCTGAGAAAGGCGACGCCCTCCAGCAGCCGCTCCACAAAAGGATCGGTGACCGTGTCGGCACGCAACCCCAGGCGCGCTGCGACCTGGGGGTTCTCTAGCGCGAAGAGTGCACCTTCCTCGCGGAGGAAACGCAACTCTTCGTTGTATCGGTCCAATAGCTGAGTCATTTGACTATTGATCCATGCAGGCGTGACCATGGGCGACATCGATGCGCATGCGAAGTCTCAGTGGCCGATCGCCCCTGACCAATACGCCATCGATACAGAACAATGGCCACTGGGAAGGGGGGCGAAAACTAAAGGATCGGCCTTCATCGATCAGCGCCGTCACGACAAGTGACTTGGCGAATACGCGTGGCTCGAACATCAGGATGGTGGCCTTTACAGCGTTGGCAAGCGACTGGAGGTCGATATAGCCGGCGCCGAAGCGAGCCAACGGTGCATTCCCATAATTCAAAACAGAAGAAAAGGCAGGAGTGCCGCGCAACTCCTGCAGTTGCCTCCCTCGAATTGATGCATTGATCAATGCGAGGATGTCGTTTGCAACGCTTGTTGGCAAATCCTCTTCACGGACTTGGCCCGACAACTTTGCGAAGACTTGAGGCATATTCTGTGGAGACAGTGCAATATGACCAGAGTGGTTCAATCGCCTGCCCCTCTCTTTCAGACTGCTGCGTTCAGCTTCAGGTCGTAGCCGGCCTTGATCACCGCGCCCATCGATCCATCATTGCGCTGCTCGCGGTACTCGACCTCGATCCGCGCAAAGTTGATCTTGATTTCGTCGACCGGCAGCACGTAGGCGTCCGTCTGACCATTGGCCAGCGGCATCGGGATATTGCCAAGCGTGCGGAACGAGGAAACCAGGCAGTTGCTGAACGTCACGATCATGAAGTCCTGTTGACCTTTACCCGACATGCGGCAGATCAACCGAGCTTGTGCGATGTGTTCACCGGTCGCGCACATCAGAAACAGCTTCGGGGACGCCTTGTTCGACACCATCCGAAACTCAAAGTCCTTCATTTCGACCTTGCCTGCGCCACCGCCGCTGCCAAACCCCCAGCGACCACTGTTTTCCTCCGCCCATTGCCAGGATTCCAATTGAATCAGGCCAGGATACTGCTGATCGGGCGACTCACCCTCGACACCGTCGATCTTCAAGAAATAGTCTGCAAGTGCTTTATTTGGTTCTGCAACAGCCATTTTTAACTCCTATTAAAGTTGATGCGTTTTTGGGAAGGGACTAAGTTCTTTGAGATACAGATGCTTTTGCAAGCATCTTTCTCCCGACCTCCATTAGTGCCCAGCTCAAGCAGCTTCGACTTTCGCCGAAGGAAGCTTGGCCACCAACCGAAGAGAGACAGTGAGCCCCTCCAGCTGGTAGTGAGGTCGCAAGAAGAATTGGGCACGGTAATAACCAGGGTTTTCCGGCAGTTCATGAACCGTTACTTCGGCAGCCGAAAGAGGTCGACGTGACTTTGTGGCCTCACTGGAGATGGTGGGGTCACCATCCACATAGTTCATGATCCAGTCGTTGAGCCAGCGCTGCGTCTCGTCACGAGATTTGAACGAACCAATCTTGTCCCGAACAATGCACTTCAGATAATGGGCGAAGCGGCAGGTCGCGAAGATATACGGAAGTCTCGACGACAGATTGGCATTTGCCGTAGCGTCGTCATCCTCATAGATCGCCTGCTTGTGCAAAGTCTTTGCGCCGATGAACGCTGCCATATCCGAGTTCTTCCGATACACCAATGGCATCAGTCCCGCCTCTGACAATTCGTGCTCACGTCGGTCGGAGATCGCAATCTCGGTAGGACAGTACAGTCCAACCTCTCCTTCGTCAGAAGGAAAGAAATATTTGGGCAGCAGTTCCACTGCGCCTCCAGACTCGATGCCTCGAATCTTCGTGCACCACCCATACAGCTTGAATGCGCGCGTCACGTTGGCTGCCATGGCATAAGCTGAGTTCGCCCAGCAGAAATCGTCAGCGCTTTGAGGATTGATTTGCTCTTCGAAGGCAAATTCATCAATCTGCGTCATGGTCGCGCCGTAAGGCAAACGGGCCAGGAAGCGCGGCATCGTCAAAGAAATGTAGCGAGAATCGTTGCTCTCGCGCAGCCGGCGCCAACCGGCGTACTCGACCGCGGTGAATATCTTCGAAATCTCGCGTGGATTGGACAGCTCGGACCAACTATCCATTTGCATCATCGTTGGAGAAGCTGCAGCAATAAATGGCGCATGTGCTGCTGCCGCAATGCGGGACAACTCGGTCAGAAGGGACACATCTTGGTGCCCGTGACCGAACTCATAATCGCCCACGAGACAGCCGAACGGCTCGCCACCGAACTGGCCGAACTCCTGCTCGTACACTTTCTTGAACAGCGGACTTTGGTCCCACACGATCCCACTGAATCTTCGAAGGTTCCGGTAGAGTTCTTGCTTTCCAACGTTCAGCACCTTGATCTTCAGATTAGCACTGGTGTCCGTATTGAAGACAAGATGGTGCAGGCCCCGCCATGCTCCTTCCAGCGCCCGAAATTTCTTGTCGTGCATGACCTTGGAAAGCTGCACAGAAATTTTCGAGTCAAGTTCGGCGATCAGTTGGTCTACCGTTTGGACCACGTCGGCATGAATGACCACCTTGTTGCGGCGTGCAAAGCCCAACAGGGTTTGAACAGCCCGCTCAACCGCCGTTGCAGCATCATCGGTGCGCGGTCTGAACGACTGCCGGAGCAGGCCACGCAGACCGTCATCCGCCTCGTCCGTAACGCTCGCTTGCAGATCGACGTTCGATTGTTGTGCGACGGCGGCGCTCATGGTTGCACCTCCGGCGTTTCAGTCTCACCTGAATCATCAGCAACTTCCGGGGTGGAAGCTTCCACTTCAGCCATTGTCTGGGCACCGGTGGAACGTAACAGTTCTTCGACCACTTCCTCGGCGCTCGACTTACCGTCCATGTACATGATCAATTCCTTGAGCCGGTTTCTTGCCTCCAGAAGCACGGAGAGCTCAGGAATTTTTCTAACGATCTGCGCCGGCTCGAAATCCTCCATGGATTCGAAGGCAAGATCGATATCAATGAACGTATTGTCCGGGCTCAAGGTATTCTCAACTTGCAAGTGCAAGGTCGGCTGAATCTGCGCCATGCGCTCATCAAAGTTCTCAACGTCAAAGACAGAGAACTTCCGCTCTTCCATTACCGGGCGTGCATCCCCGTTGTCGCCAGAGATATCTGCCATTACCCCTACGACGAATGGCAACTCGACCTTCTTTTGAGAGCCATAAACTTCGACGTCGTATTCAATCTGGACACGCGGAGCGCGACTCTCTCCGATGAATTTCTGCCCATCACTTTGCCGTACCATAGTTTCTCCTTTCAGGCCATGCTAAAACTGCCTCAGATCATCGGGCAGGATTTCGTATTCGATCAACCAGCGAGGATGCATCCGCAAACAGCTCGCCCAGTATTTCTTCGAATGAAGCATCAATCGTTCTCTGCAAACGATCAAGCAAAATAGATGCTGGATGCGCAGGCTCGTTTTTCTTGTAGTAGTCCAGCAGCAGAACAACAACCCTTTTGACATCCGCCCGGCTTTCAACCTGAACCAAAGGTTCATTGCCAGTCGTTGTTTCAACAACCACTGTCTTATCCCGCGCGGCAGACTTCTGACCATGGTCATGCGGCGCCTTTGCCCCCTTAACAAGCACAGGCAGCAGACTGGAAATGAACTCGGTGGCGATGATGGGATCGCGCTCCCAGGAGCCGCCGTCATTGATGATGCATTCCCTGATTTCAATGAGCTCAGCCCGCGCAGCCCGAAGCCGCCGCGCTGCGTCTTCGCGCTGCTGCGTTGATAGAACATCAGCAGCAGTTGATGAAACAAGGGCGTCAGACAAACGCAGGTTCGCTTCAGGATGAGCCTTAGTGATGCTCAGCGCCCCCAAGAATGCTTGGCCTCCCAGCCACCCCAACGGAACGACGTGCGCGTCCCTGACATGCTCCCCATCTTCCGAACGGGGAAAAATAGTTGCCGCCGGCTTTTTCAGGAGCGTCGAGATCGTGCCCAACCCTTCCTCGAGGCCGACCAGTCCTTTTTGGACGATCAGCGCCCGCAATAGCCACACGGCAACGCGCAAATCAGGCGTGAGTTCAAGTAACGCTCGCGCCTCTGCTTCAACAAATGACCACCTGAAAGGGTCCTCACCCCTTTTCAAGGGTCCCTGCCCTTCCGCGTCATATTGATTGACCAAGCTATCTAAAGATAGATAGCGTTCGATCGTCCGATCATCTAGCGTCAGATAATCGACAACCTCCGTCAGCGAGTCGTCCTCTATCTCCATAAATTGCCTTCAAGGAATATAAAAATCCTGCGTCCGCAAATTTATTCCGAGCACTGACATACGGTCAATGCTCCGAAAATGTAATCCTCTACTTGTCCCTGTAGCCGTGATCAATTCAGAACTGATCTCCGACGCAGCAGAGTCTAGGGCAACAAGCATTGTGTCGATCGACACGAAATGAAGAAGTAGCGTTGAATTGAGAACTGCCTCACATTTTTGAGCAGTTAATATTCAGATTACATTCGAAACAATGCATTAATAATTTGCCGATTTCTATTGAAACTCTATCGAATCGCGCGCGATATTGGTTGTGAAACCATGTGATTAGCACACGATCCGCCAAACTTCAGCCAACACCGTTCATGAGCACATGCGGATCTGGTGGCCGGTCGTCTCGGCCGTGGTTGGGATCGATCTTGGACACACCAACGGGCGTCCCCTGCCAGCATCGCAACGGGCCGGTCCAGCCGTTCGACAGAGCTCCCCAGCTCGAGCGCCACACGCTGCAGCAACGCGTGCGGCATGCGTCCGTGCGCAGACGCGCTGGCGGCCGGCGTATCGGGAGATGTCTATGGCAGTCCCGTAACCCCCAGTTGTGTCCTCTGAGATCTCCCCACCCACCGACATCGCAAAGCAGCGAGAGATGGAAAGGGAAGATCAAGCAATCGTGGCGCTGGCCACTGCCGCGCCGTTCAAGAACGGGGCATGGGGGGTACCTGTGGTTGGCCAAGAGCAAGGGCGGCGATCCGGGAGCGAGGCGCGGCAGGCCATAGCCTCTCGTCGATCTCGCGGTAGATGGGCATGAGTCGCAAGACGGTGAGGACCTGCCGCGGCGTGAGACGTGCAAGCCGTACAGCAAGGTAGCGCGCTCCATGCTGCTTGACCCGTGGACTGGGTGCGGAGCCGGGCGCCGCAGGTCGGATGTCGGGTCGGGTGCTGTACCGGGAACTGCGCACTCAGTGCGGATTCACGGGCGCTATGAGGTCGCGAAGGTGGCCGTGTGGCCGCTACGCTTGAACGCCTCAGTGGCCGCGGTCACGCGGTTGTGCTTTGAGACGGCGCCGGGCGAACAGGCCCGGGTCGACTGGGGCCATTTCGAGTGGGGCCACGTCAAGATGTGGCTCGCTGGCCCGCCGACCCAGGTGAACGTATCGTGATGAGGGTGGGCTACAGCCGGCACGGCTATGCCGAGGGTTACCTGAACGAGCGAATGACAACCTGCTGTCGGCACACGAGCGGGCCTTCGAGCACTTCGGCGGCGTGTGCCAGACACAGACTGCGATGGCGCCTCTGTGCAATCACCGAGAAGCGCTGGCGCTGGTTGCGCGGGGTGGCCCCCGGGACCGTGCTCAAGTAGCGCGCTCAGCTGCGTGCGCCCACCAATATGCGTCACTCAAAACCGCAACGCCTTGAACAGGTTGTTGGTGGTGTCCGTCCACAGCGGCGTGCCGGCCTTGGGCGTCAGCAGCCGGCCGGTGTCCTTCAGCGCTTCGGGGATGTCGCGGCCGACGAGCACCCAGTCGGTGTAGCTCAGGTGGTCTTCGGTCGGGTAGTCCTCGATCTGCCAGGCCGACACGCCATGCGCGGCCGCCAGCTGCGCCACCACGGGCGGCAGGTCCAGATAGCGGTTGGAGACGTGGAAGGCCACGACGCCGCCCGGCGCCAGGTGGGCCAAGTACACGGCCAGCGCCTCGCGCGTGAGCAGGTGCACGGGGATCGCATCGCTGCTGAAGGCGTCGACCGCGATGACGTCGTAGCGGCCCGGCTGGCCGGCGGCGAGTTCGCGCTCCATCGACAAGCGGGCGTCGCCCAGGCGCATCTCGGGCACGACGGGCGCATCGGCCATGAAGCGGAACCAGCGGCGCGCGGTCTCCACCACCTGGGCGTCGAGCTCATACACCACGTACTGGTCGCCCGGCCGCGCGTAGGTCAGCAGCGTGCCGGTGCCCAGCCCGACCGAGCCGACGCGCGCCGGCCCCTGCGTGGCGGCATGGCGCAGCAGCCGACCGATGCCGCTGCCCTCGCCGTAGTAACTGGTGGGGCGGCCGCGCAGCTTGTCGTCGGTGAACTGCTCGCCGTGCATGATGGTGCCGTGCAGCAGCCGGCGCATAGCGTGTTCGCCGCTGCCGACCTGCGTCACGCGCAGCATGCCGTAGAAGTTGCGTGAGGCGACGACATTGCCGCTGTGCTGTGCCTTGGCGTATTCCAATCCATACCAGCCCACGCCACCCACCGCCACCAGCGCCGCCGAGACCGGCACGGCACGCCACTGCCAGCGCGGCCCGCTGCGCCAGCCCGCGCCGATGCTGACCAGCGCCACCGCCAGCATGAGGCCGGGCAGTTCCCAATAGCCGTCGAACACCTGCGGCGCGACCAGGCCCACGCCCAGGCCACCGATGGCGCCGCCCGCTGACAGACACATGTAAAAGCGCGTCAGGTGCTGCGGCGCCGGCCGCATCGCGGCCAATTCACCATGGCACATGACGCAGACCAGCAGCAGACCGCTGGCGAACAGCGGCAGCGCGTAGCGGATGTGCAGCACGCCACCGCTGGCCGAGAGCGCCCAGGCCATCGCCACCAGCACGCCCAAGGTGGGCAGCAGCCACAGCCGGCGCGCCAACGGGCCGGCGTACCAGCCGCGCCCGCCCTGCCCTTCGAACACCAGCATGAAAGACACCAGGTACAGCGCCAGCGGCACGATCCAGAGGAACGGGATGGAGGCGATGTTCTGCGTCATATGCGTCGTCACCGCCAGCAGGAAAGCCGAGGGCAGCATGGCCAGCACCGTCCACAGCGCGTACGCCCGCAGGCCGGGCGCGGGCGCGGTGTCGTCAAGCACGGTGGCTGTCGTGAGTGGCTGCACACCGGCTGCCGTGGCGCGCCAGGTGACCCAGCCGCAGGCCAGCGCGAAGACGGCGTACGCCACGCTCCAGGCGCGCGACTGCGTGAGGCTGTCGAACCAGGGCTCGACCAGGAACGGGTAGGCCAGCAGTGCCGCCAGCGAGCCGGCGTTGGACCATGCGAACAGGCGGTAGACCTGGCGTTGCGCATCGCCCGCCAGCGTGCGGCTCAACCAGCGTTGCAGCAGCGGTGAGGTGGTCGCCAGCGAGACATAGGGCAGGCCCACGGTGGCAACCAGCAGGCCGAGGATGGTGAGCGCGGCATCGGCATCGCCAGCGGGCTTCCACGTGGCATCCGGCACGATCGGCAGCGTCAGCAACGCGGCGGCCAGCAGTGCCAGGTGCAGCCACCGCTGCGTACGTGGGGTGCGCGCCTGCAGCCAGTGCGCATAGACGTAACCTGCCAGCAGCGCGCACTGGAAGAAGACCATGCAGACCGTCCACACGGCCGACGTGCCGCCGAACCACGGCAAGATCTGCTTGGCCAGGATGGGCTGCACCAGGAACAGCAGAAAGCTGGACAGCACGATGGTCGCGCCGCAGGCAAGAGCAAACAGCATCAGGTGGGCATCAAGTGATCAGATGAGGGAACGTGGGTTGCAGCAGGCCGCCGGCAAGCCGGCCACACGGCCGACCGACGACACAGCTCGATACATCACTGGCATGGTTGTTGCGCCGCAACCGCCGCCACCACGCGCCGCTCCGGACGGTGCCAGTGCGCTGCGTTTACCGCAAGCGTTGCGCGCCGCACGCCGCTGTAGGCAGAGGACGACAGCACAAGCGCGTGATGGCCCCTGGGCATTCCCACTGGGGACGTGCACCATTTCAGTTCGAGAGAGCAAGGAGTCAACCATGGCACAGGCAGCAGTAGTGGTCGGAACGGTGGAGTATCGCGAAGGCGATGGTGCGTCGTTGCGCATTCGCAAGGGTCCGATCGAGGTCGAGACCACGGAACTCGACGCCACCCTGAGTTGGGACGAGGACGCCTCCGGCAAGGGAACGCGTGGCAGCACGGCATTGCCGTTGACGGACTACCAGCGATTCGTGGACGAGGGTGCGATTCGCGTGGACGCCTGACTTCTGCCGTCGAAGTCGCCTGTGGCGAAACGCGCGAGATAGCGGGCGGGCAGGCCGGCCGAGATCGACGGCGCGCAAGCCGATCGTCACCAGCGGGCGCGGCAAAGCCCGTCTGCGCTAACGATTGCCCGGACGGGGTGAAGGACAAGCAAGGGCTGGAGGACGACCCGTGGCGCGTGCAGATCGGCGCCAAGTCGGCTGGTGGGGCAGGCCTCAGAAATGAAAATGCCCCAGCGCCTTGAAGGCGCTGGGGCATCTTTTTGTCTGGTGGCCTGGGTCGGAATCGAACCAACGACACGCGGATTTTCAATCCGCTGCTCTACCAACTGAGCTACCGGGCCGGAAGCCCCCGATTATATACCAGGATCAGGGGCCTACTTTTTTCCACCCCAAGGACAGACGCGGGCCTGCAACCCTTACGCCGCGCTGCGTTTGCCGCGCGCGAGGTCGACGCCGAGTTGCTTCAGCTTGCGGTACAGGTGCGTACGTTCCAGGCCGGTCTTCTCCGCCACGCGGGTCATGGAGCCGCCTTCCTGCGCGAGATGGAATTCGAAGTACGCCTTCTCAAAACCATCGCGCGCCTCTCGCAGCGGCTTGTCGAGCTCGAAGCTCTGCCGCGCCTGAGGGCCGCCTTCGCCTTCGGCCACGCCGTTGGTCTGCAGGGCGTGAGGACCGGGCATGCCGATCAGCTCGATCGGCTCGAGCCTGCCGTCCAGCATGCCGCTGCCGGCGACCACGCCAAGGGTCTTGCGCACCACGTTGCGAACGAGCGCCTGCTCGACGGCCTTGAGCAGCTTTTGCAGCGTGATGGGCTTTTCGAGGAACGAGTGCGCGCCGATCTTGGTGGCCTCGACGGCGGTGTCGATGGTGGCGTGGCCGCTCATCATGATGACCGGCATCGTCAGTGCGCCGTTGGCCGCCCACTCCTTGAGCAACGAGACGCCATCGGTGTCGGGCATCCAGATATCGAGCAGCACAAGATCGGGTGCGGCGCGGCCGCGCGCTGCGCGTGCCTGAGCGGCGTTTTCCGCCAGTTCGATGGTGTGGCCTTCGTCGTTGAGGATCTCCGAGAGCAAGTCCCGGATGCCCAACTCGTCGTCCACCACGAGTATGTTTGCCATGTTGAAGAGAGCGCAGTAGCCCGTAAGGAGGCGCAGCCCCTATGGCCTGCCGTTGACGGCGAATGATAACGACACTTGCGCGCCGGAAACGACGCCATCGAGCACGCGGTTCGAGATGTCGATGCGCGCGCCATGCTCGTCGGCGATCTTCTTCACCACCGCCAGACCCAGGCCCGTGCCGCGCGGCTTGGTGGTGACGTAGGGCTCGAAGGCGCGCTTGAGGATGTTCTCGGGGAACCCGTTGCCTTGGTCCTGCACGACCAACCGCACGCGGCGCGTGACTTCGTTCCACTGCGTGCGCAGCAGCACGCTCTGCCCGGCGTCGGCACGGTGGGCGGCGACGGTCGCGTCCTGGGCGTTTTGCAACAAATTGTGGATGACCTGGCGCAACTGCTCGGCGTCACCCAGCACGGATGGACACCGCGCATCGAGGTCCAGGTCCACGCGCACCACGGCGTTCTCATCCGGATAGAGCTGCACCACGTTCTGCGCCAGCGCGTTCAAGTCCAGCGGCTTGAGGTCGGCGGCTGGCAGCCGCGCGTAGTCGCGGAATTCATTGACCAGACGCTTCATCGCATCGACCTGTTCGACGATGGTGCGAACCGACTTCGTCAGCAACGCACGCTCGGTGTCGCCGAGCTTGGACGCCAGCTTCATCTCCATGCGCTCGGCGGACAGCTGGATCGGCGTCAGCGGGTTCTTGATCTCGTGCGCCAGCCGGCGCGCGACCTCGCCCCAGGCCTGCGCGCGCTGGGCCGAGACAACCTCGGAGATGTCGTCGAACACCAGCAGGTGCGTGCCATCGGGCAGCAACGCCCCGCGCGCCAGCAGCATGATGGCGGTCTGCGAGAACGGTGACTGCGTGGCGTCGAGCTCGAACGACTGCTGCCAGTGGTCCAGCCCGTGGTGGTCGCGCTCTTCGCCGAAGCGGTCGAACTGCGCCTGCACGCTCTGGGCAAAGCTTTCGAGCCCGGTGACCTCGACCAGCGGGCGGCCCTCGAACGCGGCCAGCGGCGCACGCAGGATGCGCGTGGCACCGGGGTTGGCCGAGACGATGCCGCCCTGCGCATCCAGCACCATGACGCCAGAGGTCAGGTTGTCCAGGATGGTCTGCAGGTTGGCGCGCGCGCTGTCGACCTGCTGCATGCTGCGGTCCACCGTGAAGCGGGCATCGGCCAGCTGCTGGGTCATGTCGGCGAAGGCGCGCGTCAGGCCAGCGAGCTCGTCACGCGACTGCAGGATGGCCTTGGGCGTCAGGTCACCCGCGGCCACCTGGCGCACGCCATGCGCCAGCAGCAGCAGCGGGCGCGCCAGCTGGTTGCCCAGCAGCGCGGCCAGCAGCACGGCGCCGAACACCGCCAGGAACAAACTCAGCGTCAACGTGCCGATGTACATGCGCTGCAGGCCGTTGCGCGCGAGCGCGCGTTCCTGGTACTCGCGGTTGGCCTCCTGCACGGCCAGGGCGTTGTCGACCAACACCTGCGGCAGCGGCTGCGTGGCCTGCAGGAAGCGCGGCTCCGCCAGGCTGCCGGTGCTGCTCACGATCGGCACCGAGGCCAGCGCCTTCACGCGCCCTTGCTGCGCCACGCCGGGCACGGGCTCGTCCAACCCCTCGACCAGTGCAACGAAGCGCTGCGTGCGCGCATTGCGCAGCTGCTGCGCCGTCACGCGTTCGGGCGCCAGTTGCAGGCTGGACTGGCCGGCGCTGGCAATCAGCTGGCCCGAGGCGCTCCACAGCACGACATCGGTCGCGGCCAATTGCTCGCGGATACGCTCCAGGTGCAGGCCGACGGCTGCGTCGGGCACATCGGCCAGCTGCCCGCTGGCGGCGCGTGTCTTGTTGCCCAGGTCGTTGGCCAACACTTCCAGCGTGGTGCGGCCCAGGTTCACGCCGGCGTCGAGCGCGCCTTCCACCTTGACGTCGAACCAGCTTTCGATCGAACGCGACACGAACTGGTAGGAGACGACGTAGATCAGCACACCCGGCACCACGCCGACCAGCGCGAAGATGGCGGCTAGCTTGACCAGCAGCCGGCTGCCGAACTGGCCGCGTCGCAGGCGCACCAGCAGCCGCACGACCACCCAGGCGATGACAGCGAACAGCAGGGCGGCCACCACCACGTTGATGGCGAACAGCATCGCGTAGTTGCGCTCGTACAGGTCACGGTTCTTGGTGGCCTGCGTCAGCAGCAGCAGCAGAACGAGACCGATGAGCCCGATCAGCGCCGTGCCCACACCCACGGCCCAGCGCAGCGCGCGCGAACGCTCAAGGTGCGGGCTGCCGACCACCAGCACGTCGGGGGCGTCGTCGCTCACTGGCGCACCCTTCGGCCTGCGGCCTGTCCCGCCGGGCGGAAGCGAGCTTGTTTGGGGCGGCCCGGCGCGTCGCTCACTTGAGGCCTTCGGCACCGACACGCACGGTGCGGCTGGCCGAGACGCTCCACTCGGCCTGGCCGACCGCGCCAATCTGCAGCGGCCGGGGCAACTGCGAGACGTCCAGCGCGAAACGGAATCGCAGCAGGTAGGCGCTGTCGCCGTCGAACTCGGACGCATGGGCGATGCGCCAGCGCGAGATGCGCTGCACGCCGGCGAGTGCCTCGGCCAGCGAATCGAAGGTCTGCGCCAGCGTGACGCCGACGCCGACGCTGCCCAGGGGCCGCGGCCCCACATTCAGGCGCCAGCGCCGCGTCAGCGGTTGGTAGGCCAGGCGCATATGGCGCATCTCGGTGGCGACTTTCTGGTCTGTCCAGTACCAGCGTTCGCGCACCACTTCGACCTCGGCGACGAAGAACAGGGGCACGCCCTTGAGCAGCGCATCCTCGACCAGACCGGAGAGCTCGAACTTCACATGCGCGCTGAGCAACAGTTCGCCTTCGACGCGCTCGACCTGCAGTTCGGTGACGTCAGCGACGCTGGTGGCCGGTTGCTGCGCCTGCGCGACGCCCAGGGCACCGCAGGCCAGGGCCCACGCAAGCAGCAGGCTAAGCCAGACTCTTGGCCAGCACAGCGTAGAAAAAACCGTCGTTGTCACCCGAAGGATTGTCCGGGACGCCCGCGTCGGGCATCCCGTTTCGGGGGATTAAATGGCCTGGCGAAGGCAGCAATCGGGCATCGGTGTGGCGTGCAACAAACGTTTCGATGTGGTGTTCGCCCTCGGCACGGAACACCGAACAGGTACACAACACCAGCCTGCCGCCGGGCGCCAGCAACGGCCACAAGGTGTCCAGCAGGCGCATCTGCAGCCGGGCCAGCGTGTCGATGTCGCTCTCGCGGCGCAGCCAGCGCACATCCGGGTGACGCCGCACGATGCCCGAGGCGCTGCAAGGCGCGTCCAGCAAAATGGCATCGAACGCCTGGCCATCCCACCAGGCGGCAGGCTCGGCCGCATCGGCCGCGATGACGCGGGCCGCCAGCCCCAGGCGCGCCAGGTTCTGGTGGATGCGCTCGCAGCGCGCAGGGTCGACGTCCAGTGCCGTCAGCTCGGCATCGACCAGCTCCAGCAGGTGCGCGGTCTTGCCGCCCGGCGCAGCACAGGCGTCCAGCAGGCGCAGGGGGCGGCCGGCAGGCACGGGCAGACCATCGAGCAGCAGCGGCCCGGCGATCTGAGCTGCGGCGTCCTGCACCGACATGTCGCCCGCATCAAAACCCGGCAACGCATGCACAGGCCGCGCGCGCGGCAGCAGCACGCCGGCCAGGCCGATGGGGCGCGCTTCGATGCCCTCGTCGTGCAGGCGCTGCAGCACGGCGGCCACCGTGGTGCGCCGCTGGTTCACGCGCAGCGTCAACGGGGGCGCACTGTTGTTGGCGGCGAGGATGGCCTGCCAGTCCTGCGGCCAGTCGCGGCGCAGGCGGGCGATCCACCAGGCCGGATGGTTCCAGCGCGCGACCGGGTCGTCGTCGGTCGCGGCGACCAGCGCGTCGCGCTCGCGCAGGAAACGGCGCAGGCAGGCGTTGACGAAGCCGGCCCCGGCTTTCGCCCGGCCCCGGTTGGCGGCCTCCACCACCTGGTTGACCAGCGTGAACGGTTCGTAGGGCGACTGCGCAGGGTCCCAAGCCAATGCCAGCGCCAGGCACAGCAGCGCGTCGAGCTCGGGCGCGGGTGGGCGCTTGGCCAGCTGCGCGCGCAAGGCCACAGCCCGGCCAAGTTGGCGCAGGCCCTGGAACACCAGCGCCTGCGCCGCCGGCCGCAGCCCCGCAGGCACGGCGGCCAGCGCGGTGGTGGTGGACTGGCCGGCCCGCACGGCCTGCAGCACGCCGGCGGCAGCCTGCAGCTGGCGCCACAACGGGGTTGAAACGGCGGGCTGCGTCATCGGTCGAGGTTCATCCGGGTGTGCCCCTGCAGGGCGACGGTCCGTCGCATTGGCGGTCTCCAGGTGGGTGGTCGTGAACGCCCCGGATCGGGGGGCGACAGTATCGGCGAGGCGCTGCGCCGCCCGTGCACACAAGGGGCATCGGCGCACGGCCGCAACGCTACAGCGTGCGCGCGGGGCGAAAGCCGAAAATCCAGGCCAGCAGCACGGCGGGGAATTGCCGTACCGCGCGGTTGTAGACCGTCACCGCCGTCGCAAAGGCTTTGTCCGCGCTCTGCGTCTGGGCCGTGACCGCCTCCCATTCGGCCCGCAGCGTCGGCACCGGTTCGCCGCTGCGCGCCTGTTCCAGGGTGGCATCGTCGATATGCTGCCAGGCCATGAGCAGCACCGTGCGCGCAGCCACCAGGGCGGCCATGGCCGCAATGTCGGTCGACTTGCCACGGGCCGCGTTCAGCGACGCGGTGAATTGTGCTGCGGCGGCGCGCAGGTTGGTCCAGGGATCGCCGGCCGGCCGCGGCGCGGCGTCGGCCTCTGGAGGCAACGGAGCGTGGGTTTGCACCCACTGGCCGTAGCGTTCGAACTGCGACACCAGCGTCGCGAAGATGCTGGTGACCTTGGAGCGCAGGCGCACCAGCCGGTTGTAGGCGCCAACGGCCCAGAACAGCAGCACGGCAGCGATGCCCCACTCCAGCGCCATCGCCCACAGCCAGTTGTCGCTCACGTTCCAACCCTCAAAGTCGTCCCCAAAACAAAAACACCCCAGGTGCCCATCATAGGAACCTGGGGTGCGGGCCAGCAGCGCTGGCCACCAGACCGATCGAGATCAGTCGTGCGCCGGCGTGTCGAGGGCGTCGGACTCGGCCGTCACGCCCTGGCCGGCCAGCTCGGCGGCTTCGGCATCGGCGATGGCACGGCGCTCGGCGTCGTCCATCAGGTCCTTGGCCTTGCGTGCCAGGTGGTAGGCCATGCCGGTACCTGCGGGGATCAGGCGGCCGACGATGACGTTCTCCTTCAGGCCACGCAGCTCGTCGCGCTTGCCCATGATGGCCGCTTCGGTCAGCACGCGCGTCGTCTCCTGGAACGATGCAGCCGAGATGAACGAGTCGGTCGACAGCGAGGCCTTGGTGATGCCCAGCAGCACGTTGCTGAAGGCCGCCGGGATCTTGCCAGCGGACTGCAGGGCCTCGTTGGTGTTCAGGATCTCGGAGCGCTCGACCTGTTCACCGCCGATGTAGCCGGACTCGCCCGGGTTGTCGACCACGACACGGCGCAGCATCTGGCGCACGATCACTTCGATGTGCTTGTCGTTGATCTTCACGCCCTGCAGGCGGTAGACGTCCTGCACTTCGTCGACGATGTAGCGCGCCAGCTCTTCCATGCCCAACAGGCGCAGGATGTCCTGCGGATCGGCCGGGCCGTCGACGATGGACTCGCCCTTGTTCACCACCTGGCCTTCGTGCACCAGGATGTTCTTCTCCTTGGGCACGAGATCTTCCCAGACCTTGCCTTCCGGATCGGTGATCTGCAGGCGCACCTTGCCCTTGGTCTCCTTGCCGAAGGACACGGTACCGGTCATCTCGGCCAGCGAGCCCTTGTCCTTGGGCGTACGCGCTTCGAACAGCTCGGCCACGCGCGGCAGACCGCCAGTGATGTCGCGGGTCTTCTGGCCTTCGACCGGAATACGCGCCAGCACTTCGCCGGGGCCGACTTCTTCACCGTCGCGCACCTGGATCAGCGAGCCGATCGGGAAGCCGATCGTCACCGAGTGGTCGGTGCCGGGGATCTTGACCTCGTTGCCCGAGGGATCGACCAGCTTGATCTGCGGACGCACGACCTTGGCCGCGCCACGGCGCTTCGGATCGATGACCACCAGCGTGGACAAGCCGGTCACCTCGTCGACCTGGCGGGCGACCGTGAGGCCTTCCTCCACGTTCTCGAACTTCGAACGGCCCGCGAACTCGGTGATGATGGGGCGCGTCAGCGGGTCCCAGTTGGCCAGCACGGCACCGGCCTTGATGGACAGGTCGGCCTTGACGGCCAGGGTCGCACCGTAGGGCACCTTGTGGCGCTCGCGCTCACGGCCATGCTCGGTGATGACGATCTCGCCGGAACGCGCGATCACCACCAGTTCGCCCTTGCTGTTGGTCACATAGCGCATGGTGGCGTTGAAGCCGATCGTGCCGCTGGACTTGGCTTCCACGCTGGAGGCGACCGCCGCACGCGACGCCGCACCACCGATGTGGAACGTGCGCATCGTCAGCTGCGTGCCGGGCTCGCCGATGGACTGGGCGGCGATCACACCGACGGCTTCGCCGTTGTTGATCAGGCCGCCACGGCCCAGGTCACGGCCATAGCACTTGGCGCAGATGCCGAAGCGCGTGGAGCAGGTCAGCGCCGTGCGCACCTTGACTTCATCGACGCCCACGGCCTCGAGTTCGTCGATGGTGTCTTCTTCCAGCATCTCGCCAGCGGGCAGCAGCACCGAGCGGTTCTCGGGGTGCAGCACATCGTCGGCCGTGGTGCGGCCCAGGATGCGGTCGCGCAGCGATTCGATGACTTCACCGCCTTCGACGATGGCGCGCATGACCGTGCCTTCGTGCGTCTCGCAGTCGAACTCGGTCACCACCAGATCTTGCGTCACGTCGACCAGACGACGCGTCAGATAGCCGGAGTTGGCCGTCTTCAGCGCCGTGTCGGCCAGACCCTTTCGCGCACCGTGGGTGGAGATGAAGTACTCCAGCACGTTCAGGCCTTCACGGAAATTCGCCGTGATGGGCGTCTCGATGATGGAGCCATCGGGCTTGGCCATCAGGCCCCGCATACCGGCCACCTGGCGGATCTGCGCGGCGGAACCGCGCGCGCCCGAGTCGGCCATCATGTAGATGGAGTTGAAGGACTCCTGGTCCACTTCCTTGTCGTGGCGGTCCATGACCTTCTGCTTGGACAGCTGGGCCATCATCACCTTGGACACTTCGTCGCCCGACTTGCCCCAGATGTCCACCACCTTGTTGTAGCGCTCGCCGGAGGTCACGAGGCCGGAGACGTATTGCTGCTCGATCTCCTTCACTTCCTTCTGGGCGCGCGTGATGATGCCGGCCTTCTCCTTGGGCACCAGCATGTCGTCGATGCAGATCGAGATGCCGGCCTTGGTGGCCAGACGGAATCCGGCCTGCAGCAGCTTGTCGGCGAAGACCACGGTCTCCTTCAGGCCGCACTTGCGGAAGCTGACGTTGATCAGCTTGGAGATTTCCTTCTTCTTCAGCGCCTTGTTCAGGTTGGAGAAGGGAAGGCCCTTGGGCAGGATCTCGGACAGCAGCGCACGGCCACCGGTGGTTTCCCACAGCTTGGTGGACGGCGTGAACTCGCCGGTGACTTTGTCCTTGTCGTACTCGGTCAGGCGCACGTTGATCTTGGCGTTCAGGTCGAGCTCGCCCGCGTCGAACGCACGGCGCACCTCGCCGGTGTCGGAGAACAGCAGGCCCTCGCCCTTGGCGTTGATGCGCTCGCGCGTCGTGTAGTACAGACCCAGCACCACGTCCTGCGACGGCACGATGGACGGCTCGCCGGAGGCAGGGAACAGGATGTTGTTGGAGGCCAGCATCAGCGTGCGGGCTTCCATCTGCGCTTCCACCGACAGCGGCACGTGCACGGCCATCTGGTCACCGTCGAAGTCGGCGTTGAAGGCCGAGCAGACGAGCGGGTGCAGCTGGATGGCCTTGCCTTCGATCAGGATCGGCTCGAAGGCCTGGATGCCCAGGCGGTGCAGCGTGGGCGCGCGGTTCAGCAGAACCGGGTGCTCCTTGATGACCTCTTCCAGGATGTCCCAGACCACCGGCGTGCCGGATTCGACTTCCTTCTTCGCGGCCTTGATCGTGGTCGCGATGCCCATGGCTTCCAGGCGCGAGAAGATGAAGGGCTTGAACAGCTCGAGCGCCATCAGCTTGGGCAGGCCGCACTGGTGCAGCTTGAGCGTGGGGCCCACCACGATGACCGAACGGCCCGAGTAGTCGACGCGCTTGCCCAGCAAGTTCTGGCGGAAACGCCCGCTCTTGCCCTTGATCATGTCGGCCAACGACTTCAGCGCGCGCTTGTTCGCGCCGGTCATGGCCTTGCCGCGGCGGCCGTTGTCCAGCAAGCTGTCCACGGCTTCCTGCAGCATGCGCTTCTCATTGCGCGCAATGATCTCGGGCGCCTTCAGTTCCAGCAGACGGCGCAGACGGCTGTTGCGGTTGATGACGCGGCGATACAGGTCGTTCAGGTCGGACGTGGCGAAGCGGCCGCCATCCAGCGGCACCAGCGGACGCAGGTCCGGCGGCAGCACGGGCAGCACCTCCAGCACCATCCACTGGGGCTTGATGCCGGACTTCTTGAACGCTTCCAGGAGCTTCAGGCGCTTGGCGTTCTTCTTGATCTTGACTTCCGAGCCGGTCAGATCGCCGCGCAGGCGCTCGATCGAAGCCTCGATCTCGATGGATTCCAGCAGGTCCCTGATGCCCTCGGCGCCCATCTTAGCGGTGAACTCGTCGCCGAATTCCTTGCGCTTCGCGTCGAAGTCGTCCTCGGTCATGATCGAGAACTTCTTCAGCGGGGTCATGCCGGGATCGGTCACGACGTACGCCTCGAAATACAGCACGCGTTCGATATCGCGCAGCGTCATGTCCAGCACCAGGCCCAGACGCGATGGCAGCGACTTCAGGAACCAGATGTGCGCGCAGGGCGCGGCCAGGTCGATGTGGCCCATGCGCTCGCGGCGCACCTTGGTCTGCGTGACTTCAACGCCGCACTTCTCGCAGATCACGCCACGGTGCTTCAGGCGCTTGTACTTGCCGCACAGGCACTCGTAGTCCTTGATGGGGCCGAAGATCTTGGCGCAGAACAGGCCGTCACGTTCGGGTTTGAACGTGCGGTAGTTGATGGTCTCAGGCTTCTTGACTTCACCGAACGACCACGAGCGGATCTTCTCCGGCGAGGCCATGCCGATCCGGATCGCATCGAAATGCTGGTCCGGCGTGAATTGCTTGAACAGGTCGAGTAATGACTTCATAGCGTTTTCCTTGTCCTTGCCTGATTAGCTGCGTTCCAGCTCGATGTCCAGGCCGAGCGAGCGGATTTCCTTGACCAGCACGTTGAACGATTCCGGCATGCCGGCCTCGATGGCGTGTTCGCCCTTGACGATGGACTCGTACACCTTGGTACGGCCGACCACGTCGTCGGACTTCACGGTCAGCATTTCCTGCAGGGTGTAGGCGGCGCCATAAGCTTCCAGCGCCCACACTTCCATTTCACCGAAGCGCTGGCCACCGAACTGGGCCTTGCCGCCCAGCGGTTGCTGCGTGACCAGCGAGTACGGGCCGGTCGAACGGGCATGCATCTTGTCGTCCACCAGGTGGTGCAACTTCAGGAAGTGCATGTAGCCGATGGTCGTCGGGCGCTCGAACGGTTCGCCCGAGCGGCCGTCGAACAGATGGGCCTGCGTGCGGGTCTCGGTCAGGCCCTTGATCTTGGCGATCTCTTCCGGATAGCCCAGCTTCAGCATGGCGCGAATGTCTTCTTCCGAGGCGCCATCGAACACCGGCGTCGCGAACGGCACGCCGTGCGACAGGTTGCTTGCCATCTCCAGCACTTCGGTATCGCTCAGCAGCGCCAGGTCTTCCTTGCGGCCGGACTTGTTGTACAGCTCGTCCATGAACTTGCGCAGCTCGGCCACCTTGGCCTCGGCTTGCAGCATGTCGCCGATGCGGTGGCCGATGCCCTTGGCAGCCCAGCCCAGATGCACTTCCAGCACCTGGCCCACGTTCATGCGCGAAGGCACGCCCAGCGGGTTCAGGCAGATGTCGCATGGCGTGCCGTCGGCCATGTAGGGCATGTCTTCGACCGGAACGATCTTGGACACCACACCCTTGTTGCCGTGGCGGCCGGCCATCTTGTCGCCGGGCTGCAGGCGGCGCTTGACGGCCAGGTAGACCTTGACCATCTTCAGCACGCCTGCGGGCAGCTCGTCGCCCTGCGTGAGCTTCTTGCGCTTCTCTTCGAATGCCAGGTCGAAGCTGTGGCGGGTCTGCTCCAGCGAGTTCTTGATCGATTCGAGCTGGGCCGCGACGTCGTCTTCGGCCGGGCGGATGTCGAACCAGTGGAACCGCTCGACCGAGGACAGGTAGGCCTTGTCCAGCTTGGTGCCCTTGGCCAGCTTCTGCGGACCACCGTTGGCGACCTTGCCGGTCAACAGCTTCTCGATCCGGTCGAACGCGTCGGCCTCGACGATGCGCAGCTGGTCGTTCAGGTCCAGGCGGAAGCGCTTGAGCTCGTCGTCGATGATCTGCTGGGCGCGCTTGTCGCGCGTGATGCCTTCACGTGTGAACACCTGCACGTCGATGACCGTGCCTTGCGAGCCCTGGTCCACGCGCAGCGAGGTGTCCTTCACGTCGGAAGCCTTCTCGCCGAAGATGGCGCGCAGCAGCTTTTCTTCAGGCGTCAGCGTGGTCTCGCCCTTGGGCGTGACCTTGCCGACCAGCGTGTCGCCGGGCATGACTTCGGCGCCCACGTAGATGATGCCGGACTCGTCCAGGCGGTTGAGCTGCTGCTCGGCCAGGTTCGGGATGTCGCGCGTGATTTCCTCGGCACCCAGCTTGGTGTCGCGGGCCATGACCACCAGCTCCTCGATGTGGATCGAGGTGTAGCGGTCGTCGGCGACGACGCGTTCGGAGATCAAGATCGAGTCTTCGAAGTTGTAGCCATTCCAGGGCATGAAGGCGATCAGCATGTTCTGGCCGATGGCGATCTCGCCCAGGTCGGTCGATGCGCCATCGGCGATCACGTCACCCTTGGCCAGCAGATCGCCCTTCTTGACGATGGGGCGCTGGTGGATGTTGGTGTTCTGGTTGGAACGCTGGTACTTGATCAGGTTGTAGATGTCCACACCCACTTCACCGGCGGTGGCTTCGTTGTCGTTCACGCGCACCACGATGCGGGTGGCGTCCACGTAGTCGACCAGACCGCCACGGGTGGCGGTGACCACGGTGCCGGAATCGATGGCGGCCACGCGCTCGATGCCGGTGCCGACCATCGGCTTTTCAGGGCGCAGCACAGGCACGGCCTGGCGCGACATGTTGGCGCCCATCAGCGCGCGGTTCGCATCGTCGTGCTCCAGGAACGGCACCAGCGAGGCGGCCACCGAGACGATCTGCGCCGGCGACACGTCCATGTACTGCACGCGCTCGGCGCCGACCAGGATGGATTCACCCTTTTCACGGGCCGAGACCAGATCACCGGTCAGCTTGCCTTCGCCATCCAGCGTGGCGTTGGCCTGGGCAATCACGTACTTGCCTTCTTCGATCGCCGACAGGTAGTCGATGTCCATCGTGACCTTGCTGTCCACCACGCGACGGTACGGCGTCTCGATGAAGCCGTAGTCGTTCAGGCGGGCGTACAGGGCCAGCGAGTTGATCAGGCCGATGTTCGGGCCTTCGGGCGTCTCGATCGGGCAGACGCGGCCGTAGTGGGTCACGTGCACGTCGCGCACTTCGAAGCCGGCGCGCTCGCGCGTCAAACCGCCTGGGCCCAGGGCCGAGACACGGCGCTTGTGCGTGATTTCGGCCAGCGGGTTGGTCTGGTCCATGAACTGCGACAGCTGCGAGGCGCCGAAGAATTCCTTCAGCGCGGCCGAAATCGGCTTGCTGTTGATCAGGTCATGCGGCATCAGCGGCTCTTGCTCAGCCTGGCCCAGACGCTCCTTCACGGCCTTCTCGATGCGGGCAAGGCCGGCGCGGTACTGGTTCTCGGCCAGCTCGCCGACGCAACGCACGCGGCGGTTGCCCAAGTGGTCGATGTCATCGACTTCGCCGCGGCCGTTGCGCAGATCGACGAGGATCTTGACCACGGCCAGGATGTCTTCGTTGGTCAGCACCATGGGGCCGGTGGCTTCGTCGCGGCCGACCTTGGCGTTGAACTTCATGCGGCCCACGCGCGACAGGTCGTAGGTGTCCGGGTTGTAGAACAGGCGCTGGAACAGGGCCTGCACGGCGTCTTCCGTCGGCGGCTCGCCGGGGCGCATCATGCGGTAGATGGCGACACGGGCAGCGAACTCGTCGGCCGTTTCGTCCGAGCGCAGCGTCTGGCTGATGTAGGCGCCCTGGTCCAGCTCGTTGGTGTAGATGGCGGGCAGGTCCTGCACGCCGGCCTGGCGCAGCTTCTTCAGCAGCGCTTCGGTCAGCTCGTCGTTGGCCTTGGCCAGGATTTCGCCGGTGTCGGCGTCGACGATGTTGCGGGCGACCACGCGGCCGACCAGGAAGTCTTCGGGCACGCTGATGTGCGTGGTGCCGGACTGCTCCAGGTCACGCGTGTGGCGGGCCGTGACGCGCTTGTCCTTGGCCACGATCACTTTGCCGGACTTGTCGGTCAGGTCGAAGCGGGCGACTTCACCGCGCAGGCGTTCGGGCACGAACTCCATCTGCGCGCCGCTGTCCATCAGGCGGAAGTTGTCGTTGACGAAGAAGTTCGCCAAGATCGATTCCGGGTTCAGGCCGATGGCCTTGAGCAGGATGGTGACCGGCATCTTGCGACGGCGGTCGACACGGAAGTACAGCACGTCCTTCGGGTCGAACTCGAAGTCCAGCCACGAGCCGCGGTAGGGAATGATGCGTGCGGAGAACAGCAGCTTGCCCGAACTGTGGGTCTTGCCCTTGTCGTGCTCGAAGAACACGCCGGGCGAGCGGTGCAGCTGGGACACGATCACGCGTTCCGTGCCGTTGATGATGAAGGAGCCCTTGTCGGTCATCAGGGGCACTTCGCCCATGTAGACCTCTTGCTCTTTGACTTCCTTGACCACCTTGGACTGCGAAGTCGACGACTCGCGGTCATAAATGATGAGCTGCACCTTGGCGCGCACGGCCGAGGCGAAGGTCAGGCCCCGCGTCTGGCATTCGCGAACGTCGAAGGCTGGCTTGGCGAGGTTGTACTCCACGTACTTCATCTCGACATAGCCGTTGTGCGAGACGATGGGGAACGCCGCCTCGAATGCGGCCTGCAAACCTTCGTTCGTGCGCTTGCTGTGGGGGATTTCCGCCTGCAAAAAGGCCGTGTAGGCATCCTTCTGCATCTGGAGCAGGTAGGGAACTTCCAGCACGCTGTCGCGGCTGCCAAAGTTCTTGCGGATGCGCTTTCGTTCGGTGTACGTATAGGCCATGAGATCTCCGGGCGAGGATTCGAATCCTGCGACTGTGGCGACGGGGCATCACACCCGGCGAACTTGGCGGTTGGCCACTACCAACCTATGGCGGACAGCGATGCATTGCACATCGCCCGAACCAAGGCATCTTTTGCAGTCGAGTCAAAAGACACTCGAAAGCCACGTTGCTGCGTCGCTTTCGGCTGGCTTTTGAGGGGCCCCGTGATGAGGCCCCCACAAGCACCAAAGGCTGGAGGCCCAAAAGGGCGCTCCAGCCTTGGAGAGCAGGCTGATTACTTCAGTTCAACCTTGGCGCCGGCATCTTCCAGCTTCTTCTTGGCTGCGTCGGCGTCGGCCTTGGCAATGCCTTCCTTGACAGCCTTGGGAGCGCCGTCGACCAGGTCCTTGGCTTCCTTCAGACCCAGGCCGGTGATTTCGCGCACGGCCTTGATGACGGAGACCTTCTGAGCGCCAGCTTCGAGCAGCATGACCGTGAATTCGGTCTTCTCTTCGGCCACGGCCGCCACGGCGCCGCCGCCAGCTGCAGGAGCCGACATGGCGGCTGCGCTCACGCCAAACTTCTCTTCGATGGCTTTCACCAGGTCGTTGAGTTCGAGGACCGTCATGCTGTCGAGCGCGGTCAGGAATGCGTCTTTATCGAATGCCATTTTGATTTCCTAAATTAAGTTGGGTGAATAGGTCGCGCTTCAAGCGGCGACGGCTTCGGCTGCCGGTTCTTCGGCAGCGCCTCCACCCTTTTTCTCGGCGATGGCGGCCAACACACGGGCCGTACGCGAGATCGGGGATTGCAACAAGCCCAGCAATTGCGCCAGCAGCACTTCCTTGGAAGGGATGTTGGCCAGTTGCTTCACGCCCTCGACGTCCAGGGCCTTGCCACCGAATGCGCCACCGCGGATCACCAACTTGTCGTTGGTCTTCGCAAAGTCGGCCACCACTTTCGCGGCGGCCACGGCATCGGTCGAAAAGCCATAGATCAGCGGACCGGTCATCTGGTCGGACACGACTTCGAATGCGCTGCCGGCAACGGCACGGCGAGCCAGCGTGTTCTTCAACACGCTGAGACTCACCCCACCATTGCGCGCGGCAGAGCGCAGACGGGTCATGTCGGCGACCGTGATGCCACGGTATTCCGCCATCACGAGCGTTTGAGCTTGTGCGGCGAGGCTGGTCACATCACTGATGACCGCTTCTTTCTCACTGCGATTCAGACTCAAGGTCTACTCCTTATGTTGTGCCATCGGGTTCGCACCCTCTGACACGCCTTCTTGCAGCGACCAACTGTGTTCAGGAATCAGATTCCATCTGCAGCGGGATCGCCATCTGCGCTGGCTGTCTCACGACGATTAAGCCTTCCTGCGAAGGCACCAGCGGTCTTGGATGGCTCGCCCGGCATGCCGGGCGACCCACCACGAGAACAGCCCTGCGAAGGGCCATTCACATTTCTTACGCTCAAGCCGAGATGGTCTGGGTGTCCACGCGGACACCGATGCCCATGGTCGACGACACCGCCACCTTGCGCAGGAACACACCCTTGCTGGTGGCCGGCTTGGCTTTGGTCAGCGCCTCGATCAGGGCCACCAGGTTGCCTTGCAGCTTGTCCGAATCGAACGAGCGCAGGCCGATGGTGCCGTGGATGATGCCGGCCTTGTCGACGCGGAACTGCACCTGACCGGCTTTGGCGTTCTTCACAGCCGTGGCGACGTCAGGCGTCACCGTGCCGACTTTGGGGTTGGGCATCAGGCCGCGCGGACCCAGGATCTGGCCCAGCGTACCGACGACGCGCATGGCGTCCGGTGCGGCAATGACCACGTCGAAAGGCATGTCGCCTGCCTTCACGCGGGCGGCCAGGTCGTCCATGCCGACGATGTCAGCGCCAGCGGCCTTGGCTTCTTCAGCCTTGGCGCCCTGGGCAAACACGGCGACGCGCTTGGTCTTGCCGGTGCCGTTGGGCAGCACGACGGCGCCACGCACGACCTGGTCCGACTTCTTGGCGTCCACGCCCAGTTGCACAGCCACGTCGATGGATTCATCGAACTTGGCGGTAGCGGCTTCCTTCACCAGGGCGAGCGCATCGGTCAGCGCGTACAGCTTGTTGCTGTCGACTTTGCCCTGCTGCGACTTTTGCTTCTTGGTCAGCTTGGTCATTTAGACACCCTCCACCGTGATGCCCATGGAACGGGCGGAACCAGCCAGCGTGCGGATGGCGGCATCCACGTTCGCGGCGTTCATGTCCTTCAGCTTGGTCTTGGCGATCTCTTCCAGCTGTGCGCGGGTGATCTTGCCGACCTTGACGGTGTGCGGCGTGGCCGAACCCTTGTCCAGCTTGACGGCCTTCTTGATCAGGACCGTCGCAGGCGGGGTCTTGATGATGAAGGTGAAGCTCTTGTCCGCGAACGCGGTGATCACCACCGGCAGCGGCAGACCCGGCTCGACGCCCTGGGTCTGGGCGTTGAACGCCTTGCAGAACTCCATGATGTTCAGGCCGCGCTGACCCAGAGCCGGGCCGATCGGGGGGGACGGATTGGCCTTACCAGCTGGCACTTGCAGCTTGATGAAGCCGACGATTTTCTTCGCCATGGATGAACTCCTTGCGGGTAATGACGCGTTGGCCAGCCTGTCGGCTGCACCTCGGCTCCCCGGGGTTGAAGACTCTTGCTAGTTCACGACACCCGCGCCGAGTCGAAATGCGCGGGCACCGAGAGCGATGCGGGGACGTTCCCCGCTCCGCTCAGGTTCTTCTACAGAATGACTTACGTCTTTTCGATCTGGCTGAATTCCAACTCGACCGGGGTGGCGCGGCCGAAGATCGTGACCGAGACGCGCACCTTGCTCTTGTCGTAGTTGACTTCCTCGACCGAGCCATTGAAGTCGGTGAACGGACCATCCTTGACGCGCACGAACTCGCCGACCATGAACTCGACCTTGTGGCGCGGCTTGTCCGTGCCTTCCTGCATCTGGCTGACGATCTTGACGACCTCTTCCTCGGAAATCGGCGCCGGGCGATTCTTCGCGCCACCGACGAAACCCGTCACCTTGTTCGTGTGCTTGACCAGATGCCAGGACTCGTCGTCCATCTGCATCTCGACAAATACATAGCCTGGAAACAGGCGACGCTCGGTCGTCTTGCGTTGACCGTTCTTGATCTCGACCACTTCCTCGGTCGGCACCAGGATGCGGCCGAACTTGGCCTGCATGGCAGCGCGGTTGATACGCTCGACGATGTTGCGCTCCACGGCCTTCTCCATGCCCGAGTAGGCGTGGACGATGTACCAGCGAAAGTCTGGATTGGTCGGGGCCGGGGTCGATTCCGTCGAGGGCGTTTCCACAGCATCAGTCATTTATTTCTTCCAGCCCAGGATGAGGTCATAGAACACCCATTCCAAGGTCTTGTCGGTAAGCCACAGAAACAGCGCCATGACCACCACGAAGGCGAACACATAGGCCGTCATCTGCATCGACTCCTTGCGCGTCGGCCAGACCACCTTCTTGACTTCACGCGTGGCATCGCGCCCGAACGCGATCAGCTGCCGACCGGGCTCAGACGTCAGGAACAAGGCCGCTGCAGCCACCAAGCCCACCAGCAGGATGGCCCACTGCACGAGCTGGCCGCGCTGACTCAGCAGGTAGAAGCCGGCCACGGCGCCCACAACCAGGGCGATGGACGCGGCCATCTTGGCCTTGTCCGCGCCCGTACTGACAGTTTCAACTTGCGTAGTCGCCATGTCGGCCTTGTTTTCGCTTCAGGTACACAGACGTCCGGAGACGCTAAAAGCCCGTCAGGTCATGACGGGCTTGTTTCGGTTGCCAACCTGAGATCAGGTGGCAGGGGCAGTAGGAATCGAACCTACAACCTTCGGTTTTGGAGACCGACGCTCTGCCAATTGAGCTATACCCCTGTAGAACCGCTTACGCGATGATCTTGGCCACGACGCCGGCGCCGACCGTCTTGCCGCCTTCGCGGATGGCGAAGCGCAGGCCTTCTTCCATGGCGATCGGGTTGATCAGCTTGACCGTGATGCTGACGTTGTCGCCGGGCATGACCATTTCCTTGCCTTCAGGCAACTCGATCGCGCCGGTCACGTCCGTCGTGCGGAAGTAGAACTGCGGGCGGTAGTTGTTGAAGAAGGGCGTGTGGCGGCCGCCTTCGTCCTTGCTCAGCACGTAGATTTCGGACGTGAAGTGCGTGTGCGGCTTGATCGAGCCGGGCTTGCACAGCACTTGACCGCGCTCGACTTCTTCGCGCTTGGTGCCGCGCAGCAAGATGCCGACGTTGTCGCCTGCCTGGCCTTGGTCCAGCAGCTTGCGGAACATTTCCACGCCGGTGCAGGTGGTCTTGGCGGTGGCCTTGATGCCGACGATTTCGATTTCTTCACCGACCTTGACGATGCCGCGCTCGACACGACCGGTCACGACGGTGCCGCGGCCGGAGATGGAGAACACGTCTTCGACGGGCATCAGGAAGGCGCCGTCCACTGCGCGCTCGGGCAGGGGGATGTAGGTATCCAGCGCTTCGGCCAGCTTCAGGATGGCGCCTTCGCCCAGCTCGCCCTTGTCGCCTTCCATGGCCAGCTTGGCGCTGCCGTGGATGATGGGGGTGTTGTCGCCGGGGAAGTCGTACTTGTCCAGCAGCTCGCGCACTTCCATTTCGACCAGTTCGAGCAGTTCGGCGTCGTCCACCATGTCGCACTTGTTCAGGAACACGATGATGTATGGCACGCCGACCTGGCGGGCCAGCAGGATGTGCTCGCGCGTCTGGGGCATGGGGCCGTCCGCGGCCGAGCACACCAGGATGGCGCCGTCCATCTGCGCGGCACCGGTGATCATGTTCTTGACGTAGTCGGCGTGGCCGGGGCAGTCGACGTGGGCGTAGTGGCGGTTGGCCGTCTCGTATTCCACATGCGCGGTGTTGATCGTGATGCCGCGGGCCTTTTCTTCCGGAGCCGCGTCGATCTGGTCGTACGCCTTGGCTTGGCCGCCGAACTTGGCTGCCAGCACGGTGGTGATCGCCGCCGTCAGCGTGGTCTTGCCGTGGTCCACGTGACCGATCGTGCCGACGTTGACGTGCGGCTTGGTCCGTGCGAATTTCTCTTTTGCCATTTTTCGACTCCGAAAAAAGATATCCAACCAAAATACCCAAGCGCCCTGTGTTGGCATCGCCAACCACCGGAAAACTTGGTGCCCTTTGCGGGAATCGGACCCGCGACCTCTCCCTTACCAAGGGAGTGCTCTACCACTGAGCCAAAAGGGCGCTCTAACTCATCAGCACCTGGTGCCGGCCGGACGACCCGGCTGCGTCTTGCACCACGCACTTACCAACTTCATCGATCGCAGCGCTCTTGGAGCGGGAGACGGGAATCGAACCCGCGTCATTAGCTTGGAAGGCTAGGGTTCTACCATTGAACTACTCCCGCATCGCCTTGCCGGCAGGGCCCGCAAGCGACGACGCGTTCATTCAACGCCGCCAAAAACTCGATCGACCAACTCACAAATCACTGGTGGAGAGGGCTGGATTCGAACCAGCGTACTCGTAAGAGGGCAGATTTACAGTCTGCTGCCATTAACCACTCGGCCACCTCTCCAGCGAACCCGGAACTATAGCATGACTCTGTGGCAGATCGCAGCTGCGGTCTGCAACTTGTCTCCAGCAGGCGTCAGGTCCCAATCCAGCGCGGTGCCACGCTCGGCCAGCCAGCGATGCGCCTGGCCAAAGTGCCCGCAGCCGATGAACGGCACCGGCGGACGTAGCGCCGACAACGGCGATGGGTGGTTGGCCTGAAGAATGAGCGCCTGCCGGCCATGCATCTCGGCCGTGCGGGCGATCAACGGCGCCTTGGCCTGCGCATGGGCGCCCCACAGCAGGTACACGCAGGGCGAGGCGTGGGCCGCCACGTGGGCGATCAGGCTGTCGGTGAGGCTTTCCCAGCCCTTCCTGGCGTGGCTGGCGGCCAGCCCGTCTTCCACCGTGAGGCTGGTGTTGAGCAGCAGCACACCCCGTTCGGCCCAGCGCAGCAGCGAGCCGCTCGCAGGCATCGGCTGGCTCAGGTCGCGCTGCAGCTCCTTGAAGATGTTGCGCAACGAGGGCGGCAGGCGCACGCCCGGCGCCACCGAAAACGCCAGGCCCTCGGCCTGGCCCGCGCCGTGGTAGGGGTCCTGCCCCAGGATCACGGCGCGCACTGCATGCAGCGGCGTCAGCCGCAAAACCCGCAGGGGCTCGGGCGGGTAGATGATGGCGCCGGCCGCGCGCCGCGCGCCCAGAAAGGCGTCCAAGCTCTGCCCGGCAGTACTTGCCAGAAAGCCGTCGACAACCGGCATCCAGTCGTCGGCGACCGGCCCCCATGCCTTCATGCGCCGAACAGCTCCGCCAGCGCCTCACCCGGTTCGGGCGCGCGCATGAAGGCTTCACCCACCAGGAACGCGTGAACGCCTGCATCGCGCATGCGCTGCACGTCGGCCGACGCGAGGATGCCGCTCTCGGTCACCAGGATGCGGTCGGCCGGCACGCGCTGGCGCAGGTCCAACGTGGTCTGCAGCGACACCTCGAACGTACGCAAGTTGCGGTTGTTGATGCCGATCAGCGGCGTCCTGAGCTTCAGCGCCCGCTCCAGTTCCGCTGCGTCGTGCACCTCGACCAGCACCGCCATGTCCAGCTGGCGTGCGATGGCCTCGAACTCGGCCATCTGGCCGTCGTCCAGGATGGCGGCGATCAGCAGCACCGCATCGGCACCCATGACGCGCGATTCGTAGATCTGGTAGGCATCGACCATGAAGTCCTTGCGCAGCACCGGCAGCTGGCACGACGCGCGCGCCTGCTTCAGGTAGTCGCCGCTGCCCTGGAAGAAGTCTTTGTCAGTCAGAACCGACAGGCACGCCGCGCCGAACTCGGCGTAGCTCTGCGCGATGTCGGCCGGGATGAAATCTTCACGCAGCACGCCCTTGGACGGGCTGGCCTTCTTGATCTCGGCGATCACGGCGGACTGGCCGGCGGCGATCTTGGCGCGCATGGCGCCGATGAAGTCGCGTGTCAGCACACGCGATTCGGCGTCGGCGCGCACCTCGGCCAGCGGCTTGCGGCCCAGGGAAGCGGCCACCTCCAGGTGTTTGACGTCGGCGATCTTGCGCAGGATGTCTTCGGACATGTCGGCTTTCACTTGGAAAAAGATTGGGTCAGGTCCACGAACTGCTGCAGGCGCGCCTTGGCTGCACCCGTGGCAATCGCCTGGCGCGCGGCGGTGACGCCGCTCTCGATGGATGCCGTCACGTTCGCCGCGTACAGCGCCGCGCCGGCGTTCAGCACCACGATGTCGCGCGCCGCACCCGGCGTGTCGTCCAGCACGTCCAGCAGCATGGCGCGGGACTGCTCGGGCGTCTCCACGCGCAGGGCGCGGTTGCTGACCATGGCCAGGCCGAAGTCCTCGGGATGGACTTCGTACTCGCGCACCTCGCCGTCCTTGAGCTCGCCGACCAGCGTGGCCGCGCCCAGGCTGACCTCATCCATGCCGTCCTTGCCGTAGACCACCAGCGCGTGCTCGGCGCCCAGGCGTTGCAGCGCCCGCACCTGGATGCCGACCAGGTCGGGGTGGAACACCCCCATCAGGATGTTGGGCGCCGACGCCGGATTGGTCAGCGGCCCCAGGATGTTGAAGATGGTCTTGATGCCCAGCTCCTTGCGCACGGGCGCCACGTTCTTCATGGCCGGGTGGTGGTTGGGCGCGAACATGAAGCCCAGGCCAACCTGCTCGATGCAGCGGGCGATGTGCTCCGGCGCCAGCTGGATGTTGACCCCCAGCGCCTCCAGCACATCGGCACTGCCGGACTTGCTGGACACGCTGCGCCCACCGTGCTTGCTGACCTTGGCGCCGGCTGCGGCCGCGACGAACATCGAGCAGGTGGAGATGTTGAAGGTGTGCGAGCCATCGCCGCCGGTGCCCACGATGTCCACCAGGTGCCGTGCGTCGGCCACATGCACCTTGGTGGAGAACTCGCGCATGACCTGCGCGGCCGCCGTGATCTCGCCAATGGTTTCCTTCTTCACGCGCAAGCCGGTGATCAGCGCGGCCATCATCACGGGTGAGCAGTCGCCGCTCATGATCAGGCGCACGATGTGCAGCATCTCGTCGTGGAAGATCTCGCGGTGTTCGATGGTGCGCTGCAGCGCTTCCTGGGGGGTGATCATGGGTATCTCCTGAGAATCGAAAGTCATCAACGGGCCGATGGGCCTTGCGGCCCCTCCGACAGCGCCAGCCGCAGGCCGAATCCGATGAACAGCACGCCGGCGGCGCGGTCCAGCCAGTGCATGCTGCGCGGAACGCTACCCGAGCGGCGCGCCACCCAGGATGCCGCCAGGGCCCAGCCCACGTTGACTGGAACGGCGTTCAGGTTGAACAGCACGCCCAGCAGCACGAACACCGTGGCCGTGTCGTGCGTACCCGGCGCGATGAACTGCGGCACGAAGGCCAGAAAGAACAGTGCCACTTTGGGGTTCAGCACGTTGGTCCAGAAACCGCCGATGAACACGCGGCGCAAGTCCGCTGGCTCGTGCCGCGCGCCCTGCCCGGCGGCCTGGGCCAGCGGGCTGGCGGCGGCGCGCGCGAACAGCAGCCGCAAGCCGGTGTAGAACAGGTAAGCCGCACCCAGCCACTTCAGCGCGGTGAACGCGGTGGCCGAAGCCGCCAGCAGCGCGCCGACGCCGATCGCCGCCGCGGCGATGTGCACGAAGCAGCCGGCCGTGATGCCCAGCCCGGCCACGATGCCGGCGCGCGCGCCGCTGCGCAGCGAATGGCTGACGATGTAGAGCACGTCCGGCCCCGGCGTCAGGTTCAGCAGCCAGCCGGCTGCGATGAACAGCAGCAGTTGATGGAACTCCGGCATGGCGGCCCCTCAAGCCTGCTGGAAATACGCGCGCACCGCGGCGACTGCGCGGTCCACGCCGGCAGTGTCCACGTCCAGGTGCGTCACGAAGCGCAGCTGGTACAGGCCCGTGGCCAGGATGCCGCGCTCGGCCAGGTAGGGCAGCAGGCCCGCACCACGCGCCTGCGCGGCGCCCGTCAGACTGGCGAACACGATGTTGCTGTGCGGGCTGCGCACATCCACGCCTTCGATGCCGGCCAGCCCTTCGGCCAGCCGACGCGCCAGCGCATGGTCGTCGGCCAGGCGTGTGACGTGGTGGTCCAGCGCATGGTGCGCGGCGGCGGCCAACAGGCCGGCCTGGCGCATGCCACCGCCGGCCATCTTGCGGATGCGGTGCGCGCGGGCAATGAAGTCGCGCGAGCCGCACAGGGCCGAGCCCACCGGCGCGCCCAGACCCTTGCTGAAGCAGACCGATACGCTGTCAAAACACTGCGCGATGCGCCGGGCTTCGGCGTAGGCGTCGCTGCCCGTCAGCGCAGCCTGGGCCGTTGCGGCGTTGAACAGCCTTGCGCCGTCCAGGTGCCGCGCGAGCCCCTTATCGGCCGCCAACGTCGTTGCGCTTTGCACGTAGTCGAATGGCAGCAGTTGTCCGCCCAGCGTGTTCTCCAACGCCAGCAGCCGTGTGCGCGCAAAGTGCGCGTCGTCGGGCTTGATGGCGGCTTCGATGTCCGCCAGCGGTAGCGTGCCGTCGGCCGCGTGGGCGATGGGCTGCGGCTGCACGCTGCCCAGCACGGCGGCGCCGCCGGCCTCCCAACGGTAGCAGTGCTGCATCTGGCCCACGATGTATTCGTCGCCACGCTGGCAGTGCGCGAGGATGGCGCACAGGTTGCTCTGCGTGCCGCTGGGCACGAACAGCGCGGCCTCGAAGCCGAGCAAGGCGGCGATGCGCTCCTGCAGCGCACGCACGCTGGGGTCGTCGCCGAACACGTCGTCGCCCAGCGGGGCGGCGAACATGGCCTCGCGCATCGCAGCGGTCGGCCGCGTCACCGTGTCGCTGCGCAGATCCACAACGGGTGCACCTGCCGCCATCATTTCTGCTCCAAAAAGTTGCGCAACATGGCGTGCCCGTGCTCGGTCAGGATTGACTCGGGGTGGAACTGCACACCCTGGATCGGCAGTTCCTTGTGTCGCACACCCATGATCTCGCCATCGTCGGTGCGCGCCGTGACGGCCAGCATCGCCGGGCAGGTGCCCGGCTCGATGGCAAGTGAGTGGTAACGGTTGACTGTGAACTGTTCCGGCAGGTCGGCAAACACGCCTTCGCGCGTGGTCGTGATCACGCTGGTCTTGCCGTGCATGAGTTGCTGTGCGCGCACGATCTTGCCGCCGAAGGCTGCGCCGATGCTCTGGTGGCCCAGGCACACGCCGAGGATCGGCAGCTTGCCCGCGAAATGCCGGATCGCCTCGACCGAGATGCCGGCCTCAGCCGGCGAACACGGGCCGGGCGAGACCACCAGCAGGTCGGGCTGGCGCGCGGCGACGCCCGCGATGTCGATCTCGTCGTTGCGAAAGACCTCGACCTCGGCGCCCAACTCGCCGAAGTACTGCACCAGATTGAAGGTGAAGCTGTCGTAGTTGTCGATCATCAAGAGTTTCATGACTTACTCCAGCCCTTCTTCGACCAGTTCAGCCGCCCGCAGCAAGGCGCGCGCCTTGGCCTCCGTCTCCTTCCATTCCAACTCGGGAATGGAATCGGCGACCACCCCTGCAGCCGCCTGCACGTGCAGCGTCTGGTCCTTGATGACGCCGGTGCGGATCGCGATCGCCACGTCCATGTCGCCCGCAAAGCTGATGTAGCCGCACGCGCCTCCATACAGACCGCGCTTGGTGCGCTCCAGCTTGTCGATCAGCTCCATGGCGTGCACCTTGGGCGCGCCTGTCAGCGTGCCGGCAGGGAACGTGGCCTTCAGCACGTCAATGGCCGTCATGCCGTCCTTCAGCATGCCCTCGACATTGCTGACGATGTGCATCACGTGGCTGTAGCGCTCCACCGCGAAGGCCTCGGTCACCTTGACGGTGCCGGTCTTGGCGATGCGCCCGATGTCGTTGCGCGCCAGGTCGATCAGCATGACGTGCTCGGCGCGCTCCTTGGGGTCGTTGACGAGTTCGATCTCGGCCGCCTTGTCCTGCTCGACCGACGCGCCGCGCGGTCGCGTGCCGGCCAGCGGGCGGATCGTGATCTTCTGCTCGCCGTTGCCCATGTTCTCCTGGCGCACCAGGATCTCGGGCGAAGCGCCCACGACGTGGTGGTCGCCCATGTCGTAGTAATACATGTAAGGCGATGGGTTCAGCGAACGCAGCGCGCGGTACAGCGACAACGGTGATTCGGTGTAGCGCTTGCTGATGCGCTGGCCCACCTGCACCTGCATGAAATCACCGGCGGCGATCATCTCCTTGGCGCTCTCCACAGCGGCGATGTAGGCCGCCTTGGCAAAGGGCCGCTCGGCCGGGTGAGCCTGCGACGGCTTGACCTGGGGCGCGCTGACCGAGTAGCGCAGCTTGTCCTTCAGCTCGCGCAGCCGGCGCTTGGCGTTGCCGTAGGCCTCGGCCTGGCTGGGGTCGGCGTAGACGATGAGGTAGAGCTTGCCCGACAGGTTGTCGATGACAGCCAGCTCTTCGCATTGCAGCAGCAGGATGTCCGGGCAGCCCAGCTGGTCTGGCGGGCAGCTGTTCTCCAGCTTCTTCTCGATGTAGCGCACCGCGTCGTAGCCGAAGTAACCGGCCAGCCCGCCGCAAAAGCGTGGCAGCCCGGGCCGCAGCGCGACCTTGAAGCGCTTCTGGTAGGCCTCGACGAAATCCAGCGGATTGCCGCCGGCTGTCTCCACCACCCGGCCGTCCGTCACGACCTCGGTGCGGGCTTCGGCGCCGAAGCCGCTGGCGCGCAGCAGCGTGCGCGCCGGCAGGCCGATGAAGCTATAGCGGCCGAAACGCTCGCCGCCGACAACGGATTCGAGCAGAAAGCTCAGCTTGCCACCGCCTTGGGAATGCGCGAGCTTCAGGTACAGCGAGAGCGGGGTTTCCAGATCGGCGAAAGCCTCGACGATCATGGGGATGCGGTTGTAGCCGTCCTTGGACAGGCTCTTGAATTCGAGTTCAGTGATCACAGCGTGCTTTCGAAGATGGCGCCGGGCGTCATATCTTGCCCTGGCGGCAGCGCGGGGCTGCCTTCGTTCCAACCTGCCCTGCCGCAAATGCGAGCGACGGGGCGCGAGCGCACGGCAACGGCCGTGCTGTCAGGTGCGGCTTGTCGTTGGCTTACGCCAGGGCCAGGCTCCCCGGCCTGCGCCTGATGTCGTGATGCTGTGAGCAGACATGGGCAAAGAGTGTAGCAAACGGCCGCCGCGGGCTGCGCGTTTGGCCCGCAGTCGTCTATGCTCCCACAATTCGTTCAACGTCTAAACGTGTCGGTAAGGACATTCGCCATGAGTACAGTGCAAAAAGAAGTGGACGAGCGGACCAATCTGACCGCCAGCAACAAGTTTGAGCTGTTGTTGTTCCGTCTGGGCGTGACGCCGCAATCCGACCAGCGCGAGTTGTTCGGCATCAACGTGTTCAAGGTGCGCGAGATCATGGTGATGCCCACCGTGACGTCGGTGGCCAACTCCACCACGCACATGATGGGTGTGACCAACATCCGCGGCCAGGTGATCCCGGTCATCAACCTGCCCGCCGCTGTGGGCTGCACACCCAAGACGGGGCTGAACATCCTGTTGGTGACCGAATACGCACGCACCACCCAGGCCTTCGCCGTGGAGGAGGTGGACGAGATCGTGCGGCTGGACTGGAGCCAGGTACTGTCCGCAGAGAGCAGCACGGCTGCCGGCGGCATGATCACCAGCATCGCACGGCTGGACGGCGACGTGCACAACACGCGCCTGGCCCAGGTGCTGGACGTGGAACAGGTGCTGCGCATGGTGATGCCACCGACCGCCCCCGAGATCACCAGCGACAACATCGGGCCGAAGGTGAAACTGCCGCCGGGCAGCATGATCCTGGCGGCCGATGATTCGGCGGTGGCCCGCTCGCTGATCGAGCAGGGGCTGGCGGCGATGGGCGCGCCCTACATCATGACCCGCTCTGGCCGCGAAGCCTGGGACAAGCTGCAAACCCTGGCCAATGAGGCCCAGGCCGAAGGCAAACCCACGTCGGCCAAGGTCGCGTTGATCCTGACGGATCTGGAAATGCCGGAGATGGACGGCTTCACGCTGACGCGCAAGATCAAGCAGGACCCTCGCTTCCGCTCCATCCCGGTGGTCATCCACTCCTCGCTGTCGGGCACGACCAACGAGGAGCACGTGAAGACGGTGGGCGCCGATGCCTACGTCGGCAAGTTCGTCGCCCAAGAACTGGCGGACACCATCCGCCGCATGCTGCCCCGAGAGTAGGGAGCGGGCCAGCACTTCTGCGGCTCAGAACGCCGTGTGGTGCTCAGCCCGGCACCGCATCGGCCAGCGGCCGGTCCCAGTGCCGGTGCCGACCGATGGCCAGGGTGAACGCCTTGGCCGTCTCGGGCGCGGCGTCGGCGCCCGCCAGCCCCAGCACCACGCCGGGATGCGGCGCCAGCGCGGCCGCGTCCGCCCCAGCTTCGAGCTGCAACAGCTGCAGCAGCACAGCACCCTCGCCCAGCACGCAGATCGCCTTGCCGTGCTTGTAGGCCTCCAGCACGAAATGCACGGCCGCCCCCATGCCGGCCAGCGCCTGTGCGCACCGCGTGCCACCGGCCACCAGCACCGCATCGAACATCACCGACGGCATGGTCGCCAGCGTGTGGTCGACTGCAAACTGCCGCCCGCCCTCGGTGGCCACGGCGCCCAGGTGCGGCCCGACCACGACACACTGGGCGCCCACGTCCTGCAGCGCCTGCACGACAGGCCTGAGGGCCGCCACGTCCACGCCATCGGCCACCAGCACGGCGACCTTGCGCGTGGCGATCGGCTGTGAGCCGGGCAGGGGCTCACCCGGCATGCGTAGGGCTGCCGATTCCTCGATCGGCAGCTTGCCGCGCGCCGCACGAAAGCCCGCACGGCCGGCAGCGGCCTTTGGGTCCGGCAAGTCGATGCCCAGCGGCGCGGCCACCTTGCGCGCCAGCATCGGGTCCACATGGGCCAGGTTGTCCACGATGCGCTGACGGATCGCAGGCAACTCCACCTTGGACAGCTCGAAGCGGAACGCCGTCACGATGTGCTCCTTCTCGGCGTGGCTCTGGCTGTGCCAGAACAGCGTGGCCTGCGAGAAGTGGTCATCGAAGGAAGGGCTGCGCCGCCGGATGCGGGGGGAGTCCACGGTTGCAGGCACCTCGCGAAAGCCCTGCGAGTCGCCCTCGACGCGGAACTCCGTACCGCCCCCGCCCAGCGTGTTGGGTTCATAGGCGGCCCGGCCTCGGTTTACTGTCTGGCGGTGCAGGCCGTCGCGCTGGAAGTTATGAAACGGGCACACGCCGCGATTGATCGGGATCTCGTGGAAGTTCGGCCCACCCAGGCGTGACAACTGCGTGTCGGTGTACGAGAACAACCGCCCCTGCAGCAGCGGGTCGTTGCTGAAATCGATGCCCGGCACGATGTGCCCGGGGTGGAAGGCCACCTGCTCGGTCTCGGCGAAGAAGTTGTCGGGGTTGCGGTCCAGCACCAGCCGGCCGATACGCTGCACCGGCACCATTTCCTCGGGGACCAGCTTGGTCGGGTCGAGGATGTCGAAACCCAAAGACTGCTCCTTGGACTCGTCCAGGATCTGCACGCCCAATTCCCACTCCGGAAAGTCGCCACGCTCGATCGCCTCCCACAGGTCACGGCGGTGGAAGTCCGGGTCCTTGCCGGCGATCTTCTGCGCTTCGTCCCAGGCCAGGCCATGCACGCCAAGCTTCGGCTTCCAGTGGAACTTCACGAACACACTGTCCCCGCGCGCATTCACCAGGCGGAAGGTGTGCACGCCAAAGCCCTCCATCATGCGCAGGCTGCGCGGCAGCCCGCGGTCGGACATGGCCCACATCAGCATGTGGGTGGTCTCGGGCATCAGCGAGGCGAAATCCCAGAACGTGTCATGCGCGCTGGCAGCCTGCGGCATATCGTGCTGCGGCTCCGGCTTGATCGCGTGGATCAGGTCGGGAAACTTCATCGCGTCCTGCACGTAGAACACCGGCATGTTGTGGCCCACCAGGTCGTAGTTGCCCTCCGACGTGTAGAACTTGACGGCGAAGCCGCGCACGTCGCGCACCGTGTCGGCCGAGCCGCGCGAACCAGCCACATTGGAGAAGCGCACGAACACCGGCGTCTTCACCTCGGGGTCTTGCAAAAAGGCCGCCCGGGTGTAGGTGGCCATTGATCGGTAGACCTGGAAATACCCATGTGCACCCGAACCGCGCGCATTCACGACCCGCTCGGGAATGCGCTCGTGGTCGAAATGCGTGATCTTCTCGCGCAGGATGAAGTCTTCGAGCAGGGTCGGCCCGCGCACGCCAGCCTTCAGCGAGTTGTGGTTGTCCGAGAGTTGCAGGCCCTGGTTGGTGGTGAGCCCTGGCGCCTCCACTGCCGTGAAGGCTTGCATCTGCTGCTGCTTGGCCGACGCCGCAGCGTTCGAGCGCGGCTTGCCGTTGGAACTTCTAGGGTCTTTGCTGCGCGTCATCGCACAAGCGTAGAGCGTGGCCGCCGCAGGGCTAGTAGCCACCGGCGGCGCGTGTCTGTGGGAAGGCGCAGCGCGTTCGAGTAGGAAGTCGACTACGGCCGCCAGCGCGTGTGGCTTCAGACGAGATGCGCGAGCGAGTCGATCCAACCTTCGGCGCTCACTTCGCGCACGGTTTGGCCGTGGTTGTAGCCATAGGTCACCAGAACCACGGGGCACCCGGCCGCGCGCGCCGCCTGCGCGTCATTGCTCGAATCGCCCAGCATCAAGGTGCGCGCTGGCACGCTGCCCAGCGCGGCGCAGGTGCGCAGCAACGGCAAGGGGTCGGGCTTCTTGCGCTCGAACGCATCGCCGCCGAACACCTGCGAGAAGTAGCCGTCCAGCCCCTTGTGCCGCAGCAGCGCGCGGGCGAACGCTGTCGGCTTGTTGGTCAGGCAGGCCAGGGGCAGGCCATGCGCTTGCAGCGTGCGCAGGCCTTCGACCACGCCGGGGTAGACCTGCGAATGCCGGCCGTTCACCTGCGCGTAGTGGTGCTGGTAGCGAGCCCAGGCCAGGTCGTACAACGCCGGGTCTGCGTGCAGGCGCGCCAGCACGCTACGGATCAGATGCTCAGAGCCTTTGCCCACCATGTCGGCCACCTCGCCCGGCGGCAGCGCGGGCAGCGACAGGTCGGCCAGCATGCGGTCCAGCGTGGCGCTGAAATCGCCCAGCGTGTCGACCATGGTGCCGTCCAGGTCGACGATGGCGGCCTGCAGGGAAAGCGATGCGAGCGAGAAGGTTGTCACGGGGCAGATGCTGGGATAGCAGAAGCGGCGCATGCTACCCGAGCATCACGCGCGAGATGGGGGCGACGGAGCCCAAGATGCAGCGCGTGGAGAGGACGCCGATGTGCTCCGAAACCAGGGGCCGCCGATAGAATCCGCCCCATGGCCGAAGCGCTGGAAAAGCCGATCCACCTGTTCGACTACCTGGCCCGCGACAACGCGAGCCAGCAGCGCCACGAGTACGTCGGCGGGCGCATCCATGCGATGACCGGCGGCAGCATGCGGCACAACCGGATCGCCGGCAACGTCTTCCGGATTCTGGACAACCTGCTCGACGGCTCCCCCTGCCAGGTCTTCATCAACGACATGAAGCTGCATGTGTCCGCAGCCGACTGCGTCTACTACCCTGACGTGTTCGTTGGCTCGGCCGTCGCCAACGACGAAAAGGTCGCCCCGGACGCCACGCTGGTGGTCGAGGTGCTGAGCGAGTCCACGGCCAGCATCGACCGGCGCGAGAAGCTCGGGGCCTACCAGAAGCTCATCGGCCTGCGCGCCTACTGGATCGTGAGCCAGACCGAACAGCGCATCGAGGTCCACTCCCGCAGCGCCGACGGCCAGTGGCAGGCGTTGGCCTATGTGCAGGGCGAGGCCATTCCCGAGCCGTGGCTGGGCGATGTGCCGGTGGCGCTGGCTGCGGTCTACGCAGGCACCGATCTGGTAGGCTGACCCACGACGGCGCGCGCGCCTTGCGCGAGGAGCCGGCCACGGGGGCGTTCCACTTGTGCTCGGCCCGATGACCGTCGCCCGTCACCCTGGCTTCAGGCCCGCCCGCGCCGCTGCTCGCGCAGCATGAACAGGTACAACCCCTCGACCTTCTCGCGTGCCCAGGGCGTCTTGCGCAGGAATCTGAGGCTGGACGCGATGCTCGGGTCCTGCGTGAAGCAGCGCACGGGAATGCGCTCGCCCAGCGACGGCCAGCCGTAGTGGCCCACCAGCTCGGTGAGGATGCGCTCCAGCGTGATGCCGTGCAGGGGGTTGCGCGGCTGGGCGGCGGGGGGCGTGGCGGGTTGGGGCAGTTCGTCGGTCACAGGCGTGATGCTGACACAGTGCGGCGCGGATGGAGGATTCACCACCCCGCGCCCTCCCCCCGCAGCTGCCGCAACGCCAGCAAAAACGTCGCCGCATTCCAACTCTGACCCGCCATGCCCATGGGCGCCAGCGTGCGGCCGTGGAACCACTCGGTGAATCGCCAACCGTCCAGCGCATTGACATGCGCCAGCCGTTCCACTTCGACCCAGGCCTGCTCGCGCCTGCCCAACCGTGCCAGCACCATGGCCCAGAAGCCGCCGACGAAGGGCCAGATGCCGCCGTTGTGGTACTGGTGCACCAGGTTCTGCTGGTGCCGCTCCATGTAACGGCGCCACAGCTCGTGCTGGCGCGTCAGCGGGTGCAGCACCACGCGCACCGGGTAGGGTTCGGAGGCGTGGGCGGCGGTGATGGTGTCGGCGATGCGCGCGCCCATGGCCTCGTCGGCCAGGCCGCACTGGATGGCCAGCACGTTGCCGAACACGTCGCCCTCGTCACCCACCACGGCCAGGTTCACGAAGCTCAGATACAGACCCGGATCGCGCCGGCCGCGCCGCGCATAGTGGCGCAACAGCCGGGCGCGGTGGTAGTGCGGCAGGTCGCGCTGGAAGGGGTTGAACAGGTGGTTGAAGTGGTGTCGTGTGTCCTCGGCATGGTCCAGCCCGAAGCGGCGCTTGACCTCGAACCACAGCGCATTCGTATAGAGCACGTAGCCCGAGCGCGGCATGATGTCAGCCCAGTCGCTGGCCTCGTTCTGCTGCAGCAGACGAAAGTGCTGGTGCTCCTGCGCCAGCAGCCAGCCGATGGCGCGCTGCACGCCGTCGGCCCAGCGCGTCGGTGCCACGAGGCCTGCGCGCTGCGTGCTACGGTGCTGGACACCTTGGGGCGGCCTGGCGGTGTCCACATCACCGTGGCGGCGCACGTGGTCGACGGCGATCAGCCACCACAGCGTCGCGTCGATGCAGCCCAGGTACCAGAAGTCGGCATCCTGGCCCTGCGGGTCCACGTACTTGGGGATCTGGCCGTTGGCCGCCTGCTGCGCGGCCAGCGCGTCCAGGCTGGCGACGGCGCCCTGTTCCAACGCCGGCCGGCCGCTGCCGCACATGGCCATCACGCAGATGGCGGCGTCGCGCCCGAAGATGCGGGTGTAGCGCCGCGCCTCGGCGGCCAATGTGCGGGTGGCGGCCAGCACGCCATGCGGCGTGCAGTTGCGCTCCAGCAGATCGAGCGAAGCGTCGGCGCACGCGTCGATCAGCGCGGCGCCCGTCAGGCCGTGCGTGGCGTGCGTAGCGTGCGTGGCGTGCGTAGCGGTCATGGCGGACGGGGCGGGCGTGGCCAGAGGCGCGGGCGCGGTCATGGCGTTGCCGCCCGTCAGGCGCCGGCCAGTGCCTTGCGCATGGCGCCGATCACGCCGGCGTAATCCTTCTGGCCGAAGATGGCGCTGCCGGCGACGAAGGTGTCGGCCCCGGCAGCCGCCACGCGGGCGATGTTGTCGGTCTTGATGCCGCCATCCACCTCCAGCCGGATGTCCTTGCCGCAGGTGTCGATGCGACGGCGCACGTCTTCGATCTTGCGCAGCGCGCTGTCGATGAAGGCCTGGCCGCCGAAGCCGGGGTTCACGCTCATGATCAGCACCAGGTCGATGTCCTCGATCATCCAGTCCAGCACGTCCAGCGGCGTGGCCGGGTTGAACACCAGGCCAGCCTTGCAGCCGGCAGCACGGATGGCCTGCACGCTGCGGTGCACGTGGGCCGACGCATCGGGGTGAAAGCTGATCAGGTCGGCGCCCGCCTCGGCAAAGGCGGCGGCCAGTGCGTCCACCGGCTGCACCATCAAATGCACGTCGATCGGCACCGGCGTGCCATCGGCCTTCTTCGACAAGGGCTTCAAGGCCTTGCAGATCATGGGGCCGAAGGTGAGATTGGGCACGTAGTGGTTGTCCATCACGTCGAAGTGGATCCAGTCGGCGCCAGCGGCGATGACGTCTTTTACTTCTTCACCCAACCGGGTGAAGTCGGCAGACAACAGGGAGGGGGAAATCAGGGGGATGCGGCTCATGGGCCGGCATTTTGGCAGGGCGTGCCGGCATGCGGGGCATTCGGCCGGCTGCGCGCGCTGTGCAGTTAGCATTCCGCCATGTCCAAGTACCAGTTCACCGTGGAAGTCAGCCCGCAGTACGTGGCCGAGCAATCGGCCCCGACGCAGTCGGTCTACAGCTTCGCCTATACGGTGACCATCCACAACAGCGGCCAGGTGGCCGCGCAGCTGATCGCGCGCCACTGGATCATCACCGACGGCAATGGCCACCAGGAAGAGGTCAATGGCCTGGGCGTGGTCGGCCAACAGCCGTTGCTGCGGCCTGGCGAGTCGTTCCAGTACAGCAGCGGCTGCCGGCTGCGCACGGCCAGCGGCGCCATGCGCGGCAGTTACTTCTGCGTGACCGAAGAAGGCGAGCGCTTCGACGTGACGATCCCCGCCTTCATCCTGGACGCCGACGAGGGCGGCGGCGGTGAGGCCCGCGCCGGCAGTGCGCGCGTGTTGCACTAGGGCGCGCCTGTGCAGGACATCAACCGCATCCTGGATGCGTTGGACCCGGGCGCCCCGTTGGCGCGCCGCCACCTGTGGCTGATCTCCGTGGTCGAGTGGGTACGCGGCAATGGTGCCTCGGTGCCGGCAGCGGTGAGCCGCATGCAGTTCCTGGTGGACGCGATCGAGGCCCGGCCCGAGTTGCTGCCGCGACTGCGCGCCTGGTGGCGCACGCTGGTGTTGACGGTCGATTTCTCGGTGCTGCTGGGCGACCATGGCTTTGCACCGCGTACGGCGTTCCTCAGTGAGCTGGCCGAGCGGCTGCGCCGCAAGATCCTGCCCGGCACGCCGGAAACGGTGGACGCCTCGGAGCTGTTCTCGCTGACGTTTTCGCAGCGCATCGATGGCGCCTGGCTGGCCGCGCTGGACGAACCTCTGCTGGCCCGCCTGGCGGCGCTGCTGTCCAATCCGGAAGACCCGCGCATGCCACGCCGGCAGTCCGTCGTGATCGACGCCATCACCTACTGCACCGGGCAGATCCAGGCCTCCGGCTTCTCGCCTGAGCTGCGGCTGCGCATGAGTGACCAGACGCGCGCGAACCGCGCCTTCCATGCGCTGTCGGCCGACGTGGACAACTTGCGCCGTGCGCAGCAGCAGACCGCCTCGCAGGAAGCGTTGGACGCTGCCACGTTGCAGCTGCGCGAGCGGCTGGAAGCCTGCCGCCACGCGGTGGGCACGGTCTACACGCACCTGGAGGAGAACGGCATCTCCGTCGGCATGGTGTTCCGCCTGCGCCAGTTGCGCGAACGCATGCTGCGCGTGCGCGAGCTGATGGAGCTGCTGGTGGGCAGCAAGCCGCTGGCCAGTGCGGCGCGGCTGATCGCGCGCATGGCGCAGGACGAGCAGGACCGCAAGAGCGTGCGCGCGCTGGTGCAGGCCAACTCCTCGCTGCTGGCTGCCAAGGTGGCCGAGCGCAGCGCGGAGACAGGCGAGCACTACATCACGCGTGACCGCGGCGCCTATCTGGAGATGCTGCGCAAGGCGGCCGGCGGCGGCGCACTGACCGGCGTCACGGTGCTGATGAAGTTCGGCATCGTGGCGGTGGGGCTGTCGGCGTTCTGGAGCGGGTTCTGGTCCGGCGTGATCTACGCCGCCAGCTTCCTGCTGATCCAACTGCTGCACTGCACGCTGGCCACCAAGCAGCCGGCCATGACGGCGCCGGCCATGGCCGCCAAGCTGAAGGACCTGTCCGGCAACGCGGTGGACGTGTTCGTCGACGAGATCACCCATCTGGTGCGCTCGCAGGTGGCGGCGGTGCTGGGCAACGTGGTGGTGGTGGTGCCGACCGTGCTGGCGTTGAGCGCGCTGATCCAGCTGACGCGGGGCCACCCGATGGTGGGGACGGAGCGCGCGCACTACGTGCTGCAGTCGTTGACGCTGCTGGGGCCCACGCTGCTGTTCGCCGCGTTTACCGGGGTGCTGCTGTTCGCGGCCAGCATCATCGCCGGCTGGGCCGAAAACTGGTTCGTGCTGCACCGCCTGGATTCGGCCATGCGCTACAACCCGCGCATCACGCGCACGCTGGGCCCGGCCCGCGCCGCCCGCTGGGCCAGCTTCATGCGCGAGAACATCTCGGGCTTTGCCTCCAACATCGCGCTGGGCTTCATGCTGGGCCTGGTGCCGGCGTTCGCGGATTTCTTCGGCGTGGGGCTGGACGTGCGCCACGTCACGCTGTCGGCCGGCCAGTTGGCCGCGGCAGCGGCAGCGCTGGGGCCGCAGGTGCTGCAGATGCCGGCGCTGTGGTGGTGCGTGGCCGCCATCCCGCTGATCGGCGCGCTGAACCTGGGCGTGAGCTTCTATTGCGCATTCCGCCTGGCGCTGCGCGCGCACAGCGTCAGTGGCGTGGACCGGGCCCGCATCCGCGCGGCCATCTGGGCGCGCTGGCGCCGCCACCCGTTCCAGTTCTTCGTGCCGGCCTGACCCGCGTCGAGCCGGCCCCGACCGACCACACGACAACAAGCGAGACACCTACACGATGCAGGAGTTGCTGGCCTTTTGGGCCGAAGGGGCGCGCGCCAGCGCCAGCATGCCCACGCTGGCCTGGTCCTTGGTATTGGCGGCTGCCGCAGCGGCCGGCTATCTGGTGCAGCGCTACACCGGCCTGCCCAAGGTGGCGGGCTATTCCGTGGTGGGCGCCGTCGCCGGCTTTGCCGGTTTTGCAGATGCGGCCTGGCCGCTGACGGGCAACGCGCTGTTCCTGCTGGAGCTGGGCATCGCCGTGGTGCTGTTCGAGGCCGGGGCGCGCATCTCGCTGCGCTGGTTCCGGCACAACCCGATGGTGCTGGTGCAGTCGCTGGCCGAGACCATCCTGACCTTCGGCGGCGTCTACTGGTTGCTGCGCATGCTCGATGTGCACCCCGACGCGGCCGAGCCGCTGGCCATTGTGGCCGTGGCGGCCGCGCCGGCGGTGCTGACGCGGGTGGTCATGGACACCCGCGCCGCTGGGCCGGTGACAGAGCGGGCCATCGTGCTGTCCACGCTGAACACGTTGTACGCGCTGACGGTGGGCAGCGCGCTGGCCGGCGTGGTCGATGGGGAACGCGGCCTGCTGGCCGACACGCTCTACCCGGTGTTCGCGCTGCTGGGCATGTCGCTGGTGGTGGCGGCGCTGCTGGGCCTGGCCATGCGCTCGGCGCTGCGGGTGATGAGCCCGACCAGCGAGAACACCTCGATGCTGCTGCTGGCGCTGATTGCGGCCAGCACGGCGCTGGCCTCGCTGGTGGGCGGCTCGGCAGCACTGGCGGCGCTGCTGGCCGGGCTGCTGCTCAAGCACCTGAACCCGCGGCCCTGGGTCTGGCCGCGCCAGCTGGGCACGGCCGCCTCGATGCTGACGATGCTGATGTTCGTGCTGGTCTCCACCGTGGCCGCGCACAACCCCTGGGGCGCGGCCAGCATGCTGCTGGTGCTGGGCCTGTTGGTCATGCGCACGCTGGCCAAGCTGACAGGCGTCGTGCTGGCCAGCTTCGGCAGCGGGCTGAAACTGTCGCAGGCGCTGTGGGTGGGCTGCGCGATGTCGCCGATGTCCTCTGTCGCCATGCTGCTGGCCTCGCAGTTCGCCGCCACCTCGGCACTGCACGGTGCCACCATCACCGGCGTCGCCCTGCCCGCCATCTTGCTGATGGAAGTATTGGGCGCGGTGGTTGCCACGCTGGCGCTGTACCGGGCCGGGGAAAGCTCCAAACCGCTCGCCACCGGCAAGGACCGCGACAGCAACCGGGGAAATCTGGAATGAAACTCGAGCCCTTCGGCCATTCGGCCGCACTGTCGCTGGGCGTGGAGCTGGAACTGCAGCTGGTCAACACCCACGACTACGACCTGGCGCCCTATGCGCAGGACATGCTGCGCCTGATGGCAGCCCGCCAGCTGCCCGGCAGCGTGGTGCCGGAGATGACCTCCAGCATGATCGAGATCTCCACCGGCGTGTGCAGCTCGACCACGCAGGTGCTGGACGAGCTGACGCAGCTGCGCGACGCGCTGGTGTCCTGCGCCGACAAGCTCAACATCGCCGTCGTGGGCGGCGGCACCCACCCGTTCCAGCAATGGCACGAGCGGCGCATCTACGACAAGCCGCGCTTTCGCGAGCTGTCCGAGCTGTACGGCTACCTGTCCAAGCAGTTCACCATCTTCGGCCAGCACGTGCACGTGGGCTGCCCGGATGCGAACACCGCGCTGCTGACGCTGCACCGCCTGTCGCGCTACATCCCGCACTTCATCGCGTTGTCGGCTTCGTCGCCCTACGTGCAGGGGCAGGACACGGCGTTCGACTCGGCGCGGCTGAATTCGGTGTTCGCGTTCCCGCTGTCGGGCCGCGCGCCGTTCGCGCTGACCTGGGACGCCTTCGAGGCCTACTACGACAAGATGACCCGCACTGGCGTGGTCAGCAGCATGAAGGACTTCTACTGGGACATCCGGCCCAAACCGGAGTACGGCACGATCGAGATCCGCGTGTTCGACACGCCGCTGACCGTGGAGCGTGCCATGGCGCTGGCCGCCTACGTGCAGTGCCTGGCGGCCTGGTGCATGCGTGACGAGCCCTTCATGCCCGACGAGGACGACTATCTCGTCTACACCTACAACCGCTTCCAGGCCTGCCGCTTCGGGCTGGATGCGGTCTATGTCGACCCTTCCACCGGCGGGCACCTGGCGCTGCGCGACCACATCCGCCAGACGCTGGATCTGATCGCGCCGCACGCCGCGTTGCTGGGCGCCGAGGCGGGCCTGGCGCTGCTGCGCACCGAGGTCGAGCAAGACCGCAACGACGCGCGCTGGCTGCGCGAGCGCCAGTCGCAGGAGCAACTGCTGGCCGAAGTGATCCGCCAGGCGGCCGGGCGCTTCCGAGGTCAGCCGGCCTGAGGAACACGACATGGGCGAATTCGACCTGATCGCGCGCTACTTCAAGCGCCCCGTGCAGCGCGCCGCGCTGGGCGTGGGCGACGACTGCGCGCTGCTGCAACCCACGCCCGGCATGCAGCTGGCCGTGTCCAGCGACATGCTGGTGGAGGGCCGGCATTTCCTGTCCACGGTGGACCCGCGCATGCTGGGCCACAAGGCGCTGGCGGTGAATCTGTCGGACCTGGCCGCCTGTGGCGCCAAGCCGCTGGCGTTCACGCTGGCGCTGGCTTTGCCCGCGGCCGACGCCGCCTGGTTGGCGCCGTTTGCCGAGGGCCTGCTGGCACTGGCCGATGCGCACGGCTGCGAGCTGGTGGGCGGCGACACCACGCGCGGGCCGTTGAACATCTGCATCACCGTGTTCGGCGAAGTGCCGCGCGGCCAGGCTCTCCTGCGATCGGGCGCCCGGGTCGGCGACGACATCTACGTCAGCGGCACGGTGGGCGACGCCCGGCTGGCGCTGGAGGTCTTTCGCGGCCACCTGGCCGTGCCGCAGGAGGTGTTCGCCTCGGCGCGCGCGCGCATGGAGCAACCGACCCCGCGCGTGGCGCTGGGCCAGGCGCTGCGCGGCGTGGCCACGGCCGCTGTGGACGTGAGCGACGGCCTGCTGGGCGACCTCAGCCATGTGCTGGCCGCCTCGGGCGTGGGCGCACGCATCCAGGCGCAGGCCGCGCTGGCGCTGATGGCCTGCCCCCCCGGCACGTTGACCGACGCCCAGCGGCTGGACTTCGCGCTGGCCGGGGGCGACGACTACGAACTGGTGTTCACCGCGCCGCCGTCGGCGCGCGGCAGCGTCAAGGGCGCCTCGATCCAATCCGAAACGCTGGTCACCCGCATCGGCCGCATCGAAGCCGAGGCCGGGCTGCGGGTGGTCGATGCCGAGGGGCACGCGCGCGATGGCGGCTACGCTTCGTTCGACCATTTCGCCTGAGCACGCGGGCGCAAGGCGTCGGCACCTGGTGCTGGCCCTGCCGGCCCTGGTTTGGCTGGCCGGTTGCAGCAGCACGGCGACGCCGCGCGGTGTGGTGCGGGGCGAAGACACGGCGGCCGACGAGATTGCCCAGTCCGACACCAACCGCATGGCCACGCTGGCCATGCGCGACAACCTGGACAGTTTGGTGCGCCTGGCCGACAAGCTGTACCGGCGCAACCCGGCCGAATGGCGCCAGGGCGGCCATGCCACGCGCGACGCGGCGCTGGACGCACTGGCCTTCGCCATGCGCGCGCGCCAGGCCCCGGCCAGCCTGCAGGGCCAGCGCGACATCGCGGCGCTGGCCCTCTCGCTCGGCCCGCAGTTCCAGGGCGACCGCGTGGCCGCGTTCATCTACGCCAATGCCGACATGCTGATCACGGCCCACGGCGGGCGCACGCGGTTCCATTTGCTGGACAGCCTGGACGCGCAGCACCTGTACAACGCCGCTCGCAACATCGAGGCGGCCATCTGGCTGCTGGCCACGCGCCGCACGCCGGCCGGCCAGCCGCTGCTGCTGGCCGACGAGATGAACGCGCAATCGCGCAACCTGAGCTTTGAGCGCGAGTTCGGCAAGATCATCGGCCGGCTGGATCTGCTGGCCGTCGTCGTCACCGAGAAGTACAGGCGCGCCGCCATCGGCTATGTGCAGAGCCTCTTCGGCGGGCAGTTCCTGCAATTCCTTCCGGTGCGCTGACCTGAAAGCCTGGGCGACAATCCCGCGCATGTTTGCCCCCCTCCAAAACGACAGCTTCCTCAAGGCCTGCCTGCGTCAGGCAACCGACCACACCCCTCTGTGGCTGATGCGCCAGGCCGGCCGCTATCTGCCCGAATACCGGGCCACGCGCGCGCGCGCCGGGAGTTTCATGGGCTTGGCGACGAACCCGGACTACGCGACCGAGGTCACGCTGCAGCCCCTGGAGCGCTATCCGCTGGACGCCGCCATCCTGTTCAGCGACATCCTGACCGTGCCCGACGCCATGGGCCTGGGCCTGTCGTTCGCACTGGGTGAGGGCCCGCGCTTTGCCACGCCGGTGCGCGACGAGGCCGCCGTGCAGCGCCTGGCCGTGCCGGACATGGACAAGCTGCGCTACGTGTTCGACGCCGTCACCGCCATCCGCCGCGCGCTGAACGGGCGCGTGCCGCTGATCGGCTTCTCGGGCAGCCCCTGGACGCTGGCCTGCTACATGGTGGAAGGCCAGGGCTCGGACGACTACCGCCTGGTCAAGACCATGCTGTACAGCCGGCCCGACCTGATGCACCACATGCTGCAGATCAACGCGCAGGCCGTGGCCGCCTACCTGAACGCGCAGATCGAGGCCGGCGCGCAGGCCGTGATGCTGTTCGACAGCTGGGGCGGCGTGCTGGCCGATGGCGCGTTCCAGCAGTTCAGCCTGGCCTACACGCAACAGGTGCTGCGCCAGCTGAAGACCGAGCACGACGGCCAGCGCATCCCGCGCCTCGTCTTCACCAAGGGCGGCGGCCTGTGGCTGGACGCCATGGCCGAACTCGATTGCGAGGTGCTGGGGCTGGACTGGACGGTGGACCTGGCCTCGGCCCGCGCCCGCGTCGGGGGCGCCAGCGGCTCCGCGCCCGACCCGCGTGCCAAGGCGCTGCAGGGCAACCTGGACCCGAACGTGCTGTTCGCCCCGCCCGCGCAGATCGCCGCCGAGGCGACGCGTCTGGTCGAACGCTTCGGCCGGCCGCACCAGGGGCCAGGCTACGGCCCGACGCACATCTTCAACCTGGGCCACGGCATCAGCCAGCACACGCCGCCAGAGCACGTGAGCGCTCTCGTCGAGGCGGTCCACACCGCGTCGCGGGCCATCAGACGCTGAACGCCGTCACGGGCGACACCGGCTGCGCGAGCGCGCTGCCTGGGGCGTTTGCATACACGTCACGGGCTTGAGGCATATTTCCGCGTGTCTTACTTATGCACAAAAACGGGGCAGCGGGATTTCGGAAAGTCAACTGCCCAGGCGCCCGCGCTACAAAACCCATAGCCGCGCCAAGTCGTTGATTCATAAGGGTTTGCAGTTTTGCTTTTTTTGCGGGCACCGAACCGCGAAGCCTTGATTTGCAAGGGTTTGGGCGCGCTGCGACAGGTCTATCAACAAAGTTATCCACAGATCTGTGGGATGACATTCAATCAACTTAGGAATCAACGACTTAACGCGCTTTCCACGAGTTCACATCAACAAAGCGCGTGAGCGAACCTCTTGCCATGTCCGAGACCCTCTCCGTCCTGGTCCAGCTGCCAGCCCACAGCAACGCTGCGGGGCCGCTGAGCTACCGAAGTGAGCTGGCACTTCTGCCAGGATCGCTGGTGCGCGTGCCGCTCGGCCAGCGCGAGACGCTCGGCGTGGTGTGGGACGCCGTGCCCGAGGGCTGCGAAGCAGGCGATCTGCGGCCAGTCGCGGCGGTGCTGGACGGCATCGCGCCGCTGAGCCCGGCCTGGCGGCGATTGGTCCAGTTTGCGGCCAGCTACTACCAGCGGGCGCTCGGCGAGGTCGCGTTGGCGGCACTGCCGCCCCAGCTGCGCGAACTCGACGCCGCGCAATGGCAGCGGCGCCTTAAGCGCAAGACGCGTGCCGAACCCGCTGCCCCTAGCACCGAGGCGGCCACGCCTGCGACCAGCGCGCAGCAGGCCGAGGCGCTGGCGCGCATCGCCGCCGAACCCGGGCCGTTCCTGCTGTTCGGCAGCACCGGCAGTGGCAAGACCGAGGTCTATCTGCAGGCGGTGCAGCGCCTGCTGCTGGCCGACCCCAACGCCCAGGCGCTGGTGATGGTGCCGGAGATCAACCTCACGCCGCAGCTGGAATCGCGCTTTGTCGCCCGTTTCGCGCCGCTGTTCGGGCCGCAGGCGCTGGTCTCGATGCACAGCGGCATGACGCCGGCGCAGCGGCTGTCGAGCTGGCTGTCGGCCCATGCCGGCCCGGCCGCCGGGGGCGCGCGCATCGTGCTGGGCACGCGCATGGCCGTGTTCGCGTCCATGCCGGGGCTGCGGCTGATCGTGGTCGACGAGGAGCACGACCCGAGCTACAAGCAGCAGGAGGGCGCCCGCTACTCGGCCCGCGACCTGGCCATCTATCGCAGCCGGCTGGAAAGCAGCCTGGCGCCGGCAGCTGATGGCCTGCCGCGCTGCCAGGTGCTGCTGGGATCGGCCACACCGTCGCTGGAAAGCTGGCACCACAGCCGCCCGCCGGACGAGGGCGGCAAGTACCAGCGCCTGCTGATGCCGCAGCGTGTCGGCCAGGACACGGGTGGCGCTGGCGGTCTGCCGACGGTGCGTCTGGTCGACATGAACCTGCAGCCGCGCAAGACCGTGTTCGCGCCGGTGCTGCTGGCCGCCATCGCCGAGCGCATCGGCCGCGGCGAGCAGGCCATGGTGCTGCTGAACCGCCGTGGCTACGCGCCGGTGCTGGCTTGCGGCAGCTGCGAGTGGAAGAGCGAATGCCCGCACTGCAGCGCCTACCGCGTCTTCCACAAGATCGACCGCACGCTGCGCTGCCACCACTGCGGCATGACGGAAAGGGTGCCGCGCGCGTGCCCGCTGTGTGGCGACATCGACCTGGCGCCAGTCGGCCGCGGCACGGAACGGCTGCAGGAGCATCTGGAAGAGCTGCTCGCCGGTCTGCAGCGCCCGGCCGTCGATGGGCAGGCCGGGGAGGTGGACAGGCGCGTGCGCGTGCTGCGCATCGACGCCGACAGCACGCGCCACCAGGGCGCACTCGAATCGCAGCTGGCCCAGGTGCACGCAGGCGAGGTAGATGTGCTGGTGGGCACGCAGATGATCGCCAAGGGGCACGACTTTCGCCGCATCACGTTGGTGGCCGCACTGAACCCCGACGGGGCCCTGTTTTCCAGCGATTTCCGCGCGCCCGAGAGGCTGTTCGCGCTGCTGATGCAGGCCGCTGGGCGGGCAGGCCGCGACGCCGCGCAGGCGCGGGTTAGCGAGATGTGGATCCAGACCGATCACCCCCAGCACGCGCTGTTTGGCGCACTGCGCCGGCACGATTACCCGGCGTTCGCCGCCGCGCAGCTGAAAGAGCGCGAACAGGCCGGCATGCCGCCCTTCAGCTTCCAGGCGCTCCTGCGCGCCGATGCCCGTACGCAGGAGGCGGCGCAGCAATTCCTGACGTTGGCCAGCGCTGCGGCAGACGCGCTGCCCGGGGCCGACCTGGTGCGCCGCTACCCGGCCGTGCCGCTGACCATCCAGCGGGTGGCCAATGTGGAGCGCGCGCAGATGTTGGTGGAGTGCGATGTGCGCGGTGCGCTGCAGCGCTTTCTCGCGGCGTGGATGGATGTTTTGCGCAGCACGCGCCAGCGGCCCGAGGCCAAGGGCGTCATCCGCTGGGCCATCGACGTCGACCCGCTGATGATTTGAGGTGCCCCGCAGTGGTGTGCGGCGCCGCGCCTACGCCCGCAGTGCGAAGGCCACATCGACTTCGCCGATCAGCGCGCGGGCAAAGCGGTTGCGGTTCGCTTCGAGCCAGTGCGACGGGTAGCGCTCGGCGATGCTGCGCGCTGCTTCAGCATGCGCGGGCGTGTGCAGCAGGCACTGCACGGCCTCGCGGGCGCCCACCTTGGTCGGGTTCCAGAGCGAAGCAGCACCGCTCTGCGCCACGCGCCGGGCCACGGTCAGCTTCTCGAAATCGCTGGGCACGATGAGTTGCGGCTTGCCGGCCAGCAGGGTTTGGCAGACCAGCGATGTCGAGCCCTGGTTCACGACGGCGTCGGCCTCGGGCAGCACCCTTTCCAGCCGCACCGGCTGGCGCAGCACACGCACGCTGGTGTTGCGGTAGCGGGCGATCACCTCGGCCGGCGCATCGCGCCAAACGCACAGCGTGACGGCATCGGTCAGCAGCAGCTCGTCGAGCAGCTCGGTCGCGCCGCCCATGGTGCGCATCTGCGCGAACACGCGGCGACGGTGCAGCCAGCTCTCCGGCCAGGGCACGTCGACCGCATCCAGGTGTGCGCCCAGCGGGCCGACCCACAGCCCGTGCTGGCGGGTGCCGTAGGGGTCTGCTTCGGGGATGCACTCGAAGACCTTGCGTGGATGGTCCAGGATGGCCTGCAGCGAGCTGGCCGGCCGGCCGAGCAGCGACTGTGCGACCTGCGTGATGGTGGCCGACACGCGCTGCACGCGTGCCGCATTGCGCTGGCCGAGCACTGAATCGGGCCGCACGTCGGCATAGGGCGGGCAGTGCGAGGGTGGCGCATCGAAGCCGTTGGTCAACTGGAAGGCGCGCAACCCCATGAGCTGGGCCGCCAGCTGCGCCGTGGGGGCGTAGTCCAGCAGCACGCACTCGGGCTGCAGGTTCTCCAGGATCTGCATCCAGGCCCGCACGGCGGTGGTCAACGTGCGCGGGTCGTCGAAGCCAAGGGACAGCAGCACATCGGCGAACGAATCGGCGCGAAAGTCAGGGGCGAACACCTGCTGTTCGATGGCCGGCGCCACCAGGCGACGGTGCGACAGGGCCACCAGTTGCGGCGCATCGCGCTGGCGCCGCGGCACCACCCAGACCGGCTCGCCGCCCTGCTGCTCGATCATGCGCGAGACCCGAAGCAGCCGGGACAGGCGACCGAAATTGCGCCCATGCTCCCACGCCAGCAGCACGCGGGGGCGTTGGCGCAGCGCCGCCCAGCGCGGGACCGTCAGTTCGGTGCGGCCTGCACCACGGTCGTCCAATGCATCCATCTGAAAACCTTTGCTTACAATTTCCCAAGTGTATGCAAATGTTAGATAGATGTCTGACGGTATTTCATCTTTTCAGCCGTCGGCAGTCGTTGACGCTGCCGGCCATTTGCCGCCCGCTTCTGTCAGGCCAGGCGGCGTAGCCATCCAAGGCCAGCGCTGGTGCCAGCGGCGGGGCGGTATTCGCAGCCCACCCAGCCTGCGTAGCCCAACGTGTCCATGACGCCGAACAGGTGAGGAAAATTCACCTCGCCCACGTCGGGTTCATGCCGGGCCGGCACGCCAGCAACCTGGAAATGGCCGACCCGGCCGGTGGGCAGGTACTGGCGCATCTTGGCCTCCAGATCGCCCTCCACGATCTGGCAGTGGTACAGGTCCATCTGCACCTGCAGGTGCGGGCTGCCGACCTCGGCGATGACGGCGTGCGCTTCGTCCTGACGGCTCAACAAGTAGCCGGGCATGTCACGCCCGTTGATCGGCTCGATCAGCACGCGCCGGCCGGCCTCGCCCGCCAGTGCAGCAGCCCAGGCAAGGTTGGCCAGATAGGTTTCGCGCATGCGCCCACGGGCGGCGGCGTCGGGCACCAGCGCGGCCATGACGTGGATGCACGGGCATTGCAGCGCCTCGGCGTAGGTCAAGGCGCGCTCGAAGCCGGCGCGAAACTCGTCTTCGCGCCCTGGCAACGCCGCAATGCCGCGCTCGCCCCCCTCGAAATCACCGGGTGGCGCATTGAACAACACCTGCTGCAGCCCCGCGCCCTGCAGTCGCGCGGCCAGTTCCTGTGCTTCGAAGGCGTACGGGAACAGGAATTCCACGCCTCGAAAGCCATCCGCCGCAGCCGCGCCGAAGCGATCGAGGAAGGCGTGTTCGTTGTACATCATGCTGAGATTGGCGGCGAAGCGAGGCATGGCAGATCCCTGAAGTGGTGAGGTCGATGGGCCGGTCGGCGCGGTGGCCATTTCACCTCAGTTCGCAGCGACCGCAACGCTGCGCCGGGGCGGGAATCCCCGGTCGCACGCGGCCCCGCGAACACGCACAATCCGACCTTCGGCCTGCGCCGCATTTCCACCGCCATGCAGCGACTTAACGCCCCTTCCGACCTGCTTGCCGCACTGCCCGCGACGCCCGGCGTTTCCAGCCGGCGCATGCAGCCGCGCCATCTGTGGCGTTGCCCGGTCACCATCGTGCTGGCCGACGGCGCCGAGCGCCACGGCACCACCGTGGATCTGAGCGGCGACGGGCTGTCACTGTCGACGGACCGGCCGGTCCCGCCGGGCTCGCGCTGCGTGCTGCGCCTGCATGCCGGCGATGTCCCGCGCGAACTGCGCATCGACGCCAAGGCGGTGTATTCGTCCTATACGGCGCCCGGCGATTTCCGCATCGGCATGGTGCTGGCGGGCTACGCGCCGCAGCAGCGCGACAGCCTGCGCGCGCTGGCCGGACTGCCGCCGACCTGAGTCCTCAGACTTCCACAGGCGCGCCCCACAGCGCGTCCAGGTCCTTGAATTTCCAGTTCTCCGGCGATTCGCAGCCGAACACCTTGTCGTTGCTCATGCGGTTGGCCAGGTTGATCTCTTGCGGCTCCACCCGGGCCTTGCGCTTGAGGTCGTAGAACACCTTGACCTTGGGTGTTAGCGGCGCCTCGGCGTTCTGCGCGGTCACCACGGCCAGCCGGCCCGAATGCAGCTTGACCAGCGTGCCCACCGGATAAATGCCCACGGTCTTCACGAAGGCCTGGAACACCCCCGGATCGAAGTGGCCCGTCCACTGCGCCATGCGGCGCAGCGCCTCGCCCGGGTCCCAGCCCTTGTTGTAGGGCCGCACCGAGGTGATGGCGTCGTAGACATCGCAGACCGTCCCCATGCGCGCCACCATGCTGATCCTGTCGCCCGCCAGGCCGTGCGGGTAGCCCGTGCCGTCGAACTTCTCATGGTGGTGCAGGCACACGTCCAGCACCACCGGGCCGGCGTTGCCGCCTTCCACCAGCAGCGCGTGCCCCTGCTCGGGATGGGTCTTCATGATCTCGAATTCGGCTTCCGTCAGCTTGCCGGGCTTGTTCAGCACCGCCAGCGGCACCATGGCCTTGCCCAGGTCGTGCAGCATGCCGGCCAGCCCGATGCGCTTGATCAGCGCCGGCTTGAGCTCCATCTGCCGCCCCAGCGCGATCATCATTCCGCACACCGCCACCGAGTGCATGTAGGTGTAGTCGTCGTGGCGTTTGAGCCGGGCCACGCTGATCAGCGCTCCGGGGTTGCGGCTGACCGACTCCGTGATCTCGTCGACCAGGTCGTCGCACGCGCGTGAGTCCAAGGCCTTGCCCAGGCGCACGTCGTTGAACATCGAGGCGATGCGCGGCACCGACCGGCGCACCAGGGCGGCTGCCGCATCGAGGCTGCTTTCCTCCACACCCTGCAGCAACCCCAGCGGCGCCGGCATGGTGACGAATTCCTCCAGCCGCCGCTCGATCTCGGCATCGACCTGCGCGCGGTCGATGCTGGCAGCGGCATCCGCCCCGCCGCCCTGCACATCGGGCCCCTTGCCGGTGTCGATCCACAGCTCGACGACCTTGCTGTCGATGACGCGCTGCAGCTCCGCCGCCGTGCGGATCGTGAACTGGGAGCGCCAGAACGGGTGGTCCATCCACGAGCCGCAAAACTCGTGCACGAACATGCCGACACACAGTTGGTCGCTGCGGATTTTCTTGATCATTCGCTGCCCCCGCCTGTGACCGATGCACTCCCCGCGTGAGGAGCCTATCAGTCGACAGTTATTGCACCGCGCGCAGTATACGAATCAGAAGGGCCTGACTACTCGGCAGGTGACATGGCCAGCGGCAGCCGCACCACCGCGTCCAGGCCGACCACATCGCCCTGCACCGTGACGCGGTTGTCCATCGACAGGCTGCCGTGCAAGGCCCGCACGATCTCGCGGCAGATCGCCAGCCCCAGGCCCGACCCGCGGGCCGCGTCCCCGGCCGCGAACGGGGCGAACAGGCGCTGGCGCAGATCGGCCGAAATACCCGGACCGCCATCGCACACCCGCAGCACGGCCTGCCCGCCGTCGGCCAGCACCAGCACCTGCAGCGCGGCGCCCGGCGGGCTGAGCTTGATGGCGTTGTGCAACAGGTTGCGGGCCAGTTCGCGCAGCATCCAGGGGTGGGCGAGCACCAGCGCTGGCCGGGCGGCCAGCTCGAAGTCGAGCGCCTTCTCGGCAATCAGCGGTGACAGGTCCAGCGCCACGTCGCGCACCTGCGCTGCCAGATCGAGCGGCTCGAAGTCGGACTGCTGGCGCAGTTGCTCCACCTTGGCCAGCGCCAGCATCTGGTTGGCCAGCGCCGTCGCACGGTCCACCGTGTCGCCGATCTCGGCCAGCGCCTGGGCTGCGGGCACATCGCCACGCCGGGCCGACTGCACCTGCACCTTCAGCACCGCCAACGGTGTGCGCAACTGGTGGGCGGCATCACGCACGAATCGCTTCTGGTGGTCCAGCAACTGCTGCAGCCGAGCCATCACGGCCGTCATGGCATCGACCAGAGGCGCCAGTTCGCGCGGGGCATCGGGCGCGTGGATCGGCGACAGGTCGTCCACCGCGCGCGCCTCGATGGCCTGGCCCAGCGCCCGCACCGGGCGCGTGGCGCGCTGCACCACCAGCACGGTGACGCCGGCGACGACCGCCAGCAGCAGCAGCTGGCGCCACAGCATGTCCACCAGCAGCCGTCGCGCCAGCGCCTCGCGCAGCTCCAGTGTCTCGGCCACCTGCACCACGGCCATACCACGCCCCTCGGCGCCGGCCACGGGCTGCAGCAACACCGCCACGCGCACTGGCCGCTCGCGGAAGCGGTCATCGTAAAAATCGACCAGCGCCGCATACGGCGAGCGTGCCGGCAACTGACCGCGCCAGAACGGCAGCTCGGCAAAGCCCGACACCATCTCGCCCTGCTGCGTGGACACCCGGTAGTACATGCGGCTCTGGTTGTCGGCCTCGAAGGCTTCGAGCGCCGAGTACGGCACGGTGGACTGCAACGTCGCGGCCTCGTCGTAGCCCAGCACCGTCAGCTGCTCGCCGATGGTCTTGGCCGAAGCCAGCAAGGTGCGGTCATAGGCCGTGGTGGCCGCTGCCAGCGACTGGCGGTAGACGCTGACGCTGTTGATCACGATGAACAGCGCCACCGGCGCCAGCAACCCCACCAGCAGCCGAAAGCGCAGCGAGGTGCGGTTCATGTCAGCGCGGCCAGGCCGCCCGAAGGCACTGCCGCGCGCCACTCGGGAGGCAGCCATCCGCGAAGCGATGCGCCAGGGGCATCAGTCTTCCTTCAACAGGTAGCCCAGGCCACGCAAGGTGATCAGGTTGGCACCGGTGCCAGCCAGCTTCTTGCGCAAACGGTAGACGACGACCTCGACCGCCTCGTACTGCACGTCGGCCTCGCCGGGGAACACCAGCGAGAACAACTGCTCTTTGCTGACCGCATGGCCGGGCCGCGCCATCAGCGCGCGCAGCAGGGCCAGCTCGCGCGGCGTCAACTCCATGACCTCGCCGCGCTGGTAGATGGCGCCACTGGCCGGGTCCAGCCGCAGCGCGCCGACCTCGGGCGGCGCGAGCGCTTCGTCTGCTGCGCCCTGGCGCCGGCGCAGCGCCCGCACGCGCGCTTCCAGTTCGTCCAGGTCAAAGGGCTTGGGCAGGTAGTCGTCGGCGCCAGCGTTCAGGCCCAGCACGCGGTCGCCCACGGTGCCGCGCGCGGTCAACACCAGCACGGGGGTGCGCAAGCCGGCCGCGCGGGCCTGCGCCAACACCTGCAGGCCGTCCAGCCCGGGCAGGCTCAGATCCAGCGCCACCACATCGGGCTCGACCTCGCGCCACCGGGCCAGCGCCTCGCGCCCGTCGCCGCAGACCTGCACGTCGATCCTGCGCCGGCCCAGCGTGCGCTGCAGCGTGGCCTGCATGGCCGGGTCATCTTCGATCAACAGCAACTTCATCTCAGTGAGCGCCCGGCCGCCCGAAGCCACTGAGCGCCCCCCTCGGGGGGCAGCGATACGCGAAGCGATGAGCGTGGGGGCTTCATTTCATGAGCGCCCGGCCGCCCGAAGCCACTGAGCGCCCCCTCGGGGGGCAGCGATACGCGAAGCGATGAGCGTGGGGGTTTCATCTCGGTGTTTACCCCAGCGCAGCGGACAGCCAACTGACAGCGGGGCGGGGCATGATAGTCGCGACCGGCCCCCCATTCTGCGGCCGTCCAACGACCCTCAGGAGACAGACCCCATGCGCCGCGACACCTTCCTCAAGACCCTGGCCGCATTGGCCGCCACCGGCGCCCTGCCGCTCAGCGCCCATGCCGCGCCCAACGTCAAGATGATGATCCCCGCCAACCCGGGCGGCGGCTGGGACACCACCGGCCGCGCGCTGGGCAAGGCGCTGACGGACGCCAAGCTGGCCGACACCGTCACCTACGACAACAAGGGCGGCGCCGCCGGCGCGCTGGGCCTGGCGCAGTTCATCAACGGCTCCAAGAACGACCCGAACGCGATGATGGTGATGGGCGCCGTCATGCTGGGCGGCATCATCACCGGCAAGCCGCCGGTGAACCTGTCGCAGGCCACGCCGATCGCCCGCATCACGAGCGAATACAACGTCTTCGTTTTGCCGGCCAACTCGCCGTTCAAAACCATGGCCGACGTCGTCGCGCAGCTCAAGAAGGACCCAGGCAGCGTCAAGTGGGGCGGCGGCTCACGCGGTGCCACCGAACACATCGCCGCAGCCATGATTGCGCAGAAGGTTGGTGCCGACCCATCGAAGATCAACTACGTCGCCTTCCGTGGCGGCGGCGAGGCCACGGCCGCCATCCTGGGTGGCAATGTCACCGTCGGTGGCAGCGGCTACAGCGAATTCGCCCCCTACATCGCCGACGGCAAGATGCGCGCCATCGCCGTCACCTCGGCCCAACGTCTGCCGGGCAGCAACGTGCCGACGCTGAAGGAGCAAGGCATCGATGTGGAGATCGGCAACTGGCGCGGCGTGTATGGCGCGCCCGGCATCTCGGCCGAGCAGCGCAAGGCGTTGACCGATTTGCTGCTGGCGGCATTGAAAAGCCCGGCCTGGCAAGAAGCGCTGAAGAAGAACGACTGGACCCCGGCCGTGCTGGCCGGCCCGGCCTTCGACAAGTTCGTCGACGACGAGTTCGCCAATCTGCGCGCCGTCATGGTCAAGTCCGGAATGATCTGATCGCAGCCCGATGGGGCGGTAGCACACCGTGTGGCCGCCCTGTCCCCCGTCCGGCAACTGCGACTTGCGGCCTGGCCACGCCAGCCCTGCGGTGCTTGCCGAACGGGCTTCGCTGACGTGCGCAACGCAGCGCCAGCGCTCTCTCGCTTCCTTTCCGCCTGGAGACTTCCATGGGTCTTGATACTTCGCATGCGCCGCGCGGCGCCAACGGGCCGCAGACGCTGGTCGGCGTCGGCGTGCTGCTCATCGGCCTGGGTCTGGCCTGGGGGGCAATCGGCATTTCGTCGGACGCCGGATACGGCGGTGTCGGCCCCAACTTCCTGCCGTGGCTGTGCGCCGTCGTGCTGACGCTGTGCGGCGCCTGGCTGGTCTGGGAGGCCCGCACCGGCGGCTATCGCGAAATGGGCGAGGGCGACGGCGTCTCACCCAACTGGAGCGGCCTGGTCTGGATCTCGGCCGGCCTGCTGCTGAACGCGGCGCTCATCACCAGCGTGGGCTTCATCTTCGGCTGCACGCTGTGCTATGTGCTGGCGGTGCAGGGCCTGCGCCGCGCCGCCGGCCAGCCGATCGCCGGGCAGGTGGGCACCTGGGCCGCCGACGTGTTCACCGGCCTGGCCATCTCAGCGCCGGTGTTCTGGGGCTTCACGAAGTTTCTGGGCATCAACCTGCCGGGCCTGACCGGCACCGGCTGGCTGTAAAGGGGAAGCACCATGGGTACCTTTGACGCCTTGATGCAGGGCTTCGCCCTGGCCCTGACCTGGTCCAACCTGCTGTGGTGCCTGGTGGGCTGTGCGTTGGGCACGGCCGTCGGCGTGCTGCCTGGCATCGGCCCGGCCGTTGCCGTGGCCATGCTGCTGCCGATCACCGGCAAGGTCGAAGTAACGGCCTCGATGATCTTCTTCGCCGGCATCTACTACGGTGCGATGTACGGCGGCTCGACCACCTCCATCCTGCTGAACACGCCGGGCGAAACCGCCTCCATGGTCACGGCCATGGAGGGCAACAAGATGGCCAAGAGCGGCCGCGCCGGCCAGGCGCTGGCGACAGCGGCCATCGGCTCGTTCGTGGCCGGCTCGATTGCCACCGTCGTCGTCACGCTGTTTGCGCCCGGCGTCGCCGAGTTGGCGGTCAAGCTCGGCCCACCCGAGTACTTCATGCTGATGCTGCTGGCCTTCACCACCGTCAGCGCGGTGCTGGGCCAAAGCACGCTGCGCGGCATGACAGCGCTGTTCCTCGGCCTGGCCGTGGGCTGCGTGGGGCTGGACCAGATCTCCGGCCAGGGCCGCTACGTCGGCACCATCCCCGAGCTGCTGGACGGCATCGAGATCGTGCTCGTGGCGGTCGGCCTGTTCGCCGTGGCCGAGGTGCTCTATGCGGTGCTGTACGAGGGCCGCGTGGTCGAGACGCAGAACAAGCTGTCGCGTGTGCACATGAGCGGGCGCGACTGGAAGCGCTCGATCCCCGCCTGGCTGCGCGGCACGGCCATCGGCACGCCGTTCGGCTGCATCCCGGCCGGCGGCACCGAGATCCCCACCTTCCTCAGCTACGCGACCGAAAAAAAGCTGACCAAGGACCCCCAGAACAAGGCCGAATTCGGCACCACCGGCGCCATCGAAGGCGTGGCCGGCCCCGAGGCGGCGAACAACGCCACCGTCACGGCCGCGCTGATCCCGCTGCTGACGCTGGGCATCCCGACCAGCAACACCACGGCCATCCTGCTGGGCGCGTTCCAGAACTACGGCATCCAGCCCGGCCCGCAGCTGTTCACCACCTCGGCCGCGCTGGTCTGGGCGCTGATCGCCTCGCTCTACATCGGCAACGTGATGCTGCTGGTGCTGAACCTGCCGATGGTCGGCCTGTGGGTCAAGCTCTTGAAGATCCCCAAGCCGCAGCTGTACGCCGGCATCCTGATCTTCGCCACCGTCGGCGCCTACGGCATGCGGCAAAGCGCGTTCGACCTCTTCCTGCTGTATGGCATCGGCCTCCTGGGCGTGGTGATGCGGCGCTTCAGCTTCCCGACCGCGCCGGTGGTGGTGGGCATGATCCTCGGCCCGCTGGCCGAGGCGCAGCTGCGCAACGCGCTGTCGATCGGTGAAGGCAGCCCCATGGTGTTCCTGCAGCGGCCCGGCTCGCTGGCGCTGCTGGTCGTCGTGCTGGCCGTGGTGATCCTGCCGCGTGTGATCAAGGTGCGCGCTGAGCGCAAGTTGGCCGCCGGCTGACGCCCGGCCCGCGTGTGGCCGGGCTGCGTGTGGCCGGGTTGCGTATGGCCGGGCTGCGTGTGGGCCGGCCCGCGCGCGGCCGCGCCGCGCAAGCCCCAGGGCTGCGTGCGGTCATGCCGACGCAGTACCCTGCGCGCCTAGACCACCACCTGTGAGGAGCGCCACATGGAAACCAACGAACTGCACCGCGGCCGGCTGATCGACCACCTCCAGCTGGTGGTGCGCGATCTGCCTGCCAGCCAACGCTTCTACGAGGCCGTGCTGGCGGTGCTGCAGGTGCCGATCGGCGGCACCGGCGAGGGCTACTTCTGGGCCGACGAGCTCTTCGTCTCCGCCAGCGACAGCCCGGCCGCGCAGGGCCACCTGACCGGCCGCCACCACCTCGCCTTCCAGGCCCGCGACCGGGCGATGGTCGACGCCTTCCACGCCGCTGCGCTGGCACACGGCGGCACTGACCACGGCGCGCCCGGCGAGCGCCCCTACCACCCCGGCTACTACGCCGCCTTCGTGCTCGACCCGGACGGCAACAACATCGAGGCCGTGTTCCACGGCGAATCGCAACGCTCGGCACCGTCCGTGCGCGTGACGTTCTGAAGCAGCGAGCGCCGTCGCCCACGTGACTGCGCGCCGGGCGCTGCTCGACGAGGCTAGCCTGCCCTGACACCCACGAGGACACGCCATGAAGATCCGCGAAATCGCATCCGGCCTGCAGTTCCCCGAAGGCCCCGTGGCCATGGCCGATGGCTCGGTGATCCTGGTGGAGATCGCGCGCGGCACGCTGTCGCGCGTCACGCCGGACGGCCGCGTGCAGGTGCTGGCCGACCTGGGCGGCGGCCCCAACGGCGCCGCCATCGGGCCGGACGGTGCCGTCTACGTCTGCAACAACGGCGGCTTCGCTTGGACCACCGAACACGGATGCCTGCGCCCGACCGGCCAGGCAGCCGACTACTCGGGCGGTCGCATCGAGCGCGTGGACCTCGCCAGTGGCCGCAGCGAGCGGCTGTACGACACGGTGGACGGCCTGGGCCTGCGCGGGCCCAACGACCTGGTGTTCGACGTGCACGGCGGCCTGTACTTCACCGACCTCGGCAAGACCCGCGCTCTGGAGATGGACCGCGGCGGCCTGTACTACGCCCGCGCCGACGGCAGCAGCGTGCACACCATCGCACGCCCGGTGCTGACGCCCAACGGCATCGCCCTGTCGCCCGACGGCCGCACGCTCTACTACGCCGAGACCGAAGGCGCGCGGCTGTGGGCCTTCGACATCACGGCCCCCGGCCAGGTGCACAAGGATGCCTGGCCGTCGCCCCACGGCGGCCGCATGCTGGCGGCAGCGCCAGGCGGGCAATACCAGCGCTTCGACTCGATGGCGGTGGACGCCTTCGGCAACCTGTGCATCGCCACGCTGTTGCACGGCGGCATCAGCGTGATCTCGCCGGACGGCCGCCTGTGCAGCCATGTGCCGCTGCCCGATCTGTACACCACCAACCTGTGCTTCGGCGGGCCGGACCTGCGCACCGTCTACGCCACGCTGTCGGGCAGCGGCAAGCTGATCGCGATCGACGACTGGCCCGTGCCGGGGTTGGCGCTGGCATACAACGCCTGATCGCTGGACCGGCCCACCCCCGGTAGCCAAGGCGACAGCCCCCACCCCACCCGCTGCGCTAGCCTTGCAGCCTACCCACAGCCTGGCCCGCACCATGGACTTCAGCCTCTCCCCCTCTCAACTGGACCTGCAGGAACGCACCCGGCGCTTCATCGCCGAGGAAGTCATCCCGCTGGAGAACGACCCGCGCCAGGACCACCACGGCCCGCACGAATCGCTGCGCGACGACCTGGTCGCCCGCGCCAAACGCCATGGCCTGCTGACGCCGCACGCGTCGAAAGAGCACGGCGGCCTGGGCCTGTCGCATGTGGACAAGGCCATCGTGTTCGAAGAGGCGGGCTACTCGCCACTGGGCCCGGTCGCCCTGAACATCCACGCGCCCGACGAAGGCAATGTGCACCTGATGGAAGTGGTGGCCACCGCTGCGCAGAAGGCGCGCTGGCTGCAGCCGCTGGTGGACGGCACCGTGCGCTCATGCTTCTGCATGACCGAGCCGCCACCCGGCTCTGGCTCCGACCCGTCGATGCTGCAGACCACCGCCGTGCGCGATGGCGACGACTACGTCATCACCGGCACCAAGTGGTTCATCACCGGGGCCACGGGCGCCGGCTGGGCCATCATCATGGCGCGCATGGAAGACGGCTCGGCCACCATGTTCCTGGCTGACATGGACCAGCCGCAGATCGTGATCGAGCGCCAGATCGACGCCATGGACCGCTGCTTCACCGGCGGCCACGGCGTGGTGCGCTTCGAAGGCCTGCGCGTGCCCGCCACCGACGTGCTGGGCGAGCTGGGCCAGGGCTTTCGCTACGCGCAGGTGCGCCTGGCACCGGCGCGGCTGACCCACTGCATGCGCTGGCTGGGCCAGGCGCGCCGCGCGCACGACGCCGCCAGCGCCTACGCCAAAAAGCGCCACGCGTTCGGCCAGCCGCTGGTCGAACATGAGGGCGTGGGCTTCATGCTGGCCGACAACGAGATGGACCTGCACAGCGCACGCCTGGCGATCTGGCATTGCGCCTGGGTGCTCGACCAGGGCGGCAAGGGCCGCCACGAATCCAGCGTGGCCAAGGTGCTGTGCTCGGAGGCCGAATGGCGCGTGGTCGACCGCTCGGTGCAGATCATGGGTGCGGCCGGCGTGTCGGGCGAGAGCATCGTCTCGCGCATCTTCACGGACATGCGTGCCTTCCGCATCTACGACGGCCCATCGGAAGTGCACCGCTGGAGCATCGCCAAGACCATCGGGCGGCGCAGCGCCTAGCAGGAACGGCAGCCGAGGGCCTGGCGCCAACGGGCTCGGGCGCGCCCCCTCTCAGAGCGGCCGCGACAGCAGATGCACGTACTCGTGCCGGTCCGTATGAATGGTCGAGACGCGGTACTCCACCGGCCTGTCGCCGAACGTCAGCGCCGTCCGCCGTACCGACATGACGGGCTGACCCTGGGCCACACCCAGAACGCGTGAGGTCGTCCGATCGGCGGCCACCGCGCGCGCTCGCTCGTGGGCGCGCACGACCGTGATCCCGAACGCCGTCTGGTAGAGGTGGTAGATCGTGCTGGGGCGATCGCGAAAGCGCTTCTCCGTCAGCCCCTTGAACAGCAGCGAAGGCAGGGTCAACCGGTCGTGGATGACGGCGCGGCCCTGCAGCAGCAGCCGGTTGTCCACCTGGATCGCGGGCTCACCCGGCTTCATGCCCAGCGCCAGCGCCGCATCCGCATCCACGCGCACGCGCTCGAACGCCAGCAGCTCGACCCGCGGCACCTCGCGCAGACCGTCGCAGCGCTCGACGTGGAAAAACTGGAACAGAAAGCGGTCGGCGTTGTGCAGCGCGACAAAGGTGCCGCGCCCCTGCCGGCGCACCAGGATGTTCTCGGCCACAAGTTCGTCGACCGCATGCCGCAGCGTGCCGATCGACACCTGCAGCGCCGCCGCCAGCGCGGTCTCGCTGGGAAGCGCGTCGCCAGCGGGGCACTGGCCTGACTCGATGGCCTGCAGCAGGGCGCGCTTGGCGGCCCGATACAGCGGTGCGCCGGTGGCCTCGGAGGCAATCGGCATGAAGACATCCATTGCGGACTTCGCAGGCATGCGGTCGATTCTGCGCGCGACGGGATATTCCTTCAACTCATTTAGATGACCTGTTTGACAGTCGGAAAGTATCGTTTCGACAATGGCCGCTCGTCGCACCCAACACAAGGAGACCCGCAATGATTCACTTCGTACTGCACGACACCAAAGACACCGTGGCCGTGGTCGTCGTCGAAAACGTCAAGGCCGGCATGCAACTGCAGGGCTGGATCATGGACGAAGACAAGATGACCCATCTTCAGGCCCTGCAAGACATCCCGATCGGCCACAAGGTCGCGCTGCGCGACATGGCGCCGGGCGATACGGTCTGGAAATACGGCATCGACATGGGCAAGGTTGTCGCGCCGATCCGCGCCGGCGAGCACGCCCACGTGCAGAACATCAAAACCAAGCGCTGGTAAGCCGCCCGGTCGCCCACCCCATCCACCATCAGGAGACACCATGAGCATCGTTACCGCCAGCACCACCTTCCTGGGCTACCGCCGTGAGAACGGCCGCGTCGGCGTGCGCAACCACGTTATCGTGCTGCCGCTGGACGATCTGTCCAACGCCGCAGCCGAGGCCGTGGCGCATAACATCAAGGGCGCGCTGGCCATCCCGCACCCCTACGGTCGGCTGCAGTTCGGCGCCGACCTGGACCTGCACTTCCGCACGCTGATCGGCGCCGGCTGCAACCCCAACGTCGCCGCCGTGGTCGTCATCGGCATCGAGGACAGCTGGACGAAGAAGGTCGTTGATGGCATTGCCAGCACCGGCAAGCCGGTGGTCGGCTTCGGCATCGAGGGCCACGGCGACCACGACACCATCATGAAGGCCAGCAAGGCCGCGCGCGAATTCGTGCAGTGGGCCAGCGAGAAGCAGCGCGAAGTCTGCCCCATCGGCGAACTATGGGTATCGACCAAGTGCGGCGAGAGCGACACCACCAGCGGCTGCGGCGCCAACCCGACGGTGGGCAACGCGTTCGACAAGCTCTACGAACTGGGCAGCACCCTGGTGTTCGGCGAGACCTCCGAGCTGACCGGTGGCGAACGCATCGTCGCCGACCGCTGCCGCACGCCGGATGTCAAGGAGCGCTTCATGTTCATGTTCGACCGCTACCAGGACATGATCAACCGGCACAAGACCAGCGATCTCTCGGACAGCCAGCCGACCAAGGGCAACATTGCCGGCGGCCTCACCACCATCGAGGAAAAGGCGTTGGGCAACATCCAGAAGATCGGCAAGAAGTGCCTGGTCGATGGCGTGCTGGACAAGGCCGAAGTGCCCACCGGCCCGGGCCTGTGGTTCATGGACTCCTCCAGTGCCGCCGCCGAGATGGTGACGCTGTGCGCCGCCTCCGGCTACGCGGTGCACTTCTTCCCCACCGGCCAGGGCAACGTGATCGGCAACCCGATCCTGCCGGTCATCAAGATCTGCGCCAATCCGCGCACGGTGCGCCTGATGAGCGAGCACGTCGATGTCGACACCTCCGGCCTGCTGCAACGCGAGATCACGCTGGACCAGGCCGGTGACCAGCTGCTCGAATGCATGCTGCGCACCGCCAACGGCCGGCTGACGGCGGCCGAGGCCCTGGGCCACCGCGAGTTTGTGCTGACACGCCTGTACGAAAGCGCCTGAAGGCCATGCGCATCGTCATCACCGGGTTCATGGATGCGCCCGCCCTCGCGCGGTTGCGGGCGGCGCATGAGGTGCTGTACGACCCCGTGCTGGTGGACGATGCGCCACGCCTGCCGGCCGAGTCGGCCGGTGCCGACGCGCTCATCGTGCGCAACCGCACCCAGGTGCGCGGCGCGCTGTTGCAGGCGCTGCAGCGCTGCCGCGTTGTCGGTCGGCTCGGTGTCGGGGCTGGACAACATCGACGTGGCCGCCTGCGAGGCCCGCCGCATGCTGGTGCTGCCGGCCACAACGTGTTTGCCGACGAACCGCTGGGCGTGGCGCCGCACTTCGAGGGCTGCCCGAACCTGCTGCTCACGCCGCACATGGCCGGTGTGACGGCCGAATCCAACACCCGCGTCAGCGACCTCATCGCCGAGCGCGTCCTGCACGCGCTGAAGGAGCGGCACCCATGATCCGCATGACCCTCGAACAAGCGCGCCAGGCGGTGTCCGCCCGGCTGCGCGAGGCCGGCGCCAGCGCCCCCATGGCCGAGGCCACCGCCCGCGCCCTGGTGCTGGCCGAAGCGCAGGGCCTCGCCTCGCATGGCTTGAGCCGCGTGCCGCAGTACAGCGCGCACCTGCGCAACGGTCGCGTCGCGGGCGGCGCCGTGCCGCGCATCGTGAACGATGGCACGCAGCGCGCGGCCTTCGTGGTCGACGCTGGCGAAGGTTTGGCCTTTGCGGCTTGTGAGCTGGCCGTGACGGAGGCGATCGCGCGCGCGCGCATCGCCGGCATCGCACTGGCGGGCGTGCGCAACAGCCACCACTGCGGCGTGCTCGTCGACCACCTGCGGGCGGTGGCCGACGCCGGCATGGTGGGCCTGGGTTTTGCCAACTCACCGGCGGCGATGCCGGCCGCCGGCGGGCGGCACCCCGTCTTCGGCACCAATCCGGTGGCGGCGGTGTTCCCGCGTCGCGCGGCCGACCCGCTGCTGATCGACCTGAGCCTGTCCGAAGTGGCGCGCGGCAAGCTGATGGTGGCCGCCAAAGAGGGGCGCGACATTCCGCTGGGCTGGGCGCTGGACGCGCAGGGCGCGCCCACCACCGACCCCAAGGCCGGCCTGGCCGGCTCGATGTTGCCCATCGGCGCCGCCACCAGCCCCAAGGGCGCCATGCTGGCCCTGGTGGTCGAGCTGCTGGCCACCGCGTTGATTGGCGCGCAGTTCGGCTTCGAGGCTTCGAGCTTTTTCGTCGAGGAAGGCAACCGGCCGCGCATCGGCCAGACCTTCGTGGTGATCGACCCGGGCGCGACTGCGGGCAGCGCCGCCTACCTGGACCGCATCGAGGTGCTGTTGACCGAGTTGCTGCGCGATGCCGATGTGCGGCTGCCCGGCGCGCGCCGCGAACAGCTGCGCCGGCAAGCGCAGCAGCACGGCATCGACGTGCCCGCGTCACTGCTGGTGACCGGCTGATCTCGCGCGCGTCAATCTACGCGTGGTGACGCGCTGCTTCCCGGCCGACCCATGCGGCCACCCCACGAGCAGACAACTGGCGCGTCAGCGCGCAGTGGCCGTGACCACCGACGCACGCCGGCCATGCCCGACGATCCCACCACCGCCGAGGCGGCATGCCGGCGCTGCAGGTGCAGAACTGGACGCGGGCATCCGGGCCGAGTGACCCTGCAACCGACCTGCCGCAGCGCCAGGCGCGCGGCTCACCCCGGCAGCAGGATGACCTTGGCCGACGCCGCGCGGCCCTTGTCCAGATCGTCGAAGGCCTGCGGCCCTGCGGTGAGCGGCCGCACGTCCACCCAGCCGAGGTCGCCGAAGGCACCCCGGTGGATCGCCTGCACGGTGGCGCGCAGGTCGGCCGTGGTGTAGGTGTAGGTGCCCAGCAACGTGATCTCGGCCAGCGTCAGGCGGCGCATGTCGATTTCGCTGGCCCAGTCCTGCAGGCCCACGTGCATGACAACGCCCCCGGCCTTCACGGCGGCCAGCGCTGCCCGGCGCGTGACGGCCGACCCCACGGCATCGAGCACGTAGTCGAACCGGTCCTCTGGCGCGGTCTGCTCGCGCGGATCGAAGGTGTCCACCCCCGCATGGCGGGCCAGTTGCCCGCGCCGCAATGGGTTGACCTCGGCCACCGTGACCTCGGTGCAGCCGTAGTGGCGCAGCAGCAAGGCCGACAGCATGCCAATGGCACCACCGCCCAGCACCAGCGTGCGGCATTCCTGCACCGGCCGGGTCAGCGCCTTCATCGACAGGTTGAGGGCGTGCAGCGCCGTGGCGGCCGGCTCGGTCACCGCCGCGTGCACGGGCGACATGTCCTGCGGCATGTCGATCAGCGATGCCGCCGGAATGGACATCAACTCGGCGAAGGCGCCGGGCCGGCTCATGCCCACCATGCTGCGGTGCGCGCACAGGTTGTTGCGGCCTTGCACGCAGTACTCGCACCTGCCGCAGGTGATCAAGGGGTTGCCGGTCACCCGCGTGCCGACGGCGTACAGCGGCGAGGCGCTGTCCACCACGGTGCCGCAGAACTCATGCCCGAGCACCAGACCCGGCAGGCGACGCGGATCGTGCCCGTGGTAGGCGTGCAGATCGGAGCCGCAGATCCCGACCGCGTCGATGCGCAGCACGACCTCGCCCGCCTCCAGCGTGGGCGCGGGCCTCTCTTGCAGTTGAACTTCGTTGGGTTGGGTGTAGACCAGTGCTTGCACGCGATGTCCTCGGCGTCAGGGGGTTTGTTGAATGGCCAGGCGCAGGCGCTCGACCATGCGGTCGACGTCGCCCCTGCCGGCGATGAAGGGCGGCGCGAGCACCAGGGTGTCGCCCGGCGCGCGCGTCAACAGGCCGTGCTCGAACGCCAGCGCCTGTGCCTGGGCGCCGCGCAGGCCGGGCGCACCGTCGCGCACCGCCAGCTCGATGCCGGCCGCCAGCCCGAAGTTGCGGATGCTGACCACGTTGGGCGCATCGGCCAGGCTGTGCACCGCCTGCTCGAAGTACCGCGACAGGGCCCGCACGCGGTGCAACAGGTCTTCCTGCTCGATCACATCGAGCATGGCCGAGGCAGCGGCGCAGCCCAGCGGGTGGCCGGAAAAGGTGTAGCCATGCATCAGCTCGGCCAGGTGCGTGGGGCCCTGCATCAGCGCGTCGTGGATCTCGCGTTGCACCAACACCCCGCCCAGCGGCGCCGCACCGTTGGTGACGGTCTTGGCGAACAGGATCATGTCCGGCGTCACGCCCATGCTGTGGGCGGCGAACATCGCACCGGTGCGGCCAAAGCCGGTGATGACTTCGTCGAACACCAGCAACAGGCGGTGCCTGTCGCAGATGGCGCGCAGGCGCTGCAGGTAGCCCTTGGGCGGCACCAGCACGCCGGTGGAGCCGGCAAACGGCTCGACCACCACGGCGGCAATGTTGCTGGCCCCGTGCAGCGCGACGATGCGCTGCTCCAGCTCGTCCGCCATTTCCGCGCCGGCCTCGGGCTGGCCGCGCACGAAGGCCTGTGTGGCCGGGTCCCAGGTGGCGCGCAGATGGTCGCTGCGCAGCAGCGCGCCGCCGAAGGCCGTGCGGTTGTTCAGCATGCCGCCGACGGAGATGCCGCCGAAGCCCACGCCGTGAAAGCCGCGCTCGCGCCCGACGAACAGGGTGCGCTGCCCCTCGCCGCAGATTCGCCAGTAGGCCAGTGCGATCTTCAGCGCCGTGTCGCAGGCCTCCGATCCGCTGTTCGTGAAGAACACGCGGTCCAGCCCGACCGGTGCCAGCGTGGCCAGGCGCTCGGCCAGCGCAAACGCGCCGGGATGGCCGACCTGGAACGACGAGGCGAAGTCCAGCGTGTCGATCTGGCGCTTCATCGCCTCGGCGATCAAGGGGTGGCAATGCCCGGCGCCCACGCACCACAGGCCCGAGGTGCCGTCCAGCACCTCGCGGCCCTCAGCCGTCCGGTAGTGCAGCCCCTGTGCGCTGACCACCAGCCGTGGCGCCGCCTTGAAGCCGCGGTTGGGTGTGAAGGGCATCCAGAATTCGGAGAGCGAGGGCATGTTCGTGCTGCCTCATCTGGCGGTGAAGCCGCCGTCGACCATGAGGGTCTGGCCGGTGATGTAGGCCGACGCGTCGCTGGCCAGAAACACCGCCACACCATGCAGGTCGCGCAACTCACCGTTTCGGCCGATGCAGGTGCTTGCGGCGTGCTGCTGCGTCAGCGCTGCATTGCCGAACACGGGCGCGGTCAGCGCCGTCGGGAAGAAGCCCGGCCCGATGGCGTTGCAGTTGATGCCGCGGCCCGACCATTCCTGCGCGATGGCCCGCGTGAGCTGCGTCACCCCGCCCTTGGCGGCGCCATACGGCGCGCTGTTGGCAAAGGCGCGCGAGCTTTGCAGGCTGGCGATATTGAGGATGCGGCCCCAGCCACGCACGGCCATGGCTGGCGCCAGCGCCTGCGTCAGGAAGAACGGCGCGCCCAGGTGCAGGTTCAACTGCGTCTGCCAGGTCGCCGGGCTGACGGCCTCGAAGGGCTCGCGCAGATTCACGCCGGCCGCGTTGACGAGGATGTCCACCGGCCCCAGCGCCAGCGCGGCCTGCGCGCCCTGCTGGGCGCCGTCCAGGTCCGACAGATCGCAGGCCACGCTGGCCACCGCATCGCCGGCCAGCCCTGCTGCCTGCAGGCGGCCTGCCGCCTCGGCCAATGCATCGGTACGGCGCGCCATCAGCACCACGCGGGCGCCCGCCAGGCCCAGCGCCAGCGCGATCGCCTCGCCGATGCCGGAGTTGCCGCCCGTCACCAGCGCGGTGCGGCCGCGCAGGTCGAACAGCCGCGCGATGCGCATGGGCGCCTCAGCGGCGGCACGATCGGTGCGCGCTGGCCCGGGGTGTGCCGGTACGTCGCTCACTGGGATACCTCCGCGTCGCTCATACCGCGACCGGCTCGCCCACGTTGAACGTCTGGCCCGGGAAGTACTTGGCCAGGCGCTCGTCGGCGGTGCGGGCGTGGGCCTCCATGCCCTCCAGGCGCGAGATGCGTGCGGTCACCAGGCCGATGTCGCGCGCGGCCTCGCGCGTCATGCGCTGCCAGGTCAGCGTCTTCATGAACTTGTGCACCGACAGCCCGCCGGAATAGCGCGCCGCCCCCTTGGTGGGCAGCACATGGTTGGGGCCGCTGGCCTTGTCGCCATAGGCCACGGTGGTCTCCTCACCCAGGAACAGCGAGCCATAGCAGGTGAGGTGCTCCAGCCACCAGTCCAGCGCCTGCGCGTGCACCTCCAGGTGTTCACTGGCATAGCGGTCGGAGACCTGCACCACCTCTTCGCGCGTGCTGCACAGCACCACCTCACCGTAGTCGCGCCAGGCGCTGGCGGCCGCATCGCGGGCCGTCGGGGGCAGCGCTGCGATCAGCGGCTCCATGCGCGCCATGACTTCGCGCGCCACGCGCTCGCTGGTCGTGAACAGCCAGGCCGGCGATTCGTGGCCATGCTCGGCCTGTCCGACCAGGTCGGCCGCGACCACCGCCGGGTCGGCGCTGTCGTCGGCGATCACCGCCACCTCGGATGGGCCGGCAAACACGTCGATGCCCACTTTGCCGAACAGCGTGCGCTTGGCCTCGGCCACGAACTTGTTGCCAGGTCCCACGATCACATCGGCCGGCTTGCCGGTGAACAGGCCATAGGCCATGGTCGCGATGGCCTGCACGCCGCCGAGCGTGAGGATCACGTCGGCACCGGCCTTGTCGAAGGCATACATCAGGTAGGGATGCATGGGGCCGCCGCGGAACGGGCCGGAGCAGGCAATGATGGTGCCGACCCCGGCCGCCTTGGCCGTGGCCACGCCCATGTAGGCCGAGGCAATGTGCGCGTAACGACCCGCCGGCGCATAGCAGCCCGCGACATTGACCGGCAGCACACGCTGCCCGGCGGTCACGCCGGGGTGCAGCGTGGTGGCGAAGTCGCCCAGCGAATTGCGCTGCGCGCGCGCGAAGTCGTAGACCTGCCGGATGGCGAAGTCGATGTCGGCCCGCACCTCGGCCGGCACCTGCGCGGCGTTGGTGTCGAGCTGGGCGCGGGTGACGATGAACTCGCCCTCCCATTTGTCCAGCGTTTTGGCGTAGCGGCGCACGGCCTGCTCGCCTTCGCGCTCGATGCTGGCGAGCATTTCGCCAACCACCTGCTGTGCCGTGGCGGTTTCGGAATCGGGTGTCTTGTCGGCCTTCTTGAGGTACTGAATGGTCACGGGGTCTCTCCAATCGTCGAAAAACGGGGCAAAGCGCTGCCTGCCACCCGGCTGCGCCAGGGTGTGAGGATCGGGGGGCTCGATGCCTACTTGCCGCTGGCGAAATCGCGCAGCTTGGGGTCGGCCTGCACCAGGGCCATGTATTCGCCGGTGATGAAGTCCTGCACCTGCGGAATGCTGGGCAGTGCGCCGGTCTCGCGCATGAACACGGCGATCTGCGCGAACCACGCGTCCATCTGCGAAGTGCCAGCGCTGCGGTCCATCTGCTTGAGCTGCGCGGCCAGGTCGAAGGTCGGCCGGCTGTCGAACTCTTTTTTCATCGACGCCTCGCTGATCGCCACGCCGCCCTTGGCATAGAAGTCCTTCATCATCGCCAGCGCCTGCGGCTTGTTGGCCGCCATCCAGTGCCAGGCACGCAGGTACACGGCCAGGAACCTGGCCACGTTCTGCGGGTTCTCCTTGGCATAGTCACCACGCGCGATCAGGGCCCCCGGCACCATGGCGCCGCTGTCGGCACCGCTGCACAGCACCTTGGCGCCGGCCTTCTCCTCCACGGTGTAGGTGTTCGGCGCCCACAGGCCGGCCAGGTCGGTGTTGGCCGACGACAGCGCCGAGATGATCTCGGCCTGGCCCATGTTCTTGAAGACCAGGTCCGACTTCTTCAGACCGTACTTTTTCAGGCACGACTGGATGGCGAAGTCGGCCGTCGAGTTCTGCGTCAGCGTGACGGTCTGGCCACGCAGCGCCGCCGCTGGATCCTTGGCGAACTCGGCGGCCTTCTTGGCGCTGCCGACCAGCGCGTTGCCGGCGGATTCGTCGTTGGTGATGCCGATGGTCTTGATGCCGAAGCGCACATGGCCCAGCACGGCCGGCACGGAGCCGGTGCCCCCCACGTCCCACGACTTGGCTGCGGCCGAGGCGATCTGCGGCACGCCGGCAGGGAAGGTGCTGAACTCCGGCTGCAGGCCGACCTCCTTCCACCAGCCCTTCTCGGTGGCCACATGGAACGGCAGCGCCCAGTACAGCGCCGGCTGGTAGCTGATCTTGATCGGCGTGAGCGCCTGCGCCAGCGCAGTGGCGGACATGCCCAGTGCCAGGGCCAGGGCGGCGAATGTCTTCAGGGGGCGGTGCAGCATGGTGAAGTCTCCTTGGGGTGGCGTGGGGGTGCAGTCAGGTTGCGGCGCTGAACGCTCAGTGGTCGACGCCCGCGTGTTCCTCGCGCAGCGATTTCCAGATGCGGGTGCGCAGGTGGACAAAGGATTCGAGATCCATCACGTCTTCGATGCGGGCATGGCGGTCCCAATGGTCGGCCTCGCGCACGGTCTTGATGTCCAGGATCTCCTTCACCCGGCCCGGCCGCGCGGCCATGATCACCACGCGATCGGCCAGGTAGACCGCCTCTTCCACCGCGTGGGTGATGAACAGCACGGTGCGCGGGTGCTTGCGCGCCAACTTGACCAGCTCCTCCTGCATGACCACGCGCGTTTGCGCGTCCAGGGCGCCGAAGGGCTCGTCCATCAGCAGCACGTCCGGGTCGAGCGCGTAGGCCCGAGCGATCGCCACGCGCTGCTGCATGCCGCCGGACAGCTGGTGCGGATAGGCCGACTCGTACCCTTTCAGATTCATCAGCGCGATGTAGCGGGTGATGGTCTCGTGCCGCTGCTCGGACGGCAGGCGCAGCGCACGCAGCCCGAAGTCGATGTTGTCGTACACGGACTTCCAGGGGAACAGCGCGAACTGCTGGAACACGACGGCGCGTTCCGGCCCGGGCTTGGTGACCGGCTTGCCGGATACCTTGAGGCTGCCGGAGGTCGGAAACTCCAGGCCCGCCGCCATGCGCATGCAGGTGGTCTTGCCGCAGCCCGAGGGGCCGACGACGGCCACGAACTCCTGGTCGCGCACGGTCAGGTCGAAGCCCTCGATGATGGGAACGGGTTTGCCGTCGCGCTCGAACACGCGGCCGATCTGGGTGAATTCGATGGTGCTCATGGGACGGTTCCGGTCAAGATTTGATGCGCGTCGTCAGTGGGCGGTGCGGTGGCGCAGCAGGTGCGCCTCGATGCGCCGCAGCGCCAGGTCGATCAGCACGCCGACCATGCCGATGGCCAACATGCCGGCCATGACGACGTCGGTGGCGATCGCGCTCTGCCCCTTGACGATCAGGTAGCCCATGCCGCTGGAGGCCACGATCAGCTCGGCCCCCACCAGCGACATCCAGCCCAGGCCAGCGGCAATGCGCAGGCCGGCGATGATGCTGGGCACGGCCGCCGGGAACAGCACCTCGGTGATCGTGCGCATGTTGCCCACGCCCAGCATGGCGGCCGCCTCCAGGTAGCGCAGATCGACGCCGCGCGCACCGCGGTAGGCGTTGATGACACACGGCGGAAACGCACCGGCGAAGATGATCAGCGTCGGCCCGCCGATGCCGGTGCCGAACCACAGCGCGGCAAACGGCACCCAGGCCACTGGCGCAATGAAGCGCAGACCGTCGAACAGCGGCGAGACGATGTCGTCCAGCCAGCGGAACCAGCCCATCAGCAGGCCCAGCGGCACGCCGACCAGGACGGCCAGCCCGAAGCCCATGGCGAAGCGCTGCAGGCTCGATGCCATGTGCTGCCACAAGGTGTAGCCCGAGAACGGCTCGACAGCCAGCTGTGCCAGCCGCCCCAGCACCGTGTGGGGCATCGGCAGGAACTGGGGCGGCGCCAGATGCAGGATGGCAGCCAGGTACCAGATCGCCAGGAAGCTCAGCGCGCCCAGCAAGGACAGTCGCTTCATGCTGCCACCCTCCCGACGCGCCAGGGCATGACGCGCCCTTCCAGCCGCGCCAACAGCGCCGTGGTGGCCCCGCCGCAGACCGCCACGCACGCCATGGCCACCAGGATCATGGCCGGGTAGATGTCTTGCGCGCCCTGGTTCAGGATGCTGCCCAGCCCATACAGCGCGCCGATGAGTTCGGCCGCCACCAGCGTCGTCCAGCTGGCCTGCAACGACAGCCGCAAGCCGGTGAAGATCATCGGGAAGGAACCCGGCACCAGCACCTCGCGCACCAGCGGCCAGCCGCGCACGCCCAGCATGCGCGTGGCCTCCATCACCGGCACCTCGATGTTGCGCACGCCGGTGTAGCTGTTGATCACCGACGGCACGAAGGCCGCCACGAAGATCACCAGGATCTTGGCCGTGTCACCCAGGCCCAGCCAGACGATGGCCAACGGGATCCACGCCAGCGGCGGGATCGGGCGCAACAGCAGGAAGGCCGGGTTCAAGAACGCCTCGGCCCGCCGCGAATAGCCCATCAGCAGACCCAGCGGCACGCCGACCAGCACCGCCACGCCGAAGCCCATGGCCACCAGGCGCAGGCTTTGCAGTACATGCTGGTGCAGCCGCCCGTTGCCATAGCCCTCGCGCACGATCTGGCTGAGCGCGACGCCCACCTCGGCAGGCGTTGGAAAGCGCGCTGCCGACACGATGCCGGTGGCGGCCGTGAGCACCCACCACGCCAGCAAGGCAAGCGCTACCGTGGCCAGGCCCACCAGGGTGCGGCGCGAGGGGCCGATCGTCCGAGAACGTTGAGTAGCCATCGCTTAGCATGTCTCCATTGTTGTGACAGCGCAAAGTCATGTAAGCGCTTGCCATTATTTTGCAGGGCCTTGCATTTCCGTGTCAACGCGCGTTACTTGGGAGTGGACCCTTTCTAGGGAAAACGACAGGAAGATCCCGTCGGGCACCTACACTTTGCAACGTATGCGCTTGCATCATTGAGCTACTTTTCAGGACGATCCACGCATGCGCAACCGGATTCGCATCGAAGATGTCGCCCACGCGGTGGGCATGTCCACGGCCACGGTGTCCAGGGCCCTGTCGCGGCCCGACAGAGTCAGCACGCAGACGCGCGATCTGGTGCAGCAAGCGGTTGCCAAACTGGGCTATGTGCCCGACGCGGCCGGTCGGGCGCTGGCCTCGGGGCGCACCCGCACGGTGGGCTGTGTGATCCCGACGCTGGACTACGCCATCTTCGCGCGCAGCACGCACGCGCTGCAGGTGGCGCTGGCCGAAGCCGGCTACCAGCTGCTGGTGGCCAGCCACAACTACGACCCTGGGCAGGAGATGGCACTGGTGCAGGCCCTGCAGCAGCGTGGCGTGGACGCACTGGTGCTGGTGGGCGCCGAGCGTGCCGCTGCGGCCTGGAAGGCGCTGCAGAGCTGGGGCAACCCGGTGCTGCTGACCTGGGCCTGCGACCCGCGCTTGCCCTCGGTGGGCTTTGACAACCATGCCATCGCCGCGCTGGCCACCCGGCATCTGCTGGAGCAAGGGCACCGGCGCATCGCGATGATCACCGGCTTCACTGCCCACAACGACCGTGCCCGCGCGCGGGTGGCCGGTGTCCGCGACACGCTGGCGGCCGCGCGCCTGAAACTGCCCGCCACGGCGGTGAGCGAGCAGGCCCTGGCCATCAGCGGCGGCCGCCTGGGGCTGGCCGCCCTGCTGGCTACACGGCCCGCGCCCACGGCCATCGTCTGCGGCAACGATCTGCTGGCCGCCGGGGCACTGCTCGAAGCGCAGCGGCGCGGCCTGCGCGTGCCTGGAGACCTGTCGATCTGCGGCATCGACAACCATGAGCTGGCCGCCGAGATGAATCCGGGCCTGACCACCATCAGCCTGCCCACGCACGACCTGGGCAGCATCGCTGCGGCGCAACTGCTCAGCACGCTGGCCGGCAAACCGATTGCACAGCAGTCGCTGCTGCCTTTCGAGTTGCTGGTGCGGGGCACCACCGGCCCGCCCGCCCAGGCGTCCTGAGCGGCCGGTCACGAGACGACCTGGTAGTACAGGTTCTGCGGGTGCCGCGCCTGCGCGAAGAAGAACCAGCGCTCGGCCAACAGCCCCGGCACCTGCAGGGCGACGGCCAGCGCCCAGGCGCCAGCCGGCCCCCCGGCCAGGGCCCAGGCCGCACACAGCGCCGGCAGCACGAATGCGCACAGCAGGAACAGCCACTTCAGGTTCTTCAGGAAGGATGCCGTGCGGCCGTGGAAGAACTCGCGCGTGTTGAACGCCCCGGCCGACATGCCCATGGACTTCTGCACCAGCTGCGGTGTGCGGATGCCGGTGGCGCTGTGCAGCGTGGACTTCGGTTTCAGCTTCGCATTGCGCGCCAGTGTGATGGCACGCGCCACCAGCGCGGCCAGCAGCACGACCAGCGCCGCCGGCCCTGTCATGCGCAGCAGGGCCGCCTCGCCGGCGCCGGCCGCCAGCGCACTGGCCAGCAGCAGGCCCGAGCCCAGGCCGATCAGCGTGAAATTCACCAGCGTGAGCGGCTGCGCCCACTCCTGGATGAAGCGCAGGCAGGCGTAAATCATCGCCGTGCACAGCCACAGCAGCGCTGCCAGCACCAGGGCGCCCACCGGCAGCCAGATGGCCGCCGCTTCACTGCCGTGCAGCCAGGTGGCTGCCGCATCGCCACCTTGCAGCCAGGTGGCCGCCGCATCGCCGCCCTGCAGCCACGCAGGCCCCGCGGCGGCGTCCGGCAGCAGCGCCCGCCACAGCAGCGTCCAGCCGATGAAGGCCGGCAGCACCAGGCATTCGCGCGACAGCCACGACGTGCGCCACATCAGCACGGCACGCCAGGCGCGTTCCTTGCGGCCCAGGTGACCGAACGACGACAGCAGGCCGACGGTGGCCATCGCGCTGGCCAACAGCAGCGCACCCGACACGAAGCCGCGCGCCATGCCCACCCCCGCCAGCGTGGCGATGGCCAACGCCACCACCAGGCCCTGGGCGGCGCCGGCGACGACGGTGAACACCACGACGGACATGGCCGGGTTCATGGCTGCGCCCCCGGGCCCTGCCCGGCAACCTGCGTGATGCGGCGCGGCAGGTATTGATTGGCGGGCAGGGTCTCCCACTCGGGCATCAGCGCGTAGCCGCCGCGCTCGCGAATCGCAACGGAGACGTCACTGTTCGGGTCTTTCACATCACCGAACAAGCGCGCATTCGTCGGGCAGGCCTTCACGCAGGCGGGCTTGCGGTCTTCCTCGGCCAGCTTCTGGTCGTACACGCGGTCGACGCACAGCGTGCACTTCGTCATGACCTGGCGTTCCTCGTCCAGCTCGCGCGCGCCATAGGGGCAGGCCCAGGCGCAGTACTTGCACCCGATGCACTTGTCGTAGTCGACCAGCACGATGCCGTCTTCGGCGCGCTTGTAGCTTGCGCCAGTGGGACAGACCGGCACGCAGGGCGGGTCTTCGCAGTGCAGGCAGCTCTTGGGGAAGTGCACCGTGTCCGTCAACGGAAACACGCCGGCCTCGTAGGTCTGCACGCGGTTGAAGAAGGTGCCGGTGGGGTCGGCCCCGTAGGCACGTTGGTCGGCCAGCGGGCCGGCGGAGCCCGAGGTGTTCCACTCCTTGCATGAGGTCACACAGGCGTGGCAGCCGACGCAAACATTCAGGTCGATGACGAGCGCGAGCTGTTTGGCCAGCGTGTCGCCGGGCTGCCAACGGGCGCTCTTGCGGGCACTGGCGCGGGCCACTGGGGCACCGCCCTGGCCCGCGCGCGGGCCAGGGGATTCGGTGCTCGCCAAGGCGTGGGGCTGCAGCAGATCTTTGAGCCACTGGATCATGACCGCGCTCTCCGGTCGCCCGAGGGCAAGCGAGCGCTCCCTGTAGCGCCATTGCATTGCAAAACGGTGCCGATGGAGTTCATTTTTTTGCTCCTGCAAAGTAGGCCAGCACGCGTTGCGCCTTGCCCAGCACGCCGGGGGCCGCTGGCGTGCCTGCGAATTGCGGATACGTCTCCTGCGCTTCGTCGGGCGCTGCGGGCCGTATGCGCACCCGCACGTCGTACCAGCCGGCCTGGCCGGTGATCGGGTCCGAGTTGCTGATGGTGCCGGCCGGCGTTCCCGCACACGGCAGCTCCTCACGGATCAGGTGGTTCAGCAGAAAGCCCTTGCGCGCCTCGTCCGCACCGGGCGCGAGCTGCCAGGCGCTGTCGGCCTTGCCGATGGCGTTCCAGGTCCACACCGTGCCGGGCTCCACCGCCTCGCTGAAGCGCAGCATGCAGCGCACCTTGCCCCACGGACTCTCCACCCAGCACCAACCTCCGTCGGCGATGCCGGCAGCCTGCGCGGTCTTGGGGTTCACGTGCAGGTAGTTGTGGCTGTGGATCTGACGCAGCCAGGCGTTCTGCGAGTCCCAGGAGTGGTACATGGCCATGGGCCGCTGCGTGACCGCATTGAGCGGGTAGCCCTTGAGATCGGTCGCGGCCTCTTCCAGCGGCGCATACCAGAACGGCAGCGGGTCGAAGTAGGTCGCGATGCGCTCGCGCAGGTGCGCGGGCGGCTGGCGGCCTGCGGTCTTGCCCTGGGCCGCAAGGCGGAAGCTCTGCAGCGTGTCGCTGTACAGCGCGAGCTGCACCGGGTCGTTCTTCTGGCGCCAGCCTTTGTCCTTGGCGAAGTCCAGGTAGGCGCGGTTCCAGTTGCGCATGTAGTGCATGCCCTCTGGCATGTGGTACTGGAACACGCAGTTGTTCTGCGCGTACATCTCCCACTGTTTCGGGTTGGGTTCGCCGCGCAGATGGTCCGTGCCGTCCTTGCCGCGCCAGCCCAGCAGAAAGCCGATGCCCGGCGCCGGCTGGAAGTTGACGACGAAGTCCGGGTAGTCCTTGAACTTGCGGCCGCCCTCGGCCGTGGTGAAGGCCGGAAACTTCAGGCGCGAGCCCAGCTCAATCAACACCTCCTGAAAGGGCCGGCATTGCCCCGTGGGCGGCAGCACCGGCACGCGCACCGAATCCACCGGCCCTTCGAACTCGGAGATCGGCCGGTCCAGCATGCTCATCACGTCGTGCCGCTCCAGGTAGGTGGTGTCGGGCAGCACCAGGTCGGCAAAGGCCACGGTCTCGCTCTGGAACGCGTCGCACACGATCAGGAACGGGATCTGGTAGTTGCCCTTCTCGTCCTTCCTGTTCAGCATCTCGCGCACGCCCGAGGTGTTCATGCTGCTGTTCCAGGCCATGTTGGCCATGAAGATCATCAGCGTGTCGAGCCGGTACGGGTCGCCGCGCGCGGCGTTGGTGATGACGTTGTGCATCATCCCGTGCGCCGACAGCGGGTGCTCCCACGAGAAGGCATGGTCGATGCGGATCGGTGAGCCGTCGGGGTAGATCGCCAGCTCGTCCGGGTTGGCCGGAAAGCCCAGCGGCGCCGCGTTCAGTGGCGTGTTCGGCTGGATCATGGCCGGGTCGTTGAAGGCCCGGTAGTTCGGCACGATGTGCCGCGGATACGGCGCCTTGTGGCGAAAACCGCCCGGCCGGTCGATGGTGCCGAGCGCGCTCATCAGCACGGCCAGTGCGCGCACGGTCTGAAAACCGTTGGAATGCGCCGCCAGGCCGCGCATGGCGTGGAAGGCCACGGGCCGGCCGATGGTGGTGGCGTGCTGCTTGCCCCAGGCGTCTTCCCAGGGGATGGGGAGCTCGAAGGCCTGGTGCATCGCGGTCTCGCCCATTTCGCGCGCCAGTTGGCGGATGCGCTCTGCCGGGATGCCGGTGATGCCCTCGGCCCACTCCGGCGTGCAGGTTGCCACGCGCTCGCGCAGCAGCTGGAACGAGGGCGCCACGCGCGTGCCGTCTTCCAAGGTGTAGTGGCCTTCCAGCGCTGGGTCGCAGCCGTCGGCAATGCCCTCCGGGTAGGCGTTCAGCGCACGCCCGCTGTTCTTGCACCAGATCAGCTTGTTGTGCGGGTGGCGGCCGTCGCCGGGTGGGCCTTTCGTGGGATCGGGGTCGAACGCGAACATACCCTCCCGGTCGCAGTCGTCCAGCACCACGAGCTGCGGCGCGTTCGTGAACCGCTTGAGGAAGTCGTGGTCGATCAGGTCGCTGGCGAACAGTTCGTGCAGCAGCGCCATGAGCAGGGCGCCGTCGGTGCCGGGCTTGATGGGAATCCACTCGTCGGCAATCGCCGAGTAACCGGTGCGGATCGGGTTGATCGAGATGAAGCGGCCGCCATCGCGTTTGAACTTGCCGAGCGCCATCTTCATCGGGTTGCTGTGGTGGTCCTCGGCGGTGCCGATCATCACGAACAGCTTGGCCCGCTCCAGGTCCGGCCCGCCGAATTCCCAGAAGCTGCCACCGATGGTGTAGATCATGCCGGCCGCCATGTTCACCGAGCAGAAGCCGCCATGCGCCGCGTAGTTGGGCGTGCCGAACTGGCGCGCGAACAGCCCTGTCAGCGCCTGCATCTGGTCGCGACCGGTGAACAGCGCGAACTTCTTGGGATCGGTCGCGCGGATCCTGGCAAGACGCTCGGTCATCAGCGCCATGGCTTCGTCCCACGAGATCGGCTCGAACTCGCCTGCACCGCGCTCAGCGCCCCGCTTGCGCCTGAGCGGCTGCGTGAGCCGCGCCGGCGAGTACTGCTTCATGATCCCGGCCGACCCCTTGGCGCAGATCACCCCCTTGTTCAGCGGGTGGTTGGGGTTGCCGTCGATGTAGCGCAGCTCGGGGCCCTGCTCGCCCTCGCGCAGGTGCACGCGGATGCCGCAGCGGCAGGCGCACATGTAGCAGGTCGTCGTCTTTACCGTCGTCGCGTCGGTGGGCGTCGGGGCGGCCAGCGGGTCATGGACGGGCTCGGGCGAGAGGAACTTGAACATGCGGGCCGACCTCTTGCAGTGCGTGGGGTGGGTAGATCCTAGGCAGCCCGAACCAAACAGGAAAGTCGATAATATTTCTTACGATGATCGATAAAACAGGTCAGCAAGACACCCGGCTGCGGCTGCATCTGCGCCAGCTGGAAGTGTTCGTCGCCACCGCCCGCGAGGGTTCGACGCGCGCCGCAGCCGAGCGCGTGGCGCGTTCGCAGTCGGCCGCCAGCGCCGCGTTGGCCGACCTGGAGACAGCGCTGGGTGCGGCGCTGTTCGATCGCGTCGGCCGGCGCCTGCTGATCAACGAGAACGGGCGTGCCCTGCTGCCGCGCGCGCAGCGGCTGCTGGAGCAGGCGGCCGAAGTGCAGGCCCTGTTCACCGGCGAGCACGCGGCGCCGCTGCATGTGGCGGCCAGCTTCACCATCGGCGAATACCTGCTGCCCGAACTGGTGGCGCAATGGTCGCGCTTGCACCCGGCCAGCCGCATCCGGCTGCGCATCGCCAACACGCAGGACGTCATCGGCGCCGTGGCGGGCTTCGAGGTGGACGTCGGTTTCATCGAAGGGCCGCAGACCCACCCCGATCTGGTCACGCATGCGTGGCGCAACGATGAGCTGGTGGTGGTGGCGGCGCCCTCACACCCGCTGGCCGGTCGCGTGGCGACGGCGCGTCAACTGTCCGAGGCGAGCTGGATCGTGCGTGAGCGCGGTTCCGGCACGCGCCAGGCGACCGATGCCTGGCTGCTTGCGCACCTGGATCGTTTCGATGTGGTCCACGAACTGGGCAGCACCGAGGCCATCAAGCGGCTGGTGGCGGCCGGCGCCGGGTTGGGTTGCCTCTCGCGCCCAACCGCCGCGTCCGCGCTGTCAGAGCGTTGGCTGGTCGAGCTGCGCAACCGGCTGCCCACGGCCACGCGCCAACTGGCCATGGTGGTGCACCGCGCCAAGCACCTCGGCCCGGCCACGCAGGGGTTCATGCGCCACTGCGCAGGGGCCACCGGCGCCCGGGCGGCGGTGCGACCACGCACGTAGCGCAGGCCCGCCCGCGTGAGGCGCCCTCAGCGCCCCCCGCGCAGCAGCAGTGCCTGCGCCACGCAGCTGAGCGTGCAGAACGACAGCATCAACAGCGCCATCCACACCGGCCCCTGCAGCGGCACCAGGCCGACGACGAAGCCGCCGATGGAGCCCACCAGCTGTTGCATCAGCCCCGCGACAGCTGCGGCGGAGCCGGCCAGCGCCGGCACCAGGCCCACGGTGCCGGTCAGCGCGGGCGGCAGCAGCAGGCCGTTGCCGATGCCCATCAAGAGCAGGGGCAACGCCAGCGTCAGCGGCGTGTGCATGCCGGCCAGGCCGAAGCCCAGCACGATGACGATGCCGCACAGCGTGCTGGCCTGCCCGATCTTCATGAGGAAGGCGTCGCTTTTGCCATGGCGCAGCAGGCGCTGTGTCAGCAGGTTGCCAAACACATAGGCCACGGGCGGGGTCATCACGTACAGGCCGATGTGCTCGGGCCGCACGCCGTAGCCGGCCAGCACGATGGGCGCACCGCCGAGGAAGGTGTAGAACGACGCCGAGGTCAGCGCCAGGATGGTCACGTACAGCACGAACGAGGGCTCGCGCAGCAGCCGCGCATAGCCGGCCCGCAAGGCGCGCCAGCCGCCGGCACGGGCTGCGGCGCCGGGCCGCGTGGACGGCAAGCCGTACCAGGCGGCCACGAACAGCAGCACCGCCAGCGCCGCCATCAGCACAAAGCTGGCCTGCCAGCCGACCCGCGTGTGCAACTGGCCGCCCAGCAGCATGGCGGCCGGCGGACACAGGCCCATCATCATGCCGATGAAGGCCATCACGCGGGTGCGCTCGGCGCCGACGAACACGTCCTGCACGATGGCGCGGCCGATCACCATGCCGGCCGCGCAGCCGGCGCCCTGCACCACGCGCGCCAGGTTCAGAGCCCACAGGCTGGTGGCCAGTGCCGCCGCCACCGAGCCTGCGAACGCCAGCACCAGACCCACCAGCAGCACCGGCTTGCGGCCCACGCGGTCGGACAGCGCCCCATACACCAGCTGCAGCACACCATAGGCCGCCACGTAGCCGGCAAAGCCGATCTGCACCTGTGCCCGCGTGGCGTCGAACATGGCCGGCCAGTCCTGCATGGAAGGCAGGCAGATGGTCATCGCCAACAGGCCGAACGCCAGCTGGGCTACAAGGTTGGCCACGAGCCAGGGGGAGGAGGTCGGGGTCGCGGAAGTTGGATTCATCAGGGCAGTCGAAGGCGAGCCGCGCATGATGCCCCAAGGGCGCCATGGCTGCCGAGGGCGCGCCGTGCGCCCGGCCGTCATGGTGCCAGCGGCAGCTCGATGGCGTAGGCCGTGCCGCGCTGCCCGCTGCTGTCCAGCGCCAGCGCGCCGCCCAGCTCCTCGATGCGCCGGCGCAGCGACGCACTACCCACGCCGGGCCTGGTGGCCACCGGGCAGTAGCCGATGCCGTCGTCCTGGAACGACAGCATCAGCACACGCCGTGGCGCGGCGCCATGGGCAATGCGCACCGTCACCCGGCGCGCCCGCGCGTGGCGGATGACGTTGGTGCACAGCTCGAAGATCAGCCGCTGCAGCGTCAGCGCGTGCGCCGGGTCCAGCGGCGGCAACCGCTCGTCCAGTTGCATCTGCCAGTCCAGGTCGATGCCGCAACGCTGCAGTCGGGTCTGGATGCGGTAGCGCACATGGCCCAGCAGCTGGGCCAGGTCGCCGTCGAAATCGTCCGCGCTGTCCACCAGCATGCGCATCTGCTCGATGGTCGTGCGCACCTCCGTCGTCAGCGCGTGGCGCTGGATGTCGCCGTGCTCCACCATGGCCAGCAAGCCGCTCAACTGAAAGCCCATGCTGTCGTGCAGGTCCTGCATCAGGCGCTGGCGCTCGTGCTGGTGCGCGGTCTGCAGGATCTGCTGCTGGCGCGCCTCGAACTGCGCCGCCAGTTCGGCCGTCTTGCGCGCCAGGTCGTCTGCCAGCTGCGCGCGCAGCCCGGATTCCTGGCGCACCTTCTCCATGTAGCGCAGCACCAGGATCCAGGCCATGGCCAACATGAAGATCAGCAGCGAGAAGCGTGCCAGGCCCACCGCGCCATAGCCCGTGGGGCTGTAGAACACCAGGATATGGTCGTAGACCGCCAGGGCCACGCTGGTCGAGCCGGCGATCGCCAGTGTGGCGTTCACCGCAGTGCGCCTGCGGTACCACGCGTACACCACCAACAGACACAGTCCCGTGCCATAGATCACCATCAGCATGGTCCAGATCTGCCGGGCGGCCACGATGCGGCCGAAGGCGTGCAACGGCACCAGCACCACGGTCGCGGCCACCAGGGTCAGCGTCGCCACCCGCACGGCGCCGGAGCGATGGCCCGCAACCTGCGTGGCAAAGCAGCACAGGCACACCAGGTACGCGGCGTAGCAGGTGTCCAGCAGCCAGCCCCACAGCCGGTAGTCGAACGGCGGCGTCACCACCAGCGCATAGCTGGTGCGCAGCGCGCAGAAGGCGCAGGCCAGCGCAAACAGCACGATGGTGCGGTCCCGCGTCATGCGGGCCAGCGCGGCTGAAATGGCGCCCAGCACCAGCGCGGTGAACACCGTCACGAACGAGCCCCAGATCTGCAGCATCTCGCGCTGCAGGAACAACGGGCGCACCTGGTGCGCCGGCCCCACATACAGCATCGAAACCCCGGCAAAGCGCCCCAGCTCGCCCTGCACCACCAGGCTCAGCCGGTTCACGCCCGGGACGATCCAGTCGCGCGGCAGCGCCAGGTAGTGCGGCTGCTGGGCGTAGTCCGACGTGTCGTCGGCAAAATAGCCGAAGTGCCCGACGGCGCGCCCGTTCAGCTGCACCTCGAACCGGTTGCCCGCGCGCGGGATGTACAGGCTCCAGGCTTCGTGCACGCCCTCGGTGGGCACATGGAAGGTGCTGTGGTAGAGCCAGGTGCCTTCCAGGCCCTGCTTGTTCCAGACATCCGGCAATGCCACGGCCTGCGCGGTGAGGGAGCCATCGGACCGCGAGCCATGCACCGGCGCACGTTCGGCGGTGTCGATCACCAGCACCTGGGCGCGCGCAGGCGGCGCCCACAGTGCCACCGACAGGGCTGCCAGCAGCAGCCAAGCCCGCCAACCCACGTCGCTGATCCACCGGTGACACATGTCAAGAATTGTCCGGTTCGGTGCGCGGCGTGTGTGCGGTCTGCTCGTGCCGACATCCTCCAATTGGAGGACGGCCGATGTGGGACCCCCTCCTATCATGGGTTGCATGACCGGGCCATCTGCTGCATCCATCACCGTCGTGATCGTCGAGGACGACCCCGCCTCGCTGCAGCGCTTCGTGCAGGCCGTGCACTCCGCGCCCGACATGCAGGTCCAGCAAACCTTCACCAACGGCCGCGACGCACTGGCCTGGCTGGAGCATCACGCGCCCGACGTGCTGCTGACCGACCTGGGCCTGCCCGATCTGCCGGGCCTGGCCGTCATCACCTATTGCGCCCAGCGCCACGTGCGCACCGAGATCATGGTCATCACCATGTACGAGGATGAGGCGCACGTGCTGCGCAGCCTGGAGGCCGGGGCTGGCGGCTACCTGCTCAAGGACAGCAGCAGCGACGAGATCCCCGCGCGCATCCGCGAGCTGCGGGCCGGCGGTGCGCCGATGACACCGGTGATCGCGCGGCAGGTGCTGCGCCGCTTTCGGCTGACACCGTCCGCCGGCCAGCCCGCGCCGCTGCCGGCCATGCTGACACCGCGCGAGACGGCCGTGCTGAACCATGTGGCGCGCGGCTTCAGCCACGCCGAGATCGCGCGGCTGGAGGGCGTGGCCGTCAGCACGATTGCCACGCACATCCGCCACATCTACGAAAAACTCGCCGTGCATTCGCGCAGCGAGGCGGTGTTCGAGGCGCAGCAAATGGGGCTGATCGACTCGCACGCGTTCCGCAGACCTTGAAGGACCACCATGACCCTGCCCATCGAAGACCTGGTCGGACTCAACCGCACCATGGTGCGCGACATGCCGATCCTGGACCACGCGGACATGGCCACGCGGCTGCTGCAAGGCGCGAGCACGACAGCGCCACTCTCGCTGGCCGGCATGCGCCACAGCCAGGGCGGGCACACGATGGCAGAGCAGGGCCGCATGCTGTTGACGGCGAATTTGAACCAGACCATCGCCGTGGCGCAGGACCGCAAGACGGTGACGGTCGATGCCGGCGTTACCTGGAGCGCGCTGCACCGCGTGCTGTCGCCGCTCGGCTTGGCCCCGGCCGTGCACCAGTCCAGCCCGCACTTCACGGTCGGCGGCTCGATCAGCGTGAACTGCCATGGGCGCGACCCGCGCTGCGGCCCCGTATCCACCACCGTGCGCAGCATGCGCGTGCTGTGCGGCGATGGGCGCGAACTGACGGCCTCGCCCACCGAGAACGCAGACCTGTTCCGCGCCGTCATCGGAGGCTATGGCAGTTGCGGGCTGATCCTGCAGGCCACGTTGGATGTGGTGCCGAATGTGCTTCTGCGGCAGCAGGGCACGAAAATCGGATTGACCGGTCTGGCGCAGGGCCTATGCGACCTCGCCAGGGCCAAGGGCAACTTCAAGGACGCACACCTGTTCTACGGCTGGCTCTGCTGCGTGAGCGGTGAGCGCGCAGGTTCCGCGTACCACTTCTACGATACGGCCATAGCGGTGCAATACCTGCACACCGGCGCCACGGCGGCGGCCGATACGCCGCTACAGGAAGACGCCTGGGGAGAATCGGAGATGCTGCGCGCCGGCTGGTCGGCTGCCCGCAGCGATGTGGACGTGCGCGTGCGCGCGTGGCAAGTGCTGGCGACCCAGTTCACCACGCAGGACTCGGCACTGCACCCGCCCAAGATCAAGTCGCGCGTGAACTGGTTGCGCGCCTCGGTCGATTTCGCGGGTCAGCGCGACGGCGCGCGTTGCGACGTGTTGCTGGAGTATTTCCTGCCGGCCGACGATGGCCCGACGCTGGTCGACCAGATCCGCCACCTCGGCGGCATCTTTCAAGACGGCGGCGCCAACATCCTCAGCACCACGCTGCGCCTGGTGCGCGCTGACACCGCGCAACCCTGGCTGGCGTACTGCGCCGCCAGGCCCATGGTGTGCTTGGCCATCGATGTGGACATCGGCACCACGACCAGCGCAGACCAGGGCCGCACGCCGGATGCCGACGCCTACCGCTGGGTGACTGCGGCCACGCGCTTCGTGCTGGACCAGCGAGGCAGCTACTACCTGCCCTACTTCGGCTTTGCGGACAACAGTTTCTTCCAGAAGGCCTACCCCGGCTGGACCGACCAGGCCAAGGCCATCGCCACCTACAACCCGCAGCGCAAGTTCTGGAACCGCTTCCTGGCGCAGTATTTCTGAACACCAGGGCGCCCGGCCTCAGACAGGCCGGGGCATGTAGTCAGGCGTGCCCCCGGCGTCGCGCCGCACGAGCCGCTGGCACGCGTAGAGCATGGGCAGCGTCAGCAGGAAGAAGGGCTTGTTGCGGATGCGCTCGCGAAAGCCCTCGGCCTGCACGGCCGCGTGCATGCGCGCAACGAACTGCGTGCTGCCCAGCAACGCGCTGTTGTCGAGCAGCCATTCCCACTGGCAATGCTGGTTCAGCCCCATGGCGTCGCCGCCCAGCTCCCAGAACACGCGGTGCACGAACTCGGCACAGTAGAAGCGGCCGGTCTCGCCGAATGTGGGGTCGTCGAAAAAGCCATAGCGCCGCCCCAGGTACTGCTTGGCCAACGGCACCAGTTGCGCGCGCAGGGCCTCCACCCGGGCCCAGGCCGCAGCGTCGCCGTCGTCCGCCTGCAGCGCCTCGTGCCGGCTGCACCAGACGCTCTCGCCCAGCGCCAGCCGCCGGTTAAGCCAGCCGCGCACGCGCCGCTGGGCCAGCGGCGCCAATGGCTCGTCCTCGACGAAGTACGGATGCAGCGACACGCTGTAGTGCGCATAGTCCGTGGCGTTCGCCTCGATCACCCAGACCTTGCCGGCGGGGTCGTGCGCACCATCGGTCTCACGCAGGACCATGGCCACGTGGCCGACGAAGAAGCCCTCATCGGCCGGCTGGCGCAGAGCCCCGGTCAGCAACTCGCACAGCGGATGCTGCACGAATTCGCGCACCTCCATGCCCAGCCAGTCATCGATCAGCTTGGGAAAGGCCTTGGTCAGGATGAAGAACATCAGCGCAATGCGCACCGGGTCTTCGGCCTCGTCAGTCTTCGCGGCCCCCTTCGTCAGCAATGTGAAACCGAAATCTTCCATCTGCTCCGCCACCGCCAGCTCCTTGGGTGACAGTCCTGCAACTGGCTTGGCAAGCAACCTGAGACGCACACCCAACGCGAGCAGGTCAGGTCCCGACCCGATCGGGTGCTCCGCCGCGCTGGGGCGCGCCAGCAGTCCGCTGACGTCGTAGGCAACGCCTTTGCGGGCCGCATGCACCAGTTCCGGGTCGAGGAAGTCCGCCATCTTCTCGCGCCCGCCTGGCACGCCCAGAGTAGCGCGCGCGTTGGTCCGCAGCGAGAGCGTCGTCAACGCCGCCGCATGGCCAGACCAGAGCATGTGCGACGACGCCAGCCCCGCGTCGGGCATCGCCTTGGGAAACAGCAGATCCCCCGTCTGCAAGAGCTCGGGCGCAGGGTAGTGGAGGGTCGGCATCGGCGCTGTCCTGTCAAGGTGGGTCATGTGGCGGATCAACACCATCATGGATGCCACCCGCCGCCCCGCCATCCACCGATTCGATGATGCGCGCCCGGCATGGCGTTTGCGTTCCCGGCTGACCGCCTACGGCCTGCCCTTCCAACTCCGCCGTGCACCGTCGCCACCTGCTCGCCGCCCTGGCCGCAACCCGCTGCGCGCTGCGCACGCGGGGTGGGCGCCACCAACCCTCCCCCACCTTGCCGCCCCGCCGCCGCCGCGCGAAGATGCGCGTCGCCCTTGTCACCGATCGGTCACAACAGCATCACCGTTCTGCCACACAGACCAGTGAAACTGGAGGGCTGCACTTCCAACGGAGACACCCCATGCACCACAACACCAAGCACACTCTGCGCGCCCTTGCGCTGGCCCTGGCCGCGGCCACGCTGCTGACCGCCTGCGGCGGCGATGACGACGGCTACCCGACGCTGAATGGCGAGAAGCCGCTGGTCGTCGGCCACCGTGGCGCCAGCGGCTACCGGCCCGAGCATACGCTGGAGAGCTACCTGCTGGCCATCCAGATGGGCGCCGACTTCATCGAGCCCGATCTCGTGGCGACGAAGGACGGCCACCTGGTCGCGCGCCATGAGCCCAACATCACCAACACCACCGACGTCGAGACGCGGCCCGAGTTTGCGGCCCGCCGCACCACCAAGATCGTCGACGGTCAGCCCGAGACCGGCTTCTTCGCCTCCGACTTCACGCTGGCCGAGCTCAAGACCTTGTTCGCCAAGCAGACCAACGCCGCGCGCGACCAGAGCTTCAACCAACAGTTCCGCATCCCCACGCTGCAAGAGGTGCTGGACCTGGCCAAGAGCGAGAGCACGCGCCTGGGCCGCACCATCGGCGTCATCCCCGAGACCAAGCACCCCACCTTCCATGTGGACCTGGGCCTGAAGCTGGAAGACCGGCTGCTCGACATCCTGGCCACCTACGGCTACACGCAGAAGAGCTCGCCCGTCGTCGTGCAGTCGTTCGAGGTCTCGAACCTCAAGTACCTGCGCACCAAGACCCAGATCCGCCTGGTGCAGCTGATCGATGCCAACGACGTCAACGCCGACGGCACCATGGACCTCACAGCCCCCTACGACAAACCCTACGACTTCGCGGTGGCAGGTGACGCGCGCACCTTCGCCAGCCTGCTCACGCCCACGGGCCTGGCCGAGATCAAGACCTACGCCGACATGATCGGCCCGTGGAAGCCCTACCTGATCCCGACCCGCCAGGTCGATGCCAACAACGATGGCCGGCCCGACGACTTGAACGCCGACGGCCGCATCGACGGGCGCGACCGCGTGGTGATGCCGACCACCGATGTCATCAAGAACGCCCACGCCGTCGGGCTGATGGTCGTGCCCTACACCTTCCGCAACGAGCTGCCAGGCCTGCCCTCGGACGACAAGGGCGACCCGGCCAGCGAGTACAAGCGCTTCTACGCAGCCGGGGTGGACGGGCTGTTCAGCGACTTCCCGGACACGGCCGTCGGCGCGCGCTGAACGCACGCGCCCTCTGGTTCACAGCTGCGGCCGGCTGCAGCGGCGCCTCGCGTCGCCGTGGCTCTGGCCCGCCCTACTCCACCAGCTTGCGCGTCACGCGCCAGCGTGCCAGCAGCGTCGTGAAGCCATAGGCCGCCGTGAACACCAACGCCACGTAGCCGATCTCCCACCACGCCTGGCCGCTCCAGCGGCGCTCCAGCGGCACCAGCGAATCCACGAACATCAGGTGCGTGAGGTAGATGCCCAGGCCCGATGCGCCCACCGCCGCCAGACGCGGCATGCGCAGCGCTGGCGCATCGGAGAGCACCACCATCGCCATGCCCAGGCCATAGAAGTAGGTGCCGACCACGTAGTCCTGCGCCATCGTCGTGCCCCAGGTGCTGTGCAGCCACAGCACCTCGGCCGCCTGCAGCAGCACGCCCAGCACAGCCAGCGCGCAGCCCTTGGCCAGCCATGACGGCCGGGGCCCACGCCGCTGCAGCACATAGCCCGTCACGAAGAACAACGTACCGAAAAACGGCCCGAAGCGGAAGATGAAGTTGGCGTGAAAGCCCAGCGGGCTGTCGCGGTAGGCCATGCCCGCCAGCCCCACCGCATACAGCAGCACCGCCAGCACGACCAGCAGCCGCACGCGCCCACGCTCCAGCAGCGCCGCCGACACCCACAGCGCGCACAGCAGCGCCGGCAGGAACCACAGATGCAGGCGCGGCCCCTCCAGCGGGCGCTGCAGCGCGCGCACCAGGTTCCAGTAGATCTCCTGCGGCACCGACCCATGCGAGCCGCCACCCACCGGATAGAACGGCCACAGGTACACCAGCGACCAGGCCACGAACAGGAAGCCGACGCGCCGGCTCGTGCGCTGCGTCGGTGCCATGACACCGGCCGCATCGCTGACCTTCTGCGCCCAGAAGTAGCCCGACAACACGAAGAACAGCGGCACGGCAAAGCGTGCCAGCTGGTTCACCAGCAGCGCCACGTCGACCGCCTGGCCGAGGGGCGAGCCCGCGCGTTCGAACGGTGTCGTGTGGATCGCGATCACGCACACCGTCGCGGCGGCGCGCAGCACATCGACACTCTGAATGCGGCTGTGCACGCGTCGGTCCTCGTGGTGGTGGGCAGCGCCACAGGCCGTTTGGCCCCACGCGCGGGGCGCCATGTTGCCATGGACCGGGCGGCGTTCCGCCTGCGGTGGGATGATGGTCCGATGCACCCCACACTCTTTGCCTTCCTGCTGTTCCTGCACGTCATCGCCGCCGCCTTCTGGGTCGGCGGCATGGCGACGATGCACTTCGTCGTGCGCCTTGCTGCCGTTGCCACGCTGCAGCCGCCGCAACGCCTGCCGTTCATGGCCGGCGCGCTGGCGCGTTTCCTGCGCGGGGTGGACGTGGCCCTCGCCCTGATCTGGCTCAGCGGCCTGGCCATGCTGATGGCACAGGGCGGCTTCAAGGGCGCGCACTGGCGCGTGCACGCCATGCTGACGCTGGCGCTGGTGATGACGGTGGTCTACGGCCTGGTGCGCGGTCGTGCCTTCCCGGCCCTGCGCCGGGCCGTTGCCGACCAGCGATGGCACGATGGCGCTGCCGCGCTGAACACCGTACGCCAGCTGGTGGCGCTCAATCTGGCCCTGGGCACCCTGGTGTTCGCAGTGGCGCTGGTGGGGCGCGGCGCCTGACAGGCTGCCGGCTGGCCGGCGCCCGGCGCGCCGCATTGACCTTCATTCGTGACAAAACACGTCTTGCGGGCAACACAACAGCAACACCGTTTGCACCGTGTAACCTGTAGAGTCCGCCACGACGCTCTGCGGCGCGCCGCCGAGAACCGTGATCGTGTTGGAGGCTTGTCACGCATGCACACACACAGCACGCCAGCGAACCGCGCGGCGCACAGCAGCATCGAACCGCTTCCCGGCTGGGCTGGCCAGGCTGCAGGGCGCGACCCCGTGCTGGAGCTGGCACGCGCCAACACGCCGGGATCCGCCCGGCCTGCCGCCCCGCCCGCCGACACCACCGCCGCGCTGGCCGCCAACCTCGTCGGCAGCAGCGCCCCGTTCCGCGAAGCCATGGACCTGGTCGCGCTGTACGCCGCGTGGACAGCGCCTTTGCTGATCGTCGGCGAAACCGGCACCGGCAAGGAACTGGTGGCCCGCGCCGTGCACTACCTGAGCCCGCGCCGCCACCGCCCCTTCATCCCCGTCAACTGTGGCACGCTGCCCGATGCGCTGGTCGAAAGCGAGCTGTTCGGCCACACGCGCGGCGCCTTCACCGATGCCGGCCAGGCGCGCACCGGCCTGGTCCGCCAGGCGGAAGGCGGCACGCTGTTTCTGGACGAGGTCGAGGCCCTGTCCGCGCGCGGCCAGGGCGCGCTGCTGCGCTTTTTGCAGGACAGCAGCTACCGCGCGCTGGGCGGCAACGAACTGCACCAGGCCGACGTGCGCATCGTCGCTGCCTCCAACGTCGACCTGCGCGAGAAAGCCTGCGCGCGCGAGTTCCGCGACGATCTGCTCTACCGGCTGGACGCTTTCCGCGTTGCTCTGCCGCCGCTGCGCGCCCGCAGGGATGACCTGCGCATGCTGGTGCCCCACCTGCTGGCCAAGGCCGCGCAGCAGACCGATGGCCAGCCGCGCGTGCTGGGCGAAGGCTGCGCCGACCTGCTGCACGCCTTCGACTGGCCGGGCAATGTGCGCCAGCTGGAACATGTGTTGCTGAAGGCGCACGTCGTGTGCCAGAGCGCGCGCATCGAGCAGGCCGACCTGCTGCGCGTCGCGCCTGAGCTGGGTGTGGCTGTAACACCGGCAGACCCATGCGGCGCGCCCGCGCTGCTGCCCACTCTGCGCGCCACCAAGCGCGCTGCCGCCGAACAGGCCGAGCGCTGCTTTGTCGAGGCCCTGCTCACGCGCAGCAGCGGCAACATCAGCGAGGCCGCGCGCATGGGCGGCCTGCAGCGCGCATCGCTGAGCCGGCTGGCCAAAAAGTACGGCGTGAAAACGCCGCCACCCGGCGGGCCCTGACCGTCAGTCCATGTCGACAGGCCGGCCGGCCCCCGTCGGATCGGCAGCGCGTGGCAGGCCGCGCGCGACCAGCGCGGCCTAGAACAGCGGCGTTCCCTCGTCCAGCTGCACCCACGCCTTCAGCGAATGCGTGGTCAGCCCGCCGTAGTTGGAGATGAAGGCCACGTCTGCGGCGTCGCGCCCGTAGGCCACCACCACACGGCCACCCTTCGGCTCCTCTTGCGTGGCGTCGAAGGTGTACCAACGGTCGCCGATGTAGGCCTCGAACCAGGCGTGCAGATCCATCGGATCGAGCTGGTAGAGGTAGCCCACGACCATGCGTGCGGGGATGCGCAGCGCGCGGCACAGCGAGATGCCGATGTGCGAGAAATCGCGGCACACGCCGGCGCCTGCGTTCAGCGTGTCGATCGCGTCCGTCGTCGCTTCGCTCACGCCGTACTGGTAGGTGATGTTCTGGTGGATCCACGCGCGGATCGCTTCGACCTGCGCGTAGCCGGGCGCGACCGTGCCTGCGATCTGCTGGGCCCTGTCGCCCAGCTTGTCGCTGGGGCAGTAGCGGCTCTGCAGCAGGTAGACGAGCACATCGGGCGGCATGCCGCTGACCGAGGTGGCCGGCGCGTTGGGCTCGACGGCGATGAACTCTTCGGTCTCGACGATGGCGCTCCAGCGGATGCGCATCGGCCCCGGTGCGATCTCGAAGCGCTGGCACAGGTTGCCGTAGGCGTCCACGTGCTCGGTGGGGCGCACTGGTGGGTCGAACTGGTAGTTCTCGCTGGCCAACCACTGCGCCTCGCCGCTGCGCGGGCGCAGCATCGCAACGGTAGGACACGGTTCGGATGCCTCCAAGGACATGTCGCAGCCAACAAAAAGACGCATCGTGGTACCTGTGAGTGTTGTACGGGTGTAGGGGCGAAACGCAAGACGCGGCCCAAGGCCGCGTCTCATCTTCGCAGGGTAAGAATCAGATCTTGCGGGTCGTGTCTTTCACGGCTTCCTTGGCGTCGCCAACGCTCTGCTGTGCATTGCCTTCGACTTGCTTGGCAATGCCCTTGGCTTCCTGCTCGCGGCTGCCCACCAACTCGCCGGTCTTCTCTTGCACCCTACCGGCTGCGTCCTTCAGGGCGCCCTTGACTTGATCGGAGTTCATGTATGTTTCCTCGGTTGCGCCGGTTGGGACCGGCTGGGTTTTCGAAGCCTGTTCAGGTTAACGGGCGTGGGCTGCGAAAGCTGCCAGCCCACTGCGAATCGGCGTGTCGGGCAACGCCTACGCAGGCGCGGCACCCGCTGTCGTCAGCGCCTGCGCACGCCACGCGACAGGCTGGCCGGTGTTGCCTGACGGCGGTACCAACGCCAGGCCATGAGCGCAAAAGGAGCGAGTTTGATCAGTCGGAACATGAGAGTCTGCCTTCGTTGTGTGAAAGGTCGATGAATGATCAGCTGCGGTACGCGACAGCGCCGCGCACTTCGCCAATCGCCAGTTCGCGGCGGCGTGCGGCCAGGCCGCCACCGGCCGCGGCCAAGCCACCCAGCAACAGCGCCACCACACCCGCCAACGCGGCCTGCGAGGACGCCTTCGCCGCTGCATCGGCCATCTCACGCGCCTTGGCTTCGGCTGCGGCCTTCTGCTCTGCGAACTTCACGCGGGCGTCCTGGTAGGTCTTGATCCAGCCGTCGACGCGTGCCTCGGCTTCCGGCTTGGTCAGGCCCGAGCGCGCCATGACGACATTGACCACCGCATCACGGTCCACCTGGTCGACGGTGTCCTTGCCCGAATCGATGATCTTCTGGACCAGCGCCTTCAGCTCGCCGGCCGCGTTGGCATCGGTGCCGGCGTTGGCTGCAGCTTGGGTCGCCTGGTCGGCCGTGGCTTCAGCCTTGTCTTCCAGGGCGCCGGGGGTCAGCTCGGGCTTGCCGGTCTGCTTGAGCAGCTGCTCGGCCTCGGTCTTGATCGAATCCCAGGAGATGCCGGCAGCCTCCAGCTGCTTCTTGGCCATGTCGGCCGCAGGGCCGGCCACCGCCGCCGCACCGCCTGCCGCCACCGTGGCGGTCGTGCCCACCACACTGGCACCGCCGCGCACCACGGCACTGACGGCGGACGCCAGCAGGTAAGCCGTCACGATGGTGGCCAGGCCCCAGGTCAGAAGGCCGTAGAGGACGGCATCGGATTTCTCCGACGTGCCAGCCATGTGCGAGGCCACCCAGCCGCCTGCGAACAGCGAGATCACGCTGCTGACGGCCCACCACACGCCAGCGCCGATGCCGAACGTCGAGATGTCCGGGCTGCTGAAGCGCAACGGATCCACCGTGCTCAGGCCAATCCCCGCACCCAGCAGGCTCAGGACCATCTGCACAGCGATGGCGATGACGACGCCGGCAAACACGGCACCCCACACGACCCGGGAGATCAGTGTGGGGACCAGTTGGGGCGGTCGGGCGCCATCCATGGCGGCGTTGGATGGCGAAACGGTGGTTGAAATCATGGGATCAAAAAAGCGGTTGTGTTGACGATGGCTGGAGCCTGGGGCCAGCAGCGCCTCGCAGTTCGGGGACCCCGCGCCGTCCCGGCGTAGGCCAGATGCTGACCGAGGCGCAGGCCCATGCGCTGGCCCATGCGCGTGCCTTTCAGGCGATGCGCTGCGTGTCCACAGCGGCACACCCGTGTCGGCCGCGACACAGCGCGCGGCCACGTCGGCTGGCGCCACGTCGCGTGCCTTTAGCTGTGTGGCGCACGACACGGCCCGCCCCCGGCCGGCCACGCCAGCGCCCTTGTAAATCAACCACTTGCACACCGCAGGTGGATGGCACGGTTCTGGCACTGCCGAGCACGCTCGTGACTTTGTGGTGGTCCCAACGTGACGCGTGGCCGGAGATGGATGCTGTAGCCGATGTGGCGGTGGCCCTGCGCCGCTACGTCGCCGCGCACCCGGATGCTTGCGACACGCTGCAGTGGATCGCTGCCTGGTGGTTGCCCCCGCAATGGATGGGGGTGCGGCGTGAAGTCGTTCGCGAGGCGGTCGCGCTCCTGGTGGCCGGCGGGGAGATGGAGTCCTGGTCGGGCCTGGATGGCCAGACCGTCTACCGGGCGGTGCCCACGGCCCCACCGGCCGATGGACCCGCGCCCGGGCCGTTGCGTGTGTGAGGTTCTTTCATGAAGGGGGATCTATGCCCAGTGCCCTGAGTTACCCAGGTGTCTACGTGGAGGAAGTGCCCAGTGGGGTGCGCACCCTGACCGGTGTGGCCACGTCGATCACGGCCTTCGTCGGGCGCGCCGCCACCGGCCCGACCGAGCAACCGGTGATGCTGACCGGCTACGCCGACTACGAACGACGCTTCGGCGGCCTGGCGCTGGACTGCCCGATGAGCTATGCGGTGCGCGACTTCTACCTGAACGGCGGCGCGCTGGCGCTGGTGGTGCGGGTGGTCGGCACCGCCGTCGACCCGGACGCCGCCGACGCGCCGGACCCGGCCTCGGCCGCCACCATCACGCTGGGCACGCTGGTGCTGACCGCCTCCAGCGTCGGCGCCTGGGGCGGCCGGCTGTCGGCCGCCGTCGACTACGCCACCGACAACGGCCTGCCTGCGGCCGACACCACGCGCTTCAACCTGCGGCTGCGCTATCGGCTGCGGCCGGGCCGCGACGAGTTCGCGTTCGAGACGCTGGGCGCCGTTTCCACCACGGCGACCGACCCGCGCTATCTGCCGCTGGTGCTGGAGCGCGAATCGACCCTGGTGCGCGCGCTGGGCACGGTGCCGGCGGCGCGGCCGGCCTCCAACGTGACGGGCACCACCGTCACCTGGGTCGACGCCGCCGGTGGCAACGACGGCCCGCCGCTGCGCGCCGACGACCTGCTGGGCAACGAGGCCGCGCACACCGGCATGCACGCGCTCGCGCTGGCCGACCTGTTCAACCTGCTGGTGATCCCGCCGCTGGCGCGCGACACCAGCACGCCGACCTCCGGCTACACCGTGGTGCCGCCCAACGTCTGGCAGGCGGCGATGGCGCTGTGCGTGCAGCGCCGCGCGATGCTGATCGTCGACCCCGACCCGGCGTGGGCCAGCCCGATCGCCAGCGCACTGACGAACGCCCAGAACGGCCGCACTGCACTCGGTCTGGCCGGCCCGGCGGCGCGCAACGCGGCGCTGTACTTCCCCTGCGTGCGCATGATCGACCCGCTGCGCGACAGCCGCGTCGACACCTTCATGCCCGGCGGCATCATCGCCGGCATCATGGCCCGCACGGATGTGGCGCGCGGCGTGTGGAAGGCCCCAGCGGGCCTCGACGCCACGCTGAACGGCGTGCAGGACCTGCAGCTCAACATGAACGATCTGGAGAACGGCCAGCTCAACCCGCTGGGCATCAACTGCCTGCGCAGCATGGGCGTGAACGGCCGCATCGTGTGGGGCGCGCGCACGCTGCGCGGGGCCGATGCCAGCGCCGACGAATACAAGTACCTGCCAGTGCGCCGCCTCGCCCTGTTCCTTGAAGAAAGCCTGTACCGCGGCACGCAGTGGGTGGTGTTCGAGCCCAACGACGAACCGCTGTGGGCGCAGGTGCGGCTGAACATCGGCGCCTTCATGCAGGGGCTGTTCCGCCAGGGCGCGTTCCAGGGCAAGGCCGCGCGCGACGCCTACTTCGTGCAGTGCGACAGCCAGACCACCACGCAGGCCGACATCAACCTGGGCGTGCTGAACGTCGTGGTCGGCTTTGCACCGCTGAAGCCCGCAGAGTTCGTCGTCATCAAGATCCAGCAGATGGCTGGACAAATCCAGACCTGACCGAGGAAGAACGAAATGGCACAGTTCAGCGTCAACGCCACCCGCTTCGACCCGTACAAGAATTTCAAATTCCGCGTCAAGTGGGACGGCCGCTACGTGGCCGGCATCTCCAAGGTCGGCGCGCTCAAGCGCAGCAACGAGCCGGTGGAGCACCGCGAGGGCGGCGACCCTTCCAGCAGCCGCAAATCGCCAGGCCGCAACAAGTTCGAGGCCATCACCCTGGAGCGCGGCGTCACGCACGACACCGAGTTCGAGAAGTGGGCCAACAAGGTCTGGAACTTCGGCTCCGGCCTGGGCGCCGAGGTCTCGCTGAAGGACTTCCGCAAGGACTTGATCATCGAGGTCTACAACGAGGCCGGCCAGCTGGCGCTGGCCTACAAGGTGTTCCGCTGCTGGGTCTCCGAATACCAGGCCCTGCCGGATCTGGATGCCAACGCACAGGCGGTTGCGATCCAGACCATCAAACTGGAAAACGAGGGCTGGGAGCGCGACTACGACGTCGTCGAGCCGGCCGAGCCGACGTTCAGCGAACCGGCCTGACATGCGACGACGCCAGCGCTGCCGGTGATCGACATGCAAGCCCTCGCCGGCGCCGACCTGTTGACGCTGTGGGAACGCGGCGCACGCCGCCATCCGCTGGACCGCGGCGCGCTGCTGGCCGCTGCGGCGCGGCCCGACTGGCCGGCGGACAGCATCGCCGACCTGCCGCTGGGCGCCGTCAACGCCAGCTTGCTGCAGCTGCGCAGCGCCACCTTCGGCCCGCGCATCGATGGCCATGCCGATTGCCGGCAGTGCGGCCAGCGCCTGGCCTTCACTTTGGACACGGCGCAGCTGCTGGCCGCCACCGCGCCGGCCGGTGCGCCGCGCGATGCAGATGCCGATGCAGATGACGACGCCGATGCCGTCACCAGCATCGAGACCGAAGCCGAGGGCCTGCGCCTGCGCGCGCCCAGCCTGCGCGACCTCGCCGCCGTGGCCGATGCAGCCGGCGCCGCCGACGCCGCGCGCGCCCTGCTGGCCCGCTGCACGCTGGCCGGCGATGTGGCGCGGCTGGACGATGCCGCCCTGGCGGTGGTCGAAGAGGCGCTGGACACACTGGACCCGCAGGCCGACCTGGCCATCGCGCTGCACTGCATGGACTGCGGCCATGACGGCGCCGCGCAGCTCGATGCCGGTGCGCTGTTGTGGGAAGAGATCGAGGTGCGCGCGCAGCAGTTGCTGCACGAAGTGCACCGGCTGGCCAGCGCCTATGGTTGGAGCGAGCCGCAGATCCTGGCGCTGAGCCCGGCGCGGCGTGCGGCCTATCTGGACATGGCGGGGGGTCCGGGATGAGCGGCGCCCGGCCGTCCGACGCAGCGCGCAGCACGGAGCCATCCCCATGACCGGCCTGCTGCACCGCCTGGGCGCACGCGCCACCGGCACCGGCTGGGCCGTGCGCTCCGACGCGCGCCTGCCGTTCGGCGCCGACCGGCTGGGCGATGGCGAGCCACCGCCTGCGGAGTTGGCCATGCCAGCCTCCCCGCCACCATCCGCGCCCGCGATGCACACGCCCGCCACGGCGCTGCAGCCCCATGTCGCCGCCCCCATCGAGGCGGCCGCACGCCCTACGCCGAATGCCCCCGCCCCGCTGCGACCCGTCAGCGCCCGCGCGCCCACCGAGCCAGCGCCGCGTGCGTCGACCGGCACGGCTGAGCCGGCCGACCGTGCCGCATCGGCACGCCCACAACCCGACCACCCGGCTCCCCTCGCCACGGCCTTCCAGGCGGCCCACGCGCGCCAAGCGCCCCTTGCGCCCCAGCATCCGGTCGCGCAGTCGACGCCCCGCGACGGCACACTCCCCACGCACCGGCAAGATCCGCCACCCCTGCGCCCGGCACGCGTCGACGTTGCGCCCAGCCCGCTGCTCCCCGCCTCACGGCCAGACCGTGGCCACAGCGCCGCTGCGGGCCCCAGCCCGCACGCACGCACGCAGCGCACCGCCGTCGCGGCCAACGCCTGGCCCGCTGGCGCGCCTGCACCAGCCGACGCACCGACCGAAGTCCACATCCACATCGGCCGCATCGACGTGACCGCCCTGCCTGCCACGCCCACACCGCGTACCGCGAAGCCAGCGCGCACCGAACCGATGTCGCTGGACAGTTACCTAAAAAAGAGGACGGGAGCATGAGCACAGCGCTCGCCATCGCCGGCGTCAGCGCCGTGCTGCGCGATCTGTTGAACGACGGCATCGTCAACCGCAACGTCAGCGGCGTGCTGGGCGCGAGCGTCACCGTGAGTCTGCAGGCGCCCGACCGCGTCGTGCCGCTGGGCGGCACCGAGGCCTCGCAGATCAACCTGTTCCTCTACCAGGTGACGCCCAACGCCGGCTGGCGCAACGAGGGCCTGCCCTCGCGCGATGGCGCCGGCCGCGCGCGCCTGACCAACCCGCCGTTGGCGCTGGACCTGCACTACCTGCTGTCGGTCTACAGCGGCGGCGACCTGCATGCCGAGATCCTGCTCGGCTATGCCATGCAGTTGCTGCACGAATCGCCGGTGCTCACGCGCGCGGCCATCCGCACCGCCCTGAACCCCTCACCCGACGTCGGCCCCAACTTGCCGCCGGCGCTGCGCGCGCTGGCCGATGCCGGGTTGGCCGACCAGATCGAGCAGATCAAGATCACGCCGCAGCACCTGAACAACGAGGAGATGTCCAAGCTGTGGACCGCCACGCAGGCCCACCTGCGGCCCAGCGTGGCCTACACCGCCTCGGTGGTGCTGATCGAATCGCAGCGGCCGGTGCGCGCGCAGTTGCCGGTGCTCAGCCGCGGCCTGGTCGACCCGGTCACGGGCGTGGAGGCCGGCATCGCCGTGCGGCCCAGCCTGCTGCCCACCCTGCCCACGCTGGACGCCATCGTGCCGCCGCTGCGCCAGCCGGTCGCCGCCATCGGCGATGTGGTGCTGCTGCAGGGCCACCACCTCGATGGCGCCGACCGCACCGTGCTGCTGAGCCACGAGCGCTTCGAGATCGACCTCACGCTGCCGGCCATGGCCGCCGCGCCCGACCGCCCGGCCGAGACCCGCATCGGCCTGGACCTGGCCGGCCAGCAGGCGGCGCTGCCGGCCGGCGTCTACCGCGTCTCGGCCCGCGTGCTGCGCCCGGCGCCGCAGGGCCTGCGTGAGACCAACCGCATGGCGCTGACGATCGCACCGCGCATCGGCAACCTGCCGCAGCAGGTGGCGCGCGCGGGCGATGGCTCGGCCCAGGTCACGCTGAACTTCACGCCCGCTCTGCGGCCCGGCCAGCGCGCCGTGCTGCTCCTGGGCATGCAGGAATACGCACCGCTGGCGGCCGGCGCCACGCCGACCTCGCTGACCTTCGCCATCGCCGAGGCGGCCATCGGCGTGCACCTGGCGCGCCTGCGCATCGACGGCATCGAGAGCCCGATCATCGATTTCTCGCAAACGCCGCCCGAGGTGCCGCGCTTCCTGAACAGCACGGTGGAGTTCACATGAAGCACCCCCCAGTCTCCGCGCTGCGCGCTCCGCCACCCCCCCTCTGCTGCGCGAGGGTGGCGCACCCAGCGGCCTGGCAGAGCCAGTTCCGCGGGTGCCCTGGCATGGCCTGCTCCGCGGCCTTCGGTGTGGCGCTGCCAGAGCCCGTTGGTGTGCTGCGTACAGCGACTTGAACGACGGCCATGAACGCCCCTGACCGCCTGCTGGACTGGAGCGACGCCAACCAGCGCCTGCTGGTGGCCGAGTTCGCGCGGCTGGCGGCGCTGCTGGAAGGGCGCCCGGCCGATGCTCCCGGCGCCGAAGCCGACGCTCTGCGCGCGGCCATGCCGGCGCCGGCCGCCATCGACACGCTGACCCGGCTGTTCCAGCTCAGCGCCTTCGAGCGCGACCTCTTGCTGCTGGTGGCCGGCGTCGAACTGGACGCGCGCATCGCCACGCTGTGCGCGCAGGCCAGCGGCCAGCCGCACCGGCCCTGGGCCAGCTTTGGCCTGGCGCTGGCGGTGCTGCCCGGGCCGCACTGGAGCGCGATTGCACCGCAGGAACCGCTGCGCCGCTGCCGCCTGCTGGACCTGGACGATGCCAGCGGCATCGCCAGCGCGCGGTTGAAGCTGGACGAGCGCGTGCTGCACCACATCGCCGGCCTCAACGCGCTGGACCACCGGCTGCAGCCGCTGCTGCACACCGTGCCGCCGGCCGCCGCGATGGGCCAGGCCCAGTTGGCGGTGCGGGCCGAGCTACGGGCCCAGCTGCAGGCCCACGCGGGCCGGCTGCCGCCCATCGTGCTGGAGGGTGACGACAGCGCCGGCCAGCAGGACGTGGCCGCCGCCGTGGCCGCCGACCTGGGCGTCGGGCTGGTGCGGTTGCGGGCGGCCGACATCCCGGCCGCCGCCATCGAGCAGGCGGCCTTCGCAGCTCTGTGGGCGCGAGAGGCGGCGCTGCTGGGCTGCGGCCTGCTGATCTGCTGTGAACACGGCGAACCGCAGGACCACCAGACCGCGCTCGCACACCTGCTCGAGCGCCTGGACGGGCTGGTGTTCGTGGCCGGTGACGGCCTGGCGCTGGGCGATGTGCCGCAGTGGCGCCATGTGCTCGCGCGGCCCGAGGCGCCCGAGCGGCGCGCGCTGTGGCAGGCCGCGCTGGCCGACAAGGCCGCACCGCTGGCGCCCGTGCTGGACACGCTGGCCAGCCAGTACCGCCTGGGCGCACGGCGCATTGCGCAAATCGCCGCGCTGGCCAGTGGCGAGGACGCGGCCCGCGACAGCGCCACGCTGCACCAGGCCAGCCGCGGCACCGGCCACCGCATGCCCGGCCTGGCGCAGCGCATCGAGACGCGCGCGCGCTGGGCCGACCTGGTGCTGCCCGAGGCCCAGCAGGCCGTGCTGCGCCAGATCGCCGTGCACGCACAGCACCGGCTGACGGTGCACCACGCCTGGGGCTTTGCCGGCCCCGGCGCACGCGGGTTGGGGCTGTCCACGCTGTTCTGGGGCGACAGCGGCACCGGCAAGACGCTGGGGGCCGAGGTCATCGCCGGCGAGCTGGGCCTGGCGCTCTACCGCATCGATCTGTCGGCCGTGGTCAGCAAGTACATCGGCGAGACCGAGAAGAACCTGCGCAAGGTGTTCGACGCGGCCGAAGAGGCCGGCGCCGTGCTGCTGTTCGACGAGGCCGATGCGCTGTTCGGCAAGCGCAGCGAGGTGAAGGACAGCCACGACCGCTACGCCAACATCGAGGTCAGCTACCTGCTGCAGCGCATGGAGGCCTACAGCGGCCTGGCCATCCTCACGACCAACCACAAGGCCGCGCTGGACCCGGCCTTCCAGCGCCGGCTGCGCTTCGTCGTGCAGTTCCCGTTCCCCGACCAGGCGCAGCGCGAAGGCATCTGGCGCGGCGTGTTCCCGTCTGCCGCACCACTGGGGCCGGACGTGGATTTCACGCGGCTGGCGCGCCCGGACGTGGCCGGCGGCAGCATCCGCAACATCGCGCTGACCGCCGCCTTTCTGGCGGCGCAAGCTGGCACCGCCATCGGCATGGCGCAGCTGCTGCAGGCCGCGCGCATGGAGGGGGCGAAGCGCGAACGGCCGTTCTCGGAAGCCGAGTTGAGGGGCTGGTCGTGACACGCGCGACGCATGGCCGCGTGGCCCATCTTGCGCCAGACAGGCAGCAGCCATGACCGCCCTCGTCCTGCACATCGACCGCCTGGTGCTGCGCGGCATCGACCGCGCCGACGCGCACGCCGTGGGCGAGGCTTTGCGCACCGCGCTGGCCGCGCAGTTGCAGGGCCGGCTGCCGGCAGCCGCCGACGTGGCGTCGATGGCCAGCGCACTGGCCCAGGGCCGGCCAGCAGCACCCGTGCGGCTGCAGCTGCCCACCGGCACCGGCGCCGCCGCGCAGGGCCGCGCGCTGGGCACCGCCGTGGCCTCGCATCTGGCAGCAAGAGCCGGGGGAGTGCGCGCGCCATGAGGCAACTCGCCCACGCCGCCCCTGCGGCCCCGCAACGCCCCGCCAGCGCGCCCTTGCTACGCCTGGGCGCACGGGGCGACCGGCTGGAGCAGGAAGCCGATGCCGCGGCCCACCGCGTGCTGAGCGGGCAGCGCCTGGCCGCACCCGGCCTGCGCGCCGCCCCTGGCCACCTGCAGCGTGACGCGCGCAGCCCCTGGAGCGTGGACGAAGGCCGGCGTCGCGACGACGACGACGCGCCCACGGCGACCGGCACGCTCCAGCGCGCACCGGCCGGCGGCGCCACACCCGACTTGTCACCGGCGCTGGCCCACAGCATCCACGGCCTGCGCGGCGGTGGCACGCCGCTGCCCGGCGCCGTGCGCAGCCTGCTGGAGCCCCGCTTCGGCCACGACTTCGGCCGCGTGCGCGTGCACCGCGACAGCGCCGCCCAGGCGCTGGCCGAGCGTGTGAACGCGCGCGCCTTCACGCTGGGGCGCGACGTGGTGTTCGGCGCCGGCCAGTACGACACCGTCAGCCGCACCGGCCTGCACCTCTTGGCGCACGAGCTGACGCACGTGGTGCAGCAGGGCGCGGCGCCTCCCCTAGGCGCAGCAGGCAGCACTGCGCCCGCCGACGGGCAGGCCGCCGGCCCGCACCCCGTCGACGCCAGCCCCGCCATCACCCCCGCGCCCGGCGAGGCCACGTTGCGGCGCATGGCCTGGTTCCCGAACACCGACACCGGCACCGCCCACGCCCCCTGGGGTGACGATGGCCCGCAGGGCCGCCTGCTGGAAGCGAAGACCGACGCCGGCGCCGCCGTCGAGACCTGGCGCCCCGACGACGGCCAGACCTTCTGGTGCCATGGCTACACCTTCGGCGGCGCGGCGGCCACCGGTGGCCCGTACTCGCTGTTCGGCAGCGTCGTGCCCCGCGTGCTGCAGGACGACGGCTGGCACGCCATCGACGCGTGCATGGCGCAGCCGAACGACATCCTGGTGTTCTATGACCACGAGGACCACGAGGCGCACTCGGGCATCGTGCGTCGCATGGAGCTGGTCGGCGGCCAGGTCGACGAGGCACTGAGCGACCTGCAATCGAAGTGGGGCACCGGCCTGCTGGCCACCGTCAGCTGGGCCACCAATGCGCGCCAGTACGGCCACTACACCGCCTACTCCAGGGCGCCGCTCACCGGCGCCTGCGCGGCCAAGGGCGCCAACGAGCGATGAAGGCCGCGCCATGACCCGCCTGCCCGCCCCTTCGCAGCGCACGCCCGGTGCAACGCCGGCAGCAGCGCGCGGCAGCGCCTGGCTGCAGCCCAAGTGCGGCTGCGGCGCGGCAGCCGGCGTGGCCGGCCCTTGCCCGGCCTGCGCGCGCCAGCAGGCGCTGGGCCTGCAGCCCCGCATGGCCGTCAGCACCCCCGGCGACCGTTTCGAGCAAGAGGCCGACCAGGCCGCCGACCGCGTGCTGGCCGGGCGCGGCCGGCCGACGCTGACGCCGCTGGCCGCGCCGCCGCTGCAGCGCGAGGGCGAAGAGGACAAGAAGAAGGAGCCGCCCACCCCGCTGGGCGAGGGCCTGGCCACCGTCGGCAAGAACCTGGGTGAGAACAACCCGGCCTTCAGCACCTTCAGCGAGCAGCTGGCCGCCAAGTTCCTGGCGCAGCCGGCGCCCGTCAGCGTCGGCATTCCGGCCTTCCTCGGCGCCAACTACGCCTTCCTGTGGGGCATGGCATTGGTCAACCCGGCCATGCGCCGATCCTTCGACGATTTCAACCTGGCGCTGCTGCCGGGCCTGGTGCCGCAGTTCCCGGTCAAGACCTTCCAGTACCGCATCCTGGACAACGCGCAGACCCGCTTCGCCTTCGACGTCGGGCTGGACGCCTCCAAGCTGATGACCGCCTTCAACGAAGGCGTGCTGAACACCCGCGTCTCCAGCCTCAAGTTCGACACCGGTGGCAAGCTCGACACGAAAGGCGCCAAGCCGCTGGCGCTGTCCTCGATGCAGGTGCAGCTGGGCCTCTTCGGCGACGGTGTGCTGCTGGCGGGCGGCTTTCGCAACGGCGTCTCGCCCTACCCGCTGATGGGCGAAGATGGCTCGCGCGTGATGGCGCAGACCCCGGCGCTGCCCGACCTGTATGCCAACCAGCGCGACGTGCGCTTCACGCTGCAGTTGGACCTGCTCAAGCTGGCCGGGCACTTCGGCGGCCCGACACCACCGGCCCCGCGCCGCGCACCCGAGCAGATGCAGCGCGAGGCCGGCGACGCCGCCCCCACGGCCACGCCGGCCATCGCCACATCGCCCGAGCACGCCGTGCAGTCCACCCTGGCCAGCAGCGGCGTGCCGCTGGACGCCGGCACGCGCGGCTTCATGCAGTCGCGCTTCGGCCACGACTTCGGCCGCGTGCGCATCCATGCCGATGCCGGCGCGGCGGCATCGGCGCGCGCGGTGGGCGCCCACGCCTACACCGTGGGTGCGGACATCGCGTTCGCCAACGGCCGCTATGCACCGCACACCGGCGAAGGCCGGCGCCTGCTGGCGCACGAACTGGCCCACGTGGTGCAGCAGGGCGCCGGCCCGGCCATGCTGCAGCGCGAGGACGACGAGGCCTTGCGCAAGAAGCAGGAGGCAGAGGCGCGCCAGCGGCTGGAGACCTGGGCCCAGGGCAAGACGCCCGCGCCCTCGACCGACCCCAAGGACAAAAGCTTCGCCTTCACCGCGCAGGACCGCGCCTTCGAGATCACGCACGACAAGAGCTTCGGCCTGCTGCCCAAGCCCACCGACAAGAAAAAGGTCGCGGGCTGGCAGGCTGCCTTTCGCGACGCCTACCAGCTGGCGCTCATGATCCTGGCGTCCAGCGGCACCGACCAGCGCGAGGAACGCGCCGGCCTGATCGGCATCGACCTGGCCACGGCTGGCTTCGTCAACGAGGCCATGACCATCGCCGCGCAACTGCCAGTTGCGAACAGGAAGCACATCTACGAGCAAGTGGTGAAGGCGCCCGCCAGCGCCAGCGCGGCGCAGATCGGCGTGATTTCCACCTTCTTCGTTGGCAACGCCGCCAGCCTGGACGAGCACCTTCTGCTGGCCGCGCTGACCGACCGATCTGGCGACTACGCCAAGCTGCTGGGCAAAGACCGGCTGCTGGCCGCACTGGAGCCCACGCTGGTCAAGTACCGCGCCGAGCCCGCCTACCTGGAGGCACTGGCCGAGATCCTGGTGTTCCATGCCGCCGGCCGCGTGCCGCTGTCCGAGTGGCTGTGGAAGACCGACAAGGCGTTCCTGTTCGAGGTGCTGCAGACCAAGTATTTCGTGGAACCCGGCTACGGCCCGACGCAGTTCGCCGATGCCGCCGGCAACCCGCGCGAGCTGACCATGGCCGACGACATGCCCTGGGTCTACACCTACAAGCAGAAGTACTACGTCGACCTGCTGGTCGCGCTGGGCACCAAGCACGGCATCGCGATCACCGCACCGGCCAACCTGCGCTTCACCACATTGCGCGCCTGGCTGGAGGCGCAGACGGGCAACATCGGCCAGGCCCTGGCGGCCGAGTATCCGAACGCGCCGGACCAGGTGACGCAGAGCTATGCGCGCATCGCCGACATCTTCTTCTTCCACGTCGACCGGGGCGACGTGACGCCGGACCTGGCCGGGCACCTGGGTGCATTGGGGCCGGACGACCCGGCGAACATGCGGCTGAAGTCCGACTGCGACGTGCTGGCCACATATGCCACGCGGCTGCTGGGCGGCGCCGGCTTCACGCCGGTGGGCTACCTGGCGGTGCTCCCGGGGGTCGGCGACGGCCATGCGGTGGCGCTGCTGAAGAAGACCCGGCCGGCCAAGCCCGAGGCCAAGGACAGCCCGGCCCAGCCGGCCGTCGACATCCACTACATCGTCAACAACAAGCAGGTCAAGCCGATCACCGTGGCCAACAAGGAGGCCGCCATCAAGGCCGCGCTGCGCGATGCGCTGCTGGTCTATGGCGGCACGCCGGAAAGCTACCGCGTGTTCTACGAAGACGCCGCTGCCAATGGCGCCATGACGCGCGACCTGTGGACCACGGTCGAACGCGTGCACCGGCTCGACCTGGACAAGACCGCGCCTGCGAGCACGCCATGAGCACCATCGCGCTCGCCCTGGCGACACCCGCATCGGCACCCGCGTCGGCACGCGCACAAGGCTTCTCTGCGGCCACCCGCGCCGGCCGCATCGCCTGGCTGCAGCCGCGGCTGACGGTCGGCGCGCAGGACGACCGTTGCGAGCGCGAGGCCGAGCAGGCGGCCGACCGCGTGCTGCGAGGCCTGCAGGCGCAGCCGGCGGCCGCAGCGCTGTCGCGGCTGCCGGCCGCGTCGCTGCAGCGCGCCGAAGCCGCACACCATGGCACGGGCCAGGGCGCCGGCCGGCCGGCCTTCACCCCTCCCCTCGCTCCCACCCTGGCCGGGCGCGGCGCGCCCCTGCCGGCCGACACGCGCGCCTTCATGGAGCCGCGCTTCCGCCACGACTTCGGCCGCGTGCGCATCCACGCCGACGCCGGTGCCGCCGCGTCGGCGCGCGCCGTGCACGCGCAGGCCTACACCGTGGGCACGGACATCGCGTTCGCCACCGGCCAGTACGCGCCACACACCGACACCGGCCGCCACCTGCTGGCGCACGAGCTGGCGCACGTCGTGCAACAGGGCAGCGGCACCCCGAGCCGGCTGCAACGCATGCCCGCACCCGGCAGCGTGCCGACGGCCGTGCCGCCCACGCAGCCGCGCAGCGCAGCAACCAACGCCCCCGCGCCGAGCGCCGGCTGCACGACCTGCCAGCTGCCCCTGTCGCCCACCGAGGCCGCCCGCCAGGCCCCGTTGCGGGCCGCGTTGGAGCAGGCGCGCACCCGCGCCGTCCTCGGGCTGTCCCGTGCGCTGACGGCGATGACCACGCCGCTGCAGGCGCCGCTGCGCCGGCTGTTCGAGGCCCAGTTCGGCCAGGGCAGCGCCACGCCCCAGGCCGTGGCCGCCACACGCGCCACGCTGCAGGGCGCGCACGACTTCCTCACCACCCGCCAGGTGTGGGACCCGGCCACTGGCAGCGGCCAGATCCACATCGACGCGGGCGGCAACACGCCGGGCTGCGCCGGCACGGCAGGCGCCTACTACGAGCGCGGCCACGTGGTGGTGTGCGCCAGCCATCCTGCCTCCGCACAGATGCTGTCGCCGCCGACGGTGGCCGACGTCCAACGCGCAACCGGCACTGCGGGCAGCACGGACCCCAACCAGGCGCCCCGCATGCAAACGGATGCCGGCGCGACGGCGCTGGCGCAAAAGGCCTCCGACGCCGTCTACGCCACCAAGCTGGCGCGGATGCTGGTACACGAGGCCATCCACCACATGATCCAGCCCGGCGTGGTCGACATCTACCAGGACGAGCGGCTGTTCGGCCAGCTGGGCGGCAAGGTCGGAAAACACGGGGTCGACCTCTCACCCCTGGCACTGCGCAACCCCGACAGCCTGGCCGCCTTCGCGTTGCGCGCGCCGCAGGCCGCCGGCGGCCAGAGCCTGCCCGGCGCGACGGACGCGCTGACGCCCAGTGAGAAGCTGTCGCGCCCCGTCACCGTGCGCCCGGTGCTGGGCCGGCGCCGCGCGCGGCTGGCGGTCGACCTGGCGCAGGAGGCCATCGCGCAGACGGCCGAGCGCTTGTCGATGCTGCACAGCGAGGTGGCCTCGGTCGCCTCCAACGGCAGTACGCCATGGAGCTTGTTCCAGCCCGCGTCGCAGCAGATGGTGGGCTGGCTGACGACCCTGGGCGGCGAGACCGTGTTCGCCCAGGCCGACGCAGCGGCCGAGCAGCGCCTGCTGGCCCTCAACACCCGCTTTGCCACGCTGCAGCAATCGCTGCGCAGCCAGCAGGTCAGCGTCGGCCGGCGTTTCACGCAGGACCGCGCCCAGCGGCTGGAGCTGGCCATCCCCGACTGGAAAAGCTTGCGCAAGTTGCCGCCCTCTGCCCAGCTCGAACGCATGGTGGTGGCGCTGCTGGCCACCGCCGGGCTGGGCCAGCCGATCGCCGACGTGGTGCTGGCCAACGCGCGCACACACGGCGGCATGGGCGCGCTGGCGGCCGGCGGCGCCTTGCCCGCGCTGGCGAGCACCGACACCGCCCACAGCGCCCCCAGCACGCCCGCATCCGGCAAGCAGTTGCCGACCTCGTCCGCATCAACCGCCGGCACGGCCGACGAGGAAGCCTTCCCATGAGCCTCGCCCGGCCGCCCGAAGAGGCTCGCACCGCAGTGCGAAGCACGAAGGTATTCCCATGACCACCACCCCCTTCTCCCCCAAGCTGATCAAGGGCGGCCTGGTGCTGATCGACCCCGAGACGGCGCAGGTGCAGCGCGTGATCTCGCTGCAATACAACGCCGAGACGCTGACGCGCAAGCTGCAGTCGCAAGAGGCCGGCGCCGAGGGTGGCGCCAACCGCGCCGAGCCCACGCGCTTCAAGGGCCCGGCGGTGGAGACCATCAGCTTCGATGCCGAGCTGGACGCCACCGACCAGTTGGAATTCCCCGATCAGAACGCCAACGCCACGGCCCACGGCATCGCACCGCCGCTGGCGGTGCTGGAATCACTGTTGCACCCCAGCGCGGCGCAACTGCAGCGGGTGGACAGCCAGGCCAGCACCGGCACGCTGGAGATCGCGCCGATGCTGGCGCCGCTGCTGCTGTTCATCTGGGGCAAGAGCCGGGTGATCCCGGTGAAGCTGGCCGATTTCTCGATCACCGAGGAAGCCTTCGACCCGTCGCTGAACCCGATCCGCGCCAAGCTCTCGTTCAGCCTGCGCGTGCTGACGGTGGACGACCTGGGGTTTTCGTCCAAGGGTGGGGCGCTGTTCATGGCCTATCTGCAGGGCAAGGAGCAGCTGGCGGCCAAGGTGCAGCCGGTCTCGTTCTCCACGCTCGGCATCTCGGGGGTTTGACATGCACCGCCTCACCGGAGTCCTTCCATGATCGACCCGCTACAAGCCTTCATGCAGGCCAATGGCCTGGCGCCCGCCAGCTTCCCGCCAGACAGCCGCTACCACGGCCTGCCGACGGCGCAGACCACGTTGCCCGATGGCCGCACGGTGGTGTTCGTGACGAGGCGCTTCTTGCCACCACCAGAGAACTTCGCGCTGCTGGCCACCGCCACCGTGGCCGCCGGCGAGCGGCCCGACCACCTGGCCGCGCGTCACCTGGGCCTGGCCACGCAGTGGTGGCGCATGGCCGACGCGAACGGTGCGATGCAGCCCGAGGCGCTGACGGCCGAGCCCGGCACCAGGCTGCGCATCACGCTGCCCGAGGGCGTGCCGGCCCCCACTGCGGGCCACGGAGCCTGACATGTTCGCCAAAGGCATCCAGCTGACCCTGTTGATCGGCCCGATCGTGCCGATCCCGGTGCCGCGCGTGGTGCTGGAGGCGCTGGAGAGCGTGGAGGTGCGCACGGCGGCCGGCGCGGCCAGCGGCTTTCAGTTGAAGTTCTCGATCACCGCGCGCTCGGAGCTGAACACCATCTTCCTGTTGGCAGGCGTCAACGCCACGCCCGTCACGCCCGCGCTGCGCGTGATGCTGGTGCTAACCATGAACGGCCAGGCGCAGCCGCTGTTCGACGGCGTCATGACCCGCGTGCAGGTGCAGCCCGGCGGCCAGGGCAGCCCCGGCAGCCTGACGGTGACCGGCGAGGACGTCACCAAGGCCATGGACAAGATCGACTGGAGCGGCCTGCCCTTTCCAGCCGTGCCGGTGGAAGCGCGCGTGGCGCTGCTGTGCGCCAAGTACGCGCCGTTCGGGCTGATCCCGATGGTCATCCCGGTGCTGTTCCCCGACGTGCAGATTCCGATCGACAAGATCCCGTCGCAAAAGGGAACGGACCTGGCCTACATCCAGGAGCTGGCGCGCCAGGTGGGCTATGTGTTCTACGTGGAGCCGGGGCCGGCGCCGGGCACCAACATCGCGTACTTCGGCCCCGAGATCAAGGTCGGCATTCCGCAGCCCGCGCTGAACGTGGACATGGACGCGCTGACCAATGTCGAGAACCTGAGCTTCAGCTTCGACCCCGAGGCCGGCGTGCTGCCGGTGGTGTTCATCCAGAACCAGCTGACGCGCTTTCCGATCCCGATTCCGATCCCCAACCTGAACCCGCTGCAGCCGCCGCTGGGCGCATTGCCCACGCCCCTGTCCAACATCGATTTCATGACGGACACGGCCAAGATGAGCCCGATGCGCGCGATCTCCGCAGGGCTGGCCCGAGCCGCCAAATCGCAGGACGCGGTGACCGGCAGCGGCAGCCTGAACGTGCTGCGCTACGGCCGGCTGTTGAAGGCGCGCGGCCTGGTGGGCGTGCGCGGCGTGGGCGTGGCGTACGACGGGCTGTACTACGTGAGCAGCGTGACCAGCAACCTCAAGCGCGGCGAGTTCAAGCAGAGCTTCGAGCTGACGCGCAACGGCCTGGTGTCAATCACGCCCAAGGTGCCGGTATGACACACGAGGAGACCCTGTGAGCGAAAAGTTCTACGGCAAGTACCGCGGCCTGGTGATGAGCAACATCGACCCGATGCAGATGGGCCGGCTGATGGTGCAGGTGCCCGACGTGACTGGCCTGATGCCCGGCACCTGGGCCATGCCGTGTGTGCCGGTGGCCGGCATCCAGAACGGCATGTTCGCGCTGCCGATGATCGGCTCGGGTGTGTGGATCGAGTACGAGCAGGGCGATGCGGACCACCCGATCTGGGTCGGCTGCTTCTGGGGCAGCGCGGCCGAGGTGCCGGCGCTGGCCCGCCTCACACCGCCGGTGATGCAGGCCATCACCTTGCAGACGCCGCTGCAGAACGGCCTGACCATCAGCGACCTGCCCGGGCCCACGGGCGGGATCATGCTCAAGAGCGCGACCGGTGCGACGCTGATCGTGAACGACACGGGCATCTACATCCAGAACGGCAAGGGCGCGTCGCTGACGATGCTGGGGCCCACCGTCACGATCAACGCTGGTGCGTTGACGGTCGTGTAGGAACCATGCCATGAGCGGCCCCCTGCTCCACCTCGGCGCCACCGTGCTCTGTGCCCACGGCGGGCAGGCCATGCCGAGCGCGCCGGTGCCGCGCGTGCTGGTCTCGGGCCAGCCGGTGGCCACGCAGGCCGCGCCGTATCTGGTGGCGGGCTGTGCGTTCTCGCCACCGCAGGGCAACGGGCCGTGTGTGACGGCGCAATGGATCGTCGCGGCCACGCGCGTGTTCGCCGCGGGCCAGCCGGTGTTGTTGATGAGCAGCCAGGCGATTTGCGCGCCCACCGGCACGCCACTGGTGGCGGTGATGGCGCAGACCCGTGTGATCGGCATGTAGGAGGGATGACCTATGGACTCCAACCTTGCCTTTCCCCTGCGCGTGGACGGCCGCGGCCGCAGCGCGATGTCCGCACGCCATGCGCATCTGCGCAACCTGATCGAGCAACTGCTGTTCACCGTACCGGGCGAGCGCGTGAACCGGCCGGAGTTCGGCTGCGGTCTGATGCAGCTGGTGTTCGCGCCGAACAGCCCGGAGCTGGCGGCCACGGTGCAGGCGCTGGTGCATGGGTCGCTGCAGCAGTGGCTGGGGCATCTGCTGCGGATCGAGGAGGTGCGTGCGCAGAGTGAGGACGCGACGCTGACGGTGGTGGTGATTTACACGGTGTTGGAGACGGGTGAGGGTGGGGTGGCGGAGTTCAGGAGGGGGGCCGTATGAGCCAGCGACTGTCAGGCCGAGCGCACCGGCCCGGGCCAGATGCCCGAGCGCAACGGCCAGAGCCCCACGGCCGAGCGCAACGGCCAGAGCCCCAGGGCCGAGCGCAACGGCCAGAGCCCCAGGGCCGAGCGCAGCGATGGCACGAGCGCAAGGCCGAGCGCAGCGATGGCCCGCATGGTTTCCGGGCTTTCCCCCTGTGGACGCGCCGAGGAGCACAGTGGACTGGGCGGCGCAGAGCATCATGCGCTTCGTTGTCTGACTCATTGCACCTGTTCGAGGTGAACGAACGCAGTGAGTGGTGCGAGTTGTGCAATGCGCCCAGGCCGCGCGCACCGCAGGTTGCCCGGAGCGAAGCGGAGGGACGCGGCGACCGGGGGCCGCCTTCTTTTGCCTACTTTTCTTGGCGGAGCAAGAAAAGTAGGTCGTCCGCGGGGGCGAAACCCCGCACCTTGGAACAAGCACCGCGCCAGCGGAGAGAAGACGCCGCTCTCGCGGAGAACTTCGGCACTCCTGCGGAGGGCAGCACCGCTCTCGCGGGAGTAGACGCCGCTCTCGCGGAGAGGTGCCGGGATATGCGCCCGGCAGCGCAGTCACTTTCTTTCGCTTCGCCGAAAGAAAGTAACCAAAGAAAGGGCGACCCCGGTCCCCACGTCCCTCCGCTGCGCTCCGGGCAACCTGCGGTGCTCCTGCCATGGGTGCATTGCACAACTCGCACCACTCACTGCGTTCGTTCAGCTCAAACAAAGTGCAATAAGCATGTCAACGAAGCGCGCGATGCTCCGCGCCACCCATGGCACTGCGCTCCTCGGCGTGGGCACAGGGGTGGGAGCGGGATCGGGGACGTGCGAGCCATCGCTGCGCTCGGCCTGGCGCTCGGGCCGTTGCTTCGCTCGGCCTGGGGGTTACGGGTTCGCTGCGTTCGGCCTGCGCCAGCAAGGAGGATCCCATGACCACCGCCCAATACCTCTGCAGCAACCCGCGCCGCATCGCCGCCGTCCGCGCCGCCGCGCTCGAAACACCACCCCGCTGGTTCAACGGCATCGACGCGCTGGAAGTCATCCACGGCCAGCCGCAGCTGCGGCTCATCCTCGTGCATGACACCGCCGACGCGCCACCTGCGCCGCTTACCGCCGCACACATCGAGATACGCGGCGGCGTGCGCGTGCGCGATCCGCAGGTGGTCGGCGTGACCGCCGTCGGCAACACACTCACGCTGGACCTGGACAGCATCGGCGACTTCTCGCGCTACACCTTGCGGCTGGTGGCGTCTGCGGGTTCGGACGCACCACCCGACGGCATCGACCCCGCGCTGGCGCAGATCGCGTTCAGCTTCAAGGTCGACTGCCCGAGCGACTTCGACTGCCGTGCCGACATCGAATGCGAACCAGCACCCGAGACCACGCCCGACATCGACTACCTGGCGCGCGACTACGCGAGCTTTCGGCGGCTGGTGCTGGACCGGCTCTCGGTGCAGATGCCCGACTGGAAGGAGCGCAGCCCGGCCGACCTGCTGGTCACGCTCAGCGAAGCGCTGGCCTACCGCGCCGATGAGATCGCCTACTACCAGGACGCGGTCGCCACCGAGGCCTACCTCGGCACGGCACGGCAACGGGCATCGGTCGCACGGCACGCGCGGCTGCTCGACTACACGCTGGACGAAGGCTGCAATGCGCGGGCCTGGGTCGCGTTCGAGATCGACCCTTCGGCGGATGGCCTGGGCCTTGCCGGGTGCGACCCCGACACCGGCCTGGACGGCACGCTGCTGCTCACGCGCAGCCCGGGCACGCCCACGCGCCTGGGCTCGCCGGACAGCGCGCAAGCGATGGTGGCGGCCGGCGCGCAGCCCTTCGAGTTGCTGAGCCCGCTCACGCTCTACAGCGCGCACAACGACCTGCAGCTCTACACCTGGAGCGACGAGGCCTGCTGCCTGCCGCGCGGTGCCACGCGCGCGTTTCTGCGCGACAACGTGGCCAACCGGCTGCGCCTGCGCGCGGGCGACCTGCTGCTCTTGGAATCGCGCGCCGACACCACCACCGGTCTGCCGCAGGACGCCGACCCGCTGCAGCGCCAGGTGGTGCGGCTCACGCGGGTGGACCCTGCCGCCGATGCCAACCGCGCGCCCTCGCCTGCGCCGCGGCTGGACCCGGTCACGCAGGAGCCCTTGGTCGAGGTGCACTGGCATGCGGACGACGCGTTGACGTTCGACCTGTGCCTGTCCAAGGTGATCGGCGGCGTGCTGGTGCCGGACATGGCGGGCGCCTGCGCCAACATCGCGCTGGCCGACCACGGCGCCAGTGCGCTGCGCGAGGTGCCGCTGGTGCCGGTACCCGGCGGCCGCGTGCCGCGCCTGCGGCCGGCCCAGCCGGCCGTGCTGCCGCTGACACGCCAGGCGCTGCTGCGCAACGGCGCGGGCGAGACTGTGCTGCTGGACCCTTCCAGCAGCGCCGCGAGCGCACTGCGTCGCCAGGCCGGCGAGCCGGCCAGCATGCGCGCCGCGCTGCTGGTGCAAAGCGATGGCGATGCGCGGCGCTGGCAGGTGCGGCGCGACATGCTGGGCAGCAGTGCCGACGCGGCCGACTGCGTGGTGGAGACCGGCAGCGACGGCCGCATCGTGCTGCGCTTCGGCGATGGCGTGAACGGCCGGCGACCCGGCGCGGGCGAGGCCCTGTCGCTGCGCACGCGGGACGGCAACGGCCGTGCCGGCAATGTGGGGGCCGAGGCGATCGCCCATGTGCTGTGCGGCTTCGACGGCGTGCTGCGGGTGCGCAACCCCTTGCCGGCCACGGGCGGTGCCGACCCCGAGCCGCTGGCCCGCGCCCGCATGGACGCACCGCAGGCCTTTCGCCGGCAGGAGCGCGCGGTGACGGCGGCCGACTACGCCGAGGTGACGATGCGCGACGCCCGCGTGCAGCGCGCCGTGGCCACGCGGCGCTGGACGGGCAGCTGGCACACGATGTTCATCACCGTGGACCGGCGTGGTGGCGCGGCGGTGGACCCGGCCTTCGAGGACAGCATCACGGCCTTCATCGACCGCTACCGGATGGCCGGGCACGACGTGGAGATCGACGCGCCGGCCTATGTGGCGCTGGACATCGCGCTGCACGTGTGCGCGAAGCCGGGGTACTTCGCAGCCGATGTGCAGCGGCGTTTGCTGCGCGTGTTCACGACGGCGCAGGGCGGCTTCTTTCACCCGGATCGGTTCAGCTTCGGCGACCCGGTGTACCTGAGTGCCGTGGTCGCGGCGGCGATGGCGGTGCCGGGCGTGTCGCATGTGGAGCCGTTGCGTTTTCAGCGGTTGAGGCGCGCGGCGGCCGGCGAGATCGACGCGGGGCGGATTGCGATGGCGCGGCTGGAGATAGCGCGCTTGGACAGCGACCCGAATGCGCCGGAGATGGGGCGGATCGAGTTTGAAGTGCATGCGGCGGGAGTGGTGTCATGAGAGGCGCCCCACGCCCCCAAGGCCCCCAAGGCCCCCAAGGCCGAGCAACGCGATGGACCGAGCGCCAGGGCCGAGCGCAGCGATGGCCCGCATGGTCCCCGGCTTTCCCCCTGTGGACGCGCCGAGGAGCACAGTGGACTGGGCGGCGCAGAGCATCATGCGCTTCGTTGACTGACTCATTGCACCTGTTCGAGGTGAACGAACGCAGTGAGTGGTGCGAGTTGTGCAATGCGCCCAGGCCGCGCGCACCGCAGGTTGCCCGGAGCGCAGCGGAGGGACGCGGCGACCGGGGGCCGCCTTCTTTTGCCTACTTTTCTTGGCGGAGCAAGAAAAGTAGGTCGTCCGCGGGGGCGAAACCCCGCACCTTCAAACAAGCACCGCGCCAGCGGAAATGTGCCCCGCGCAAGCGGCAAGGCGCCTCGCGGCTAGCAGAGAACTTCGGCGCTCCTGCGGAGGGCATTGCCGCTCTCGCGGAGAGGTGCCGGGATGTGCGCCCGGCAGCGCAGTCACTTTCTCTTGCTTCGCCAAGAGAAAGTAACCAAAGAGAAGGCGACCCCCGGTTTCCACGTCCCTCCGCTTCGCTACGGGCAACCTGCGGTGCTCGTGCCATGGGTGCATTGCACAACTCGCACCACTCACTTCGTTCGTTCACCTCGAACAGGTGCAATGAGTCAGTTCACGAAGCGCGCGATGCTCCGCGCCACCCATGGCCCTGCGCTCCTCGGCGTGGGCACAGGGGGGAAAGCGGGCACGGGGACGTGCGGGCCATCGCTGCGCTCGGCCAACGACTCGGGCCTTTGCTGCGCTCGGCCCACGCGGTTGCGGTTGCGGTTGCGGTTGCGGCCACGGCTACACCAGCCGAAAGGAGGCTCTCATGAGTGACGACACCCTCGACGGCTGCCACTGCTGCGAACCGCAGCAACCGCGCGACCCCATCCACAACGACCCCGGCCTCGCGTCCATCGCCTGGCGCATCGACACGCACCCGGGCTTCCACGCCCGCATGCTCTCCAACCTGCCGCTGTGGCGCACACCCGGCTCGGCCGCCAACGCCCCCCGGCCCCTCGCCACCCTCACCACACGCGAGCCCGACGACCCGGCCATCGCGCTGGTCGATGCCGCCGCGTGCGTGGCCGACGTGCTGAGCTTCTACCAGGAGCGCATCGCCAACGAAGGCTTCCTGCGCACCGCGACCGAGCGCCGGTCGGTGCTGGAGCTGGCACGCGCCGTGGGCTACGAGCTGCGGCCCGGCGTGGCCGCCAGCGTGCACCTGGTCTACACCGTGGAAGACGCGCCCGGCGCACCCGGCGTCTGCACCATCGCCGCCCAGGCGCCGGTGCAGAGCGTGCCGCCGCAAGACAAGCTGCCCCAGGTGTTCGAGACGACAAGCGAACTGCTGGCCCGCGCCGAATGGAACGCGCTGCGCCCGCGCCTCACGCGGCCCGCCGACCTGGCGTTCGTCACCGTCGACGGTAAGCAGCGGCTGGCGCTGCTCTACCCCGCCGGCAGCCTGCCAGCCACCACCGATGGGCTGCACCCCGCGCTGTCGCCGGGCGACCTGTACCGGCTCGACCCGTACCTGCCGGCGGAGCCCGACGTGGACGCGGTGGAGGTGGCGCGCGTCTACCTCAGCGACCAGGCCAACGGCCTGCAGCCGGGCGAGCTGCTGCTGTTCGTGGGCAAGAAGGAAAACACGTTGCAACACCTGGTGCTGCGCGCCCGCAGCGTGACCGAAGAGCCCGCGCTGCGCCGCGTGCTGGTCGAACTCGAGCCGCTGCCCGATCCGACCCAACCCGCCGCGCCGCCGGTGATCGGATGGGCCGTGCCGATGCTGACGATGACCGCCAGCTTCTTCGGCCAGGCACAGGTCCAGGCCGTGGCGTTCACCAGCAGCAACCTGCACAACACCATCACCCAGCAAAGCTGGCAAGAGACCGAGCTGCAATCGATGATCGCCCTGCAGGGCTGGAGCAGCCTGCAGCTGGTGCAGGCCGTCACCGCCAGCGTACAGAGCGCCGCGCGGCCGGTGGCGACCGAAGCGGGCGCTTTCACCTTCGGCGCGCGGCTGGGGTTCTTCGGCCACAACGCGCCGAAGTGGGATTCGCTGCCGGCCGAGAACCTGCGCGGCAACCCCTACCCGAACGGTTGGGACATCGGCGACGGCGCCTCGACCGACCCGGCCGACGCGGGCCTGACGAGTACCCGCAGCATCTGGGAAGACTCGCAGGGCCGCGACCACCTGGACAGCACGCGCCACCCACCCTGCCACGCGCTGCTGGAGCGGCCCGTGCCGCGCCTGGCGCCGGGCAGCTGGATGGTGTTCGATTCGCCCAGCGTGGCGGCCACCACCTATGCCCTGTTCGACGCGCGCGAAACGGCGCGCGCCGACTACGGCATGTCGGGCCGCGCCCTGGCGCTGCGGCTGGCGACCGCCACCGGCCAGCCGCTGGCCAGCACGCCGACGCAGGACTTCAAGTTCCGCGACACCACGGCCCATGTGGCCAGCCGGCGCCAGCCGCTGGTGGAGCTGCCGATCGATGCGCCGGTGGAGGCCGGCAGCCGCCGCGTCGAACTCTCCACCATGGTGCTGGGCCTGGTGCGCGGCAAGCCCGTGGCCTTCGTCGGCGAGCGGCACGATGTGCCCGGTGTGCAGGCGGCCGAGATCGCGGTGGTCGACGAGGTGCTGCACAGCGCCGGGCGCAGCACGCTGGTGCTGCAGGACGACCTGGCCTACAGCTACCAGCGCGAGGGCCTGCGCATCCATGCCAACGTGGTGGCCGCCACGCATGGCGAGAGCGTGCGCGAAGTGCTGGGCAGTGGGGACGCGGCCAGCGCCTTCCAGCAGTTCACGCTGGCGCGCCCGCCGACGACGCATCTGTCCGCTGCCAGCGCCGCCGGGGTGCAGAGCACGCTCGCGCTGCGCGTCAACGGTCTGTTGTGGGCCGAGCGCCCTTCGCTCTATGGCGCCGCGCCCGACGCGCATGCGTTCGCCACGCGCATCGACAACGAAGCGCGCATGACGCTGCTGTTCGGCGATGGCCGCCACGGCGCGCGCTTGCCGAGCGGGCAGATGAACGTGGAGGCACGCTACCGCACCGGCATCGGCCCCGATGGCGAGGTCGCGGCCGGCACGCTGACCATGCCGCGTGCGATGCCGCTGGGCTTGCGTGGCGTCACCAATCCACTGCCGGCCAGTGGCGCGCAGGGGCCCGACCAGTTGGAGGACGCGCGTCGCAATGCGACGTTGACGCTGCTGGCGTTCGACCGCGTGGTGGCGCTGTCGGACTACCAGGACTACGCGCGCGCCTTCCCCGGCATTGGCAAGGCGCGGGCCGATCTGGCGGCGGTGGGCGGCGCCTCACGCGTGCTGGTCTCGGTGGCCGGCGCGACCGGCGGCGAGCCCGGCGCGCAGGTGCTGGCGAACCTGCGCAGTGCCATGGCGGCGCAGTCGGACCCGGGCCAGGCGTTCGAGTTGAAGGCGGCGGCACTGCGTTTGTTCCGCTGCACGGTGCGGGTAGCGATCGACCCGGTGCATGAGGCGTCCGTCGTGCTGGCCGAGGGCATGGCCCGGATGCAAACGGCTTACGGGTTCGGCGCGCGGGAGATCGCGCAGTCGGTCACGGCGGCGGAGATCGTGGCGCTGCTGCACCAGGTGCCGGGGGTGGTGGCGGTGGATCTGGAGGTGCTGCAACCGTTCGGGGTGGGGGCGCCGACCACCGGGGCGGTGCAGGTGGTGGTGGCGTTTGGGGCGAGGTGGGATGCGGTGGGCAATGAGATGGTGGCAGCGGAGCTGTTGCTGTTAAACCCGGCGGCGTTGGAACTGGTGGAGGCGGTGCTATGAGATCCCGCACGAACGAGGGCCGAGCAACGCGATGGCCCGAGCGCAAGGCCGAGCGCAGCGATGGCCCGCATGGTTTCCGGGCTTTCCCCCTGTGGACGCGCCGAGGAGCACAGTGGACTGGGCGGCGCAGAGCATCATGCGCTTCGTTGTCTGACTCATTGCACCTGTTCGAGGTGAACGAACGCAGTGAGTGGTGCGAGTTGTGCAATGCGCCCAGGCCGCGCGCACCGCAGGTTGCCCGGAGCGAAGCGGAGGGACGCGGCGACCGGGGGCCGCCTTCTTTTGCCTACTTTTCTTGGCGGAGCAAGAAAAGTAGGTCGTCCGCGGGGGCGAAACCCCGCACCTTTAAACAAGCACCGCCCTCGCGGAGAGAAGCACCGCTGTTGCGGACAGACGCCTCACGGCTAGCAGAGAACTTCGGCGCTCCTGCGGAGGGCATTGCCGCTCTCGCGGAGAGGTGCCGGGATATGCGCCCGGCAGCGCAGTCACTTTCTCTTGGCTATCGCCCAAGAGAAAGTAACCAAAGAGAAGGCGACCCCGGTCCCCACGTCCCTCCGCTGCGCTCCGGGCAACCTGCGGTGCTCGTGCCATGGGTGCATTGCACAACTCGCACCACTCACTGCGTTCGTTCAGCTCAAACAAAGTGCAATGAGCATGACAACGAAGCGCGCGATGCTCCGCGCCACCCATGGCACTGCGCTCCTCGGCGTGGGCACAGGGGTGGGAGCGGGAGCGGGGACGTGCGGGCCATCGCTGCGCTCGGCCAACGATTCGGGCCTTTGCTTCGCTCGGCCTGGGGGGCACTTCGCACCTTCGCATTGCTGCGCACGCCGCACGGGGTCGGCGTCACAGCCGGGGCCAGGACCGGGGTCAGGACCGCAGTCACTCCCCGCACCGCCCCACCCACCAGGAGCCCGCCATGAGCCTCCTCACCCCCGAACGCCTCTACCACCTCCTCCCCGCCATCCACCGCCTGCGCGACACAGCCGAGGGCGAGCCGCTGCGGGCACTGCTGGCCGTCGTCGAAGAAGAACTCGAAGCGCTGGAAGCCGACACCGCGCGCCTCTACGACAACTGGTTCATCGAGACCTGCGACGAATGGACCGTCCCCTACATCGGCGACCTGGTCGGCGCGCGGCCGATCCGGCCGGTGCCTTCGGCGGGGGTCAGCACCCGCGCCTGGGTCGCCAACACGCTGGCTTACCGGCGCCGCAAGGGCACGGCGCTGGTACTGGAGCAACTGGCGCGCGATGTCACGGGCTGGCCGGCAGCGGCGGTCGAGTTCTTCCAGCGGCTGGCCACCACGCAGCACATGAACCACGTGCGCAGCCGGCCGACGGCCACGGCCTGCATCCGCGACGCGGCGGCGGCCGAGGGGGTGCAGGCCTCGGCCGGCGCCTTCGACCCGTTCGGCCACACGCTGGAGGTGCGCAACGCCGACACGCGGGGCGGGCGCTTCAACATCCCGCACATCGGCATCTTCCTGTGGCGCTTGCAGCCGCAGCCGCTGGGCACGGGCAGCCCCGGCGACGCGCAGGCCGACTTCATCAGCGCGCGGCTGGACATCAGCGGCTTCTGGCACATGCACCCGGCAGGCGTCGACGCGCCGCTGTTCAACACGCCGCGCACCGAGGCCGGCGGCAGCGTGACCGAGGCCGCGCGCGAAGAGCATGCCGCCGCGCCGCTGCGCGCGCTGGTGCTGCATGCCGAGCTGGAACGCCTGCGCGCCGGCCAGGCCACACCCGCGCCGCGCTTCATGACGGAGGACGCGCCGGTGCTGCGCGTATTTGCACAACTGGCTGGCGAGACGCTGCCCATCGAGATCCCGCGCGAAGACCTGTGCATCTGCGACATCCCCGACACCGTGGAGCTGGCGCTGCCGACGCCGCGCGTGGCGGCACTCGACGTGCAGCGCGGACGCATCGGCTTTCCGGCCGCACTCGAGGTGGAGCGCGTCTGGCTGCATGCCGCGCACGCCAGCGTGGCCGACATCGGCGGCGGGCCATACGACCGTGGCCCGGCCTTGCGCGCGGCCAGCGCGCAGCTCTCGGGCGGCAGTGCGGTCGATGCCGAGCAAGGCGGGTTCTTCGACCCCGGCGTCTGGCAGGTCGGCGTCTCGCACCTGCTGGCGGACGACGGCAGCGGCACGCTGTTCCCCTCGCTGCGCACGGCGGTGGCGGCATGGCACACGCAGCCGCCGGGCCGCACCGGCGTGATCGTGGTGATGGACAGCGTGAGCGAGATCGACGACGCCGCGCCGCTGGTGCTGCAGATCGCCGAGGCCTCGCAGCTGCTGGTCATCGCCGGCCGCTGGCCGCTGCAGCCGATCCCCGGCGCGCCGCCCGGCAGTGTCGAACGCCGGCCCGGGCGCGTGGAGGCGATGGACATTCGCGCGCACTGGCAGGGGCGGCTGCAGGTGCAGGGCACGGCCGATGCCGACGACGCCAACCCAGGTGCGCTGTTCCTGCACGGTCTGCTGCTGCAGGGCGCGGTGGAGATCGCCGGCCCGCTGGGCCAGGTGGAGCTGGCGCACAGCACGGTGCTGCCTGCGGCGGGTCCAGGCATCACGGTGGGTGCCGACAGCCCGCGCCTGCTGCTGCGCGTGTTGCACAGCCTGGCCGCACCCGTCACCGTGGCCGGGCCGGTGAGCGGCGTGGCAGTGGCCGACAGCCTGCTGGGCCTGGGTGCGGCTGGCCCCGCGCTGGATGCACCAGAGGCCGCCCTCGATCTGCAGCGCGCCACCTTCTTCGGTGCCGTGAACGGGCAGACGCTCACGGCCAGCGACTGCATCTTCGACGCACCCGCCACGGCCGCGCGGCGGCAGACCGGCTGCGTGCGCTTTTGCTACGTGCCACCCGCCTCGCAAGTGCCGCGCCGCTACCGCTGCCAGCCGCAGCTGGAGACGGACACGCGCATCGCCGCCCTGCGTGCCGAGGGTCTGGCGCTGGGCACGCCGCCGACCGCCGCGCAAGAGGGCGCGCTGCGCGCCGAGATCGAGGCCACGCTGCGCCCGCTGTTCGTGTCGCGCCGCTACGGCGACCCGGCCCTGGGCCAGCTGGAGGCGCGCTGCCCGCAGCAGATCCGCACCGGCGCGGCCAGTGGCGCCGAGATGGGCGTCTACGAACACCTGCAACAGCCACAGCGCGAAGCCAACCTGCGCGACGCGTTGACCGAGTACTTGCGCCTGGGACTGACGGCCGGCGTGCATTTTTCGAACTGAGGAGAACGAGACATGAAAGCCGATCTCTCCCGCGAGACCTTCGACCCGCGCGACCACTACACGGCGGTGCGCTTGCAGCAGGGCCGCGTGGTCACCGACGCGGACTTCAACGAGCAGGGGGACCTGACGCGGCACCGGGCCGAGCGGCTGGCCGAAGACGTGATCGGTGCCAGCGGCGCGCCGGTCGACAACGCCGGCTTCGCGCTGTCGGGCGGGATGCAGGCACTGGCCGTGCACGCACAGGACGCGGGCGCCATCTGGATCGCCGGGGCCGACGGCGTGCTGCTGGTCAGCACCAACGGCGGTACGGGTTGGACGCTGGCCGCCACCAACACCACGCGCCACCTGCGCGCCGTGGCCCGCGTCGCCAACACCGGCTGGGCCGTAGGCGACGGCGGCACCATCCTGCGCAGCAACAACGGCGGCACGGCCTGGACGACGCAAAGCAGCGGCCTGCTCTCCACGCTGCGCGGCGTCTCTGTGTTCGACGCCCAGCGCGCCTGGGCCGTGGGCGATGGGGGGCTGGTGCTGCGCACGGTCGACGGCGGCACCACCTGGACGCGGCACGCGGCGGGCATGGGCCGGCTCTACGCCGTGGCCTTCAGCAGCGCGACCGACGGCCTGGCGGTGGGGCCGGGCGGCGGCATTCTGCGCAGCACCGATGGCGGCCAGAGCTGGACGGCAGTGGACAGCACCACCACGGCGACGCTGCGCGCCGTCACCACCTCGGGCGCACAGGCCTGGGCCGTGGGCGACGGCGGCACCATCGTGCGCAGCAGCGACGGCGGCGCCACCTGGTCTGCCGGCACCGGCGGCGGCAGCGCCGCGCTGCGGGCGGTGCGCTTTCGCGATGCCAACGTGGGCTGGGCGGCCGGCGACAACGGCGCGCTGCGCGGCACCACCAACGGCGGCGCCAGCTGGACGGCGATCCCCATCCTGGGCAGCCCGGCGCTGGCCGGCGTGTCCGTCGCCGGGGCCGAGCAGCCCTGGCTGGTCGGCGGCGGCAGCTTCTGGCGCGTGCAGGCCACCGGCGCCGGCGCGCCCACTGCGCTGCCGGCCGCCAGCCTGCAGATCGGCGCCGGCTGCTACTACGTGCAGGGCCAGCATTGCGAGTGGGAGACGGCCGCCTCGCTGGCCAACCAGCCCGATGGCGGCGTGCCGCAACGCCTGGCGCCCGGCACGCACCTCGTCTACCTGCGGGCCTGGCAGCGCCACCTCAGCTGCCTGGAGGCGCCCGACATCCGCGAGGTGGCGCTGGGCGGGCCGGACACCGCCACGCGCGCGCAGCAGGTGGCCCAGGTGCGCACGCTGGCACTGCCCGAGCCGCCCAACAACGCCGGCTGGCACTGCGGCGCGAGCGTGCCCGACTGGACGACGCTGACCGCGCCCACCAACGCCCGGCTGGCCGCGCGCTCCGAGCCGCAGCTCACCAGCACCGGCGTCTGCGACATCGCCGCCAGCGCCGGCTACCGGCGGCTGGAGAACCAGCTCTACCGCGTGGAGATCCACAGCGTGGACACCGCCACCGGCGCGGCCACCTTCAAGTGGTCGCGCGAGAACGGCTCGGTGGCCTATGCCGTGCAGTCGGTCAGCATCGACACCGCTGCCAGCCGCACGACGGTGCGCGTGGCCGCACGCGGACGCGACGCCAACCTGGACCTGGCGCTGCACGACCGCGTGGAACTGGTGGACGACGCGGCCGAGCTGCAGGGCCGCGCCGGCCAGCTGTTCGAATACCTGAACGACGGCGATGACGCGCTCGAATTGGTGCTGGCCGGCGTGCCCACCGGCGCGTTGGGGCAGGACGCTGCGCTGCACCCGGTGCTGCGCCGCTGGGACCAGCGGCCCGTAGCCGCGGGCGCCCACGCGCTGGCCGTGACCGAGGGCGACTGGATCACGCTGGAAGACGGCGTGCAGATCCGCTTCACCGCCGCCGGCCGCTACCGGCCCGGCGACTACTGGCAGGTGCCCGCGCGCACCGTCACGGCCGACGTGGAATGGCCGCGCGATGAAGACGGCGAACCCATCGCCACACCGCCTGCCGGCGTGCACGACGGCTGGGCCCGGCTGGGCCTGGTGACGGTGGATGCGGGTGGGCTGGTCAGCGCCATCGTCGACTGCCGCGACCTGTTCCCGCCGCTCACCCAGATGACGCAGCTGCTGTACGTGGGCGGCGACGGGCAGGACACGACCCCCGGCGGCAACCTGCCTGAGCCGCTGCGCGTGCGCGTGGCGCGCGGTGCGCTGCCGGTGCCGGGCGCGCGTGTGCGCTTTGCCATCGAGGCCGGTGCCGGCACGCTGGCGCTGGTGGCCCCCTGGGGCACGCAGACCGGCCCCACGGTGGACGCGCTGTGCGACGCGCAGGGCGTGGCGCAGTGCAACTGGCAGCTGGGCACGCCGCAGGCCCAGCGCGTGCGCGCGCAGTTGCTGACCACGGGCGGCACCGTGGTGGCCGAGCAGCAGGCGGTGTTCGCGGCCAAGGCCGCCACACCGGCGCAGGGCGGCGGCAGGCGCGGCTGCGAGATCACCATCGGCGAAGGTGGCGATTTCCCGGCGTTGACCACGGCGCTGCTGGCCAAGTTGCTGGAGGCCGACGATCCCGCGCTGTGCATCTGCTTCCTGCCCGGCCGCCACCAGTTGGAGGGGCTGCAGCTGGCCGCAGAGCGCACCCGCACGGCGCGGCTGTCGCTGCACGGCTGCGGCGCCACGGCGCTCATCAGCGTGACGGCGCCGATCGCGTTGGGCGGCTTCGCGGCGCTGGAAATCCGCGATCTGGTGCTGGGCATGGGGCCACGCGTCGGCCTGGTGCTGGCCGCCAACGCCGACCTGCGCCTGACGAACCTGCAGGTCGGCGGGCGTGGCAACACCGGCGTGCGGGTGGAAGGCGCGGGCGACGTGCGCATGGCCGGTTGCGAGATCGCGGCCGCGGCGCCGGCCTCGCTGCTGCTGCAGGGCATCACCGGGCTGTGCGAGATCGTGGGCAACCGCATCCTGGGCGATGTGGCGCTCTATGGCGACCCGGCAGACGGGATCATCACGCGGGTGATCGAGCGGCTGAACAACGGTGGCTTCGAATTGCCAGCCGGCCTGGGCACGGGCCGGCTGGTGTTCAGCCAGAACCAGCTGCCGCGCATGCTGCTGGGCAAGGAACTGGTGGAGCCGCTGCTGCAGGGCCAGGTGGCCGATGCGCTGAAGGGCGCGTTCCAGTCCGTGGTACTGCACGGCAACACCTTCACCGGCCACAACAGCATGTGCGCAGGCGTGCTGGTCAGCTGCACCGGCAACATCTTCACGGCCGGGCTGGTGCAGGATCGCGTGTTCTACGGCGCCGTGGTGGCCAGCATGGCGGTGGCCAGCGGCAATGCCGCCAGCTTCTTCGGTGACAGCTGCGCGCTGGTGTTTCTGGCGCCGAAAGGCGACACTTTCAGGGGTGCGGCAAACATCGTGTTCACGCTGCCGCAGTCGACGCGCTAAGCCGCGCCGTGCAACGTTCGGGAGACGACCATGCATGCCCATGCCGACAGATTGCGGGCCGCGCGCCAGGGTTCCTCTGCAGCGCGGCCCGGCGCCTGCGCGCTGTCTTCGGCAGCCGCGCGTTCCTCGCGTGCGCAGAGCGGCGCCGACCTGGCCGACGACCGCGCTGGCGGCCCTGCACGCTTTGGCCATGACCTGAGCCGCTTTTCGATCACGAGCACCCGGCGTGCCGCGACCGGCGACCGGCCGGGCGCTGCAGAACACGAGGCGCTGAGCGGCGAGCCGACCTCGGCCCAGGGCGCACCGCAGGTGCCGGCACAGACCGGGCCGACAGCCATCGGCGGCGACGCGACCAGCATCTCCACGGCTGACCTGTCGGCCGCGGAGTGGAACAACAACGCCCACTTCAAGTGGTGGATCAAGTGGGTGACGGACGGCACCAGCGGCTGGATCGTGCAGCGGGTCGACAGCACGTACGCGGGCACCAAGGCCGATGGCTCGGCCATCACCAATGCCAGCGTCAGGCTGACGCCGTCGTATTACGAAGCGTGGGAAGTGGACGCCAGCGGCGGCATCACCGGCAGCCTGGGCGCCACCGGCAACCGTGACCGCTGGGAACGGCCGGATCTGGGCGCGCTGGGTTCGACGACCAGCCTGTCCGTCGTCGGCACAGTGTTCTGGACGGCGCGCGACCCGGCGCTCTCGGGCTTCACCTCGGGCGGTGTGGCGAACGCTGGCTCTCTGCTGTCGTCGACCACCGCGCCGGCCGGCATCGGCTCGGCACTGCTGACGCGCAGCGCCTTCGGATCGTGGGCAAGCACGGGCGACCCGATGCTCCCAGGCTGTTTCACGTCATGACATGAAGCTCGCCGCCACTCTCAGCGCTGCCGGCCGGCTGGACTTCGCCACCTACCAGCCGCAGCCCGTGATCGACGCCGTCAACGCGCTGTGGCCGCTGGGGCGCGACGGCGCGCTGGCGGCGCTGGAAGCGCACCTGGCGTGGCGCGATCTGCAGACGGACCCGCAGGAAGGCCTGTTGCTCGTGCTGCGTGTGCTGTTCGAGGTGCCGACCCCGCCGGGCTACCACCCGGCGCTGCGCCTGGGCAGCACGGTGCCGCCGCCACCGCCCGATCTGTGCACGCTGCCGCACTTCCCGCTGTTGCTGATCGACGACCGGCCGCTGCTGCTCGTGAGCGGCGTGGCATTGGGTGGCGATGTGGAGCCGGTCACCTTGCAAATGCAGCCTTACTGGGCCACCGGCACGCTGCGTGCGCAGCCGCTGTTACCGGTGCAGCCACCGCCCGGCGTGCTGCAGCGGTTCCACGCGCTCTACGCGCGTGCGTACGGCGAGCCGCCGAACCACGCCGTGCTGGCACACGTCACGCGGCAGCTGGGCGGGGGCTGAAGAACCTGGGTCCTGGCGGCCGGCTTCACGGTACCGGGGCACGCAAGGGCCGCGCGCCGCAACGCGCGAGCGCGCAAGTCAATGGTTCAGGATGATCTGCGTGATCACACCGGTGGCGATCGCCACGAGCACGAAGTCGGCGCCCAGCTGCACCCAGTGGTAGCCGCGCGGCGGCGCGCTGAGGCGGTATCCGCGCCAGTTGTTGACGACGTACTGGTGACGCCGGAAATCCGGTGGCAGGCGATCCCCACGGTAGTAACGGCGATCGGGGCCGGCGCCGGGGCCGCGTGCGTGGCGGTCGGGGCCGCGGTGGCCGTCGCGGCCATGCGGGCCACGGTCGTCGCGCCGGCCGTCATGGCGACCGTCGTGACGGCCATCGTGGCGGTTGTCATGCTTGTCATGGCCCCTGCCGCGGCCGGGGTGGCCGTCGCGGTCGTCATCACGGCCACGCGGCTGGGCGCTGACCAGAGGGCTGGCGAGCGCCAGGGCCAGTGCGCCCACAGCGGCGAAGAGGTGGCGGCGTTGCATGGTCATCATGTGTCCTTTGCGTGGTGCGCGGGCTGGCACGGTGTGCCGGCATTCCGCGTGCCGAAGCCATTGTGAAGTGGCCGCTGCGCGTGCAGGCGTCGCGCCCGTCAAGCTGTGTGAAGAACGGTGAAAGTTGGCGCGCGGCGCGCTGCGCCTGACAGATCTGACAGGCTTGTGCGAATGCCCCCCGCCGTGCACCCTCGCGCCCGCAGCGGCCGTCAGCTTGCGCGCTACGGCGGCGCGGCACGCTGAGACAACCCACAGACGCACACGACAGGAAGCGGGATGAACCACCCAAACGACGCAGCAACGGCACCTCAATCCCGAGCCGAAGCATCCAAGCAGACCGGCAGCCGCGTGGTGCTGGTGACCATCGTACTGGCAGCGCTGGCGGCACTGGCCATCGGCTGGCACTACGATGCCCTGGGCCTGGGCGCAGGCGTGGCGCTGCCGGTGCTGGCGCTCTCGGTCGTGGTGGCGCTGTGGGGCAGCGGGCCAGCATCGCGCGTGTGGCTGTGCACGGCGCTGGTGGTGCTGGTGGCGCTGCACATCCAGCTGTCGCGCGGCACCATCGAGTTCCACTTCGGCGTGTTCGTGGCGCTGGCCATCGTGCTGGTCTGGCGCGACTGGCGGCTGATCGTGCTGACGGCCGCACTGTTCGCGGTGCACCACGTGCTGTTCGACCGCCTGCAGGCGGCCGGCTTCGGCTTTTACTGCACCACGCAGCCGGACTTCCTGCGGATCGTGCTGCATGCCGCTTATGTGGTGCTGCAGTCGGCGCTGGAGGTGTTCGTGGCGCTGCGCATGCAGGCCAACGCACGCGAGGGCGATGAGTTGCACCGCATGATTGCCGAAGTCGACCGTCCCGATGGCCTGAGCCTGGACGTGGGCGCGCTGCCGGCATCCACCGCATCGGCCCTGGCCATGCAGTCGGCCTTCTCGCGCATGGCGCAAGTGGTGTCCACCGTGCGCGCGGCCAGCAGCAGCATCCAGGGGGCCAGCGCCGAGATCGCGCATGGCAATCAGGACCTGTCAGGCCGCACCGAGCAGCAGGCCTCGGCGCTGCAGCAGACCACGACCTCGATGGCGCAGCTGGACGCGAACGTGCGCCAGAACGCCGACAACGCGCGCCAGGCCAACCAGCTGGCGCAAAGCGCATCCGACATCGCCGGCAAGGGCGGGCAGGAAGTGGCCCAGGTGGTGGCCACCATGCGCGGCATCCACGACAGCAGCAACAAGATCGCCGACATCATCGGCGTGATCGACGGCATCGCGTTCCAGACCAACATCCTGGCGTTGAACGCGGCGGTCGAGGCAGCACGCGCCGGCGAGCAGGGCCGTGGCTTCGCGGTGGTGGCCAGCGAGGTACGCCACCTGGCCCAGCGCAGCGCCGCGGCCGCCAAGGAGATCAAGGGCCTGATCGGCACCAGCGTTGAGCGTGTGGGCGCAGGCACGCTGCTGGCCGACAAGGCGGGCGCAACCATGGGCGAGGTGGTCAACGCCATTCGCCGTGTGACCGACATCATGGGCGAGATCAGCACGGCCAGCAGCGCGCAGAGCGAAGGCGTGGCCCAGGTGGGCGAGGCCATCGCGCACATGGACCGCGCCACGCAGCAGAACGCAGCGCTGGTCGAGCAAAGCGCTGCGGCCGCCAGCCACCTGCACGGGCAGGCCCAGCAGTTGGTGGAGGCGGTGGCGGTGTTCCGCACCGAAGGCGGCGGCGCGGCGCGTGGCGGCCACGGCGCCCCGCTGGCGATTGCGGCGTGACACAGGCGCTGCGGCGCCTGCACATCAGGCGCTGCGCCCGCCGCGCAACAGGTCTTTCAGCGTGGCGATGCCGAGCTTGCGGAACGCGCGGTACTGCAGCGTGCGCACCGTGCTGAGGGCCAGCCCCAGTTCCTGCGCCGCCTGCGCACCGGTGCCGCCGCTGGCCAGCCGGGCGACCACCTCGCGCTCGCGTCGGCTCAGCGCATGCAAGCGCGCGGCGAACGCCGGCACCGGCGCCGGGCCCGCAGCGCCGGCCACGCGCCCATGTGCGGCGGTGGACTCGGCCAGCAGCAAGGCATGCGCGGCCAGCAGCGCGAAGTCGGCAGCGCCGAAGGCCGGCTGCGCCAGGCTGCGGTAGAAGCTGACGGCGGCGCGCTGGCCGTCCGGCTGCAGCGACAACACCGAGGCACGCTCGCGGATGCCGACGTCGCCATAGCAGGCGGCGCGGTAGTCGGCATCCTCCAGTTCATCGCCCAGGTGGTGGCCCAGCCACAGCTGCGAGCGCGCCGGGCGTGGCCGTGCGGCCAGCCAGACCATGTGCGGATCGACCCGATCGAAGCGCCGCGCCGCGTACAGGCCGGCGGTGCGCTCGGCCGCCTCGCCATAGCTGCTGGCGGCCGACACGGTCTGGATGCATCCGTCCGCGCCGACCGCGAACACGGTGCAGAAGGTGACCGGCAGCAGGGCCTGCACAGCCTGCAGGATGCGCGCGGCCAACAGCGGCGTGCCGATGCCGGCCAGCACTGCGCCGACGAGGGCCGCATCCAGTGGCGTGTGGGGAGCGTGGAGGCGCCAGCGTTGCATGCTTGGTGGCAGGTGCGATGGAGAGGCGGGGAAGTGTCCTCACAAGTTACGACACGCAGGCCACCGCGGCATCCCCACAATCCCTGGCAACCAACCCCACTTCCCATCCGCCGAGGAACGCCATGCACCCCCGCGCCACCCTGCCCGCCCATGCCGCCGCCGGCCCCACGCCACCGGCCGTCACCGGCCTGCCGCCTTCGGTCGGCGCGTTCAACTACACCCGTTACGCCCCGTTACAGCCACCGCTGATGGACGGCGTGGAGACACAACGCCACGCGGTGGTGATCGCCGGTGGCGGCCCGGTCGGCATGGCGCTGGCGCTGGGCCTGGCGGCGCAGGGCCAGCCCAGCGTGGTGCTGGAGGCGGACGACACCGTCTGCGTGGGCAGCCGCGCAATCTGCATCTCGCGCCGCAGCCTGCAGATCCTGCAGCGCCTGGGTGCGCTGGACGCCTTCCTCGCCAAGGGCCTGCCGTGGACGACCGGGCGCAGCTTCTACAAAACCACCGAGGTGCTGCGTTTTGACATGCCGCACGACGCCACGCAGAAGCTGCCGCCGATGCTGAACCTGGCGCAGTACGACATCGAGCAGTTCCTGCTGGAGGCAATCGAGCGGCGCAACGCGGCCACGCCCGGCCTGATCGATCTGCGCTGGGGCACATCGCTGACCGGCTTCACCCAAGAAGCCGACGGCGTGCGCCTGCAGGCCCGCAACGCGCTGGGCGACTACGCACTGGACGCCGACTGGCTGGCGGCCTGCGACGGCGGGCAGAGCTTCGTGCGCAAGGCGCTGGGCCTGGAGCTGCACGGCGCGGCCTACGAGGGCCGCTACGTGATCATCGACATCGAACTGCCCAGCCGCCACCCGGCCGAGCGCCGCGCCTGGTTCGACCCGCCGTGGAACCCCGGCTCCACCGTGTTGATGCACCCGCAGCCCGACGACATCTGGCGCATCGACTACCAGCTGCGCCCGGGCGAAAGCACCGATGACGCCCTGCAGCCGGCCGCTGTGCAGGCCTTCGTGCAACGCCACCTGGACGCCATCGGCGAAGGCCACCTGCCCTGGAAGCCGGTGTGGAGCTCGGTCTACCGCGCCGGCGCGTTGACGCTTGCGGGCTACCGCCACAACCGCGTGCTGTTCGCCGGCAACGCGGCGCACGCGATGCCGATCTTCGGCGTGCGCGGGCTGAACTCTGGCTTCGACGATGCGGACAACCTGGCCTGGAAGCTGGCGCTGGTGGCGCAGCGCCGGGCCGGCACGGCGCTGCTGGACAGCTACTCGCACGAGCGCATCGCCGCCTTTCACATCAACGCCGAGAGCGCGATGCGCAGCACTGAATTCATGTCGCCGCCCTCGCGCGGCTTTGACCTGCTGCGCGAGGCCGCGCTGTCGCTGGCCGAACGGCACCGCGGCATCGCCGAGCTCATCAACCCACGCCAGACCGAGGCCGTGCGGTATGCGGATTCGCCGCTGTCCACGCCCGATACGGCCGCTGCTGCAAGTGCTGCAAGTGCTGCAGGCGCCACCGAAGCTGCAGCCGCTGCCCACCCCGCCGGCTGGACCGACATGGCCGGCCCCCAACCGGGCGAGGTGCTGCCCGACCAGCCGCTGGCGCGCGGGCACCTGCTGGACACGCTGGCCCCGGGCTTTACCTTGCTGTGGTTGTGCGACGAGGGCGGCAGCGCCGATGGGCCCGAACACGAGGTGCGCGTGGCTGCGCAGCACAGCGGCCTGCCGTTGTCGCTGCGCGTGCTGCAGGCCGCCGATGCCGCCGGCCCCAGCGCATACGCCACACTGGGCGCCCAAGCCGCAGGCGCCGCCTACCTGCTGCGGCCCGACGGCCATGTCGCCGCGCGCTGGCAGGGCCGGCCGCCACCCGGCGCCATCGAACAGGCGCTGCGCCGAGCCGCCTGCATCCAAGACGAGGAGACCACGCTGTGACGACCACCCCCCACGACCCTGTGACTGAGGCCCTGGCCGCCCGCCCCGGCGGCATGGCCGCCCCCGAATGGCAGGCCCGCCTGCAGCTGGCGGCGTGCTACCGCATCTTCGACCTGTGGGGTTGGAGCGAGGGCATCTACAACCACATCTCGCTGCGCGTGCCGGGGCCGGACCACCACTTTCTGCTGAACCCGTTCGGGCTGCACTACGGCGAGGTCACGGCGTCGAACCTGGTGAAGGTGGACCTGGACGGCCGGCTGCTCAGCGACAGCGCCTGGCCCATCAACCCGGCCGGCTTCACGCCGCACGCCACGCTGCACCGCCACCTGGACGGCGCCCAGTGCGTGATGCACACGCACACCACGGCCGGCATGGCGGTGGCCTGCAGCGCCGAGGGCCTGTCGATCACGAACTTCTACGCGGCCCAGCTCAGCGACCGAGTGGCCTACCACGACTTCGAAGGCATCACGCTGCACGCCGACGAGGGGCCGCGGCTGCTGGCCAGCGTCGGCCAGCGGCAGGCCGTGATCCTGCGCAACCATGGCCTCCTGGTCTGGAGCGAGACCCTGCCCAAGGCGCTGTACACGCTGTGGGCCTTGCAGCGCGCCTGCGAGGTGCAGGTGGCCGGCGCCGCACTGGGGCCGCGCCAGCCCATCGCCGAGGCCGTGCGCCAGGGCTGCGTGGACGACGCGCGCCGCTTCCTGCGCGGCGATGCCATGGGCCAGGACCTGTTTGCCGCCATGCTGCGGCGCATCGACCGATTGGATCCGACATGGAAACTCTGACGCCGGGCGGCTTGCCCGCCGAGGCGCGCGACCGCCTCTACGCCGCGTGCGCGCACGCCATCACACAGGCCGGGGAGGAGCGCGAGTCGCTGTTCCTGGCGCGTCTGGCGCTGCTGCTGATGGAGCAGGTCGGCGACGAGACGCGCTGCCAGGCTGCGCTGGCCGAGGCGCTGCGGGAGCTGCCGGTGCCGTCGCTGTCGGCGGCGCCGCCGTCGGGCGCTTGAGGGAATTGCCGGACGCAGCGCAGGCCCATCGGACGGGCGCGGCGAATGGCGCGAAGATGGCCGCCATGATGCACACCCCACCCCCCAAGACCTCCGACCTGTGCGATGCCTGCGAGCCCGCGCAAGCCTGCGCGCTGCCGCTGCGTGGCTACGGCCAGCGCCGCGCCTTTGCCGGCACCATCCGCACCATCCGCTGCTTCGAAGACATCGCGCTGATGCGCGACGTCGTGAGCCAGAGCGGCCATGACCAGGTGCTGGTGATCGACGGCGGCGGCTCGCTGGCGCGCGCGCTGTTCGGCGACGTGATGGCCGACAAGGCGCTGCGCAACGGCTGGGCCAGCCTGGTGATCCACGGCGTGATCCGCGACAGCGCGGAGATCGACGCGATGGACATCGGCGTGAAGGCGCTCGGCACCGTGCCCTGCCGCGCCGGACGCACGGGCGCAGGCGAGGTGGACGTGCCGGTGACCTTCGGCGGCGCGACCTTCACGCCCGGGCACCGGCTGGTGGCCGACGAGGACGGGGTCATCGTGCTGCCGGCCGGCGTGCACGAGTCGCAGGTGCGCGTGGCCGATGCGCTGGCGGCGACGGCGGCGTATGCGGCGGAGGGTTGACGGGGCGGTGTGCGCCTTTTTCTACCGCATGGAAGGTGACACCGTGGTGGTGGTGCGGGTACTGCACGAGCGCATGGACGCGCCCCGGCACCTGTAGCGGGCTTCGGCGGGCCGAAGGGGATGGCAACCCTCACGCCAGCCCCAGAAACACCCCCATCCGCGCCAACTCATCCTCCAGCCCCTGCGCGAACGCCGCATCCGCCGGCGCCTGCCCCGCCACATAACCCAGGCTGGCGCTGAGCACCCCGCCCGCCACCGTCACGTTGCCCCAGCCGACCACCTGCTCGCCCCACAACAGCGGCAGCGCGTAGTAGCCCAGCTTGCGCAGCGGTGCGGGCGTGTAGGCCTCGAAGCGGTACTCCCAGCCCCAGAACAGCGCGAACCGCCGGCGGTCCCAGACCAGTGGGTCGAACGGGGTCAGCAGGCGGACCGTGGCGTCGGGCCGCCAGCGCGTGAAGGCGGGGTTCTCGTCGGCCGGCCAGTACCAGTCCACACCTTCGACGTTGGCATGCGCCAACCGCTGGCGAGCCCGCACCAGGGCGCCCAGGCGATCGGCCGACCACTGGGGGCTGCCGCCGCGCAACAGCAGGCTGAGCAGCTGGCCCAGGCTGGCGGCGGGCAGCGGCGCGTACTTGGCGACGATGAGGTCGATGAGCGCGTCCAGCCGCGCTTCGGGCGCAGCTGTGGCGCAGGTGTCCAGCGTCGGTTGGGGCGCAGCGTCGGCAACGGAAACGGCCGGCGGCGTACGGGCCGCGTACACGCGGGTACCGCCGTCACGCCGCGCCACGCGCAGCAGCCCGCGGTAGTGCATGTCGTCCAGCAGCGCGGTGCTGGCGTTGGTGGCGCCGCCGAACCAGTTGCGCACGCGGCCGTGCGCGAAATGCGCGTCGACCTCGCGCGGGTGCACGGCGCCACGCTCGCGCACGAAGGCCAGCACCTCGGCGGCCTGGCGCGTGCGTGTGGCGTCCCACGGACGCGCGGGCGTGCGCGGGTGCATCAGCGCGGCATGCGCATGCGGCAAAAAGCCGTAGTTGACGAAGAAGTCTTCCTCCAGCCCGAGGCGGGCATAGCGCCGCTCCAGCTCGCCGGCGCGGTAGCCCTCGACGCGGTGGCGCAGCGTGAGGTCTTGCGCGCGGGCCGGTGCGCGGATCGGGTCGGCCTGCACAAAGCCGAGCCGGGCGATGGCGCGCGGCAGTGTGGTGGGCTTGAACAGCGTGCGGGCAATCGCGTAGCGGCGCAGCAGGGCGAGGGTCAGCGGGCGGGGCATGGGGTGATGATGCCGCGCGCCGTACCGGCGGTGTCCGGCTACGCCAGCCGTGCCTTGAGACCGCGCGTGCCTTGCGTGCGGCGCCTGCCGCGCCCGGTGCACTCCCCAAGGCGCCAGTCGGGTGCTGCTCATCCATCGAACGCCTGTGCGAGCATGCCCCCATGCCCGACCTGCGCCATCTCACCCGCCAGTTTCCCCACCCCGGCCGCGTGCGCGCCATCCTGCTGCGCCCGGCGCGCGATGCGCCGGTGCTGAGCGTGCCGCAGGCCTTGGCCCTGGCCGACCGTGGCCTGCAGGGCGACCGCAGCGCCGAGCGCCCACCGACCCGTGCGGGTGGCCACAAGCGCCAGGTGACGCTGCTGCAGGCCGAGCACCTGCCGCTGATCGCCGCCTGGGCCGGGTTGGCGCAGGTGGACGCGGCCCAGCTGCGCCGAAACCTGGTGATCGAGGGCCTCAACCTGGTGGCGGCGCGCACGCTGTTTGCCGACCAGCCGCTGCACATCTGCATCGGCGCGTCGGTGGTGCTGCTGGCGACCGGGCCTTGCGACCCGTGTTCGAAGATGGAGGAAGCGTTGGGTCCGGGCGCCTACAACGCGCTGCGCGGCCACGGCGGGCTCACCGCGCGGGTGCTGTCGGGTGGCCCCATCGCCGTGGGCGATGAAGTCCGTGTGCGGGTGGCGGCTTTGGCCGACCCGCCAGAATCGGCCGGATGCTTCTGAACCCTCCTCGATCTCTGCCACGCGGCTGGCCTGCCGCGCTCGGCCTGGCGGCTGCGGCCCTGGCCGGCTGCGCCACAGCGCCTGCGACCGCTCCTGCAACCGCGCCCCAGGCCGCATCGGCCCCGGCGGCCAGCGTGATGACGCCGGCCCCCGATCCCTTGCCGTCATCGCCAGCCACGACGACATCGACACCGCCACCTGTACCCATGCCGGCAACGGCAACGGCAACGGCAACGACACCGGCACCCGCCACCGCGTCGCCCACGACCCCGGACACGACGGCGCAGGACTTCGCCCGCTGGATCGCCGACTTCCAGCAGCAGGCCCGCGCTGCCGGCATTGCCGACGCCACGCTGCACCAGGCCTTCGATGGCGTGCAGTACCTGCCCCGCGTGGTGGATTCCGACCGCGCCCAGCCCGAGTTCACGCGCACCGTGTGGGACTACCTGGACTCGGCCGTCTCGCCACAGCGCGTGCTGCGTGGGCAAGACCAACTGCTGCGCGTGCGCGCCGAGGCCGATGCCGCGTCCGCACGCTACGGCGTGCCGGTGGGCATCCTCGCGGCGATCTGGGGCATGGAGAGCAACTACGGCACGCACACCGGTGGCATCCCGACCATCGACGCGCTGGCCACGCTGGGCTTCGAAGGCCGACGCGAAGACTGGGCCCGCGGCCAGCTGCTGGCGGCGCTGAAGATCCTGCAGAACGGCGACATCGCGCGTGCACAGATGGTTGGTTCGTGGGCCGGTGCCATGGGGCAGACGCAGTTCCTGCCGTCCAACTTCCTGGCCTACGCGGTGGACGCCGATGGCGATGGCCGGCGCGACATCTGGGGCAGCATGGCCGACGTGATGCACTCGACCGCGCACTTCCTCGCGCGCTCGGGCTGGCAGCCCGGCCAGCCCTGGGGGGTCGAGGTGCAGCTGCCGCCCGGCTTCGACGTCGGCCGGGCCGACGAATCGTTGCGCCAGAGCAGTGCGCAGTGGGGCAGCGAGGGCTTGCGTGGCGTGGACGGTGCGCCCCTGCCCGCGTTGACCCAGGCCGCCGTCCTGCTGCCGGCCGGCGCACGCGGCCCGGCCTTCCTCGTGGGGCCGAATTTCCGCGCCATCCTGCGCTACAACAATTCCACGAGCTATGCGCTGGCGGTGGGCCTTCTGGCGCAGAAGCTCACGGGTGGGCCGGGCGTGGTGGCGGCATGGCCGCGCGACCTGCAGCCGCTTTCGCGCGCCCAACTGCGCGAACTGCAGACCACGCTGAATGCGCGCGGTTTCACCAGTGGCACGCCCGACGGTGTCATGGGGCCGGCGACACGCGCTGCCATCCGCGGCTGGCAGCGCAGCATGGGCCTGCCGGCCGACGGCTACCCGGACGTCGATCTGGTACGGCGCCTGATGGCGCCCTAGCGGCCCCGGCCGTCAGGCCGACTGCGGCGCCAGCGAGCTCTGCATGGGCGGCTGCACGGCCATCTGCGGCACAGGCTCTTGGACGGGCGGCGCGTCGGGCACCGGGGCGCCGCCAGACTGCAACGCCGGCGCGGCCACCGGCGCCGGTTCCACCGACGCACCGGGCGCGCTCTGCACTGCCGCCGCGTGCTGCATCTGGAAGTTCATGGGCGCCTCGCCACGCCGCGCGGCCTGCACCACGCGGTGGATGAAGTTCAGCTTGGCCACGACCGACGGCACCACGATGAAGGGGTAGCTGTCCTGCGTGCCCAGGCTGCGGTCCATGGCGTTAATGAACTGCGAGACCGGCAGCCACGCCTCGATGACGGTGGCGCTGATGTCGGCGGCCTCCGGGTCCAGCGGCTGCGCCGTCAGTTCGGGGCCGTTCGGGATGGAATTGGCCAGGTGCAGGCCCCAGGACGCGGCCGTCTCCAGGCCATCGACCATGTGCAGGTAGTGCGCCCAGCTCTCGGCCCAGTCTTCCCACGCGTGTGAGCTGGCGTAGACGCTGATGTAGTGCAGCGGCCAGTCGGCCGGCGGATTGGCATAGTGCTTCTGCAGCGCCTGTGCATAGTCGATGGTCTCGTCACCGAACAGCGCGCGGCACTCGTCTATCCACGCCGTATCGCGGATCAAGCGGTCCCAGTAGTAGTGGCCGATCTCATGGCGGAAGTGCCCCAGCAGCGTGCGGTAGGGCTCGCGCATGGACAGGCGGATCTGCTCGCGTCGCGCGTCGTCGGCCTCGGCGATGTTCAGCGTGATGACGCCCTCGTCGTGCCCGGTCAGCACGCGCACATCCTGGCTCATCTCTTCCAGAAATTCGAACGACAGGCCGTTGGCCGGGTCGTCGACCTTGTTCGGCACGGGCAGGCCCAGCTGCAGCAGCGTGAAGAACAGGCGGCGCTTGGCCAGTTCCAGCTGCGCCCAGTACAGACGGTTCTCCGGCTTGCTGAGGGCCGGGATGGTGTGCGTGGTGCGGCACGATACGCAGTGCTGGTGCGGATGCTCGGCCGGCACCAGCCAGTTGCACACGCCTTCAGCGGTGTTGATGCAGGGCCGGTAGGCCGGGCCGGGGGTGCCGGCGCGCGCCCACACGCCCTCGGGCGAGACCTGGAACGCCAGCATCTCGCGCTCCTCGGTGGAGAAGGCCAGCATGCTGCCGCACACCTCGCAGCGCTGGTTTTCGAAGAAGACGCGATTGCCGCAGTTGGTGCAGTGGAAGAGCTTCATGGCGGTCAGGGGAATGGGAGAGTCGGTCTGGCAGATGGGTGCGCCACGACTCGGAACGCCCCCAAAAAAATGCTTGGATGATTGTGCGCAGGCGCGGCCCGCGCGTTGTCATGCACAGGCGCCAGTGCATGTAGGCGGGCGCCCCGGAAGCTAGACGGGCGACGGCACGGCGCCTCGGCTGACAGCCGGTCCCGGCCCGCCTGCACAGCCCGCCAGCGCGATCCGCGCGACCATGGCTCACCCTTACTGGAGCGTCCCATGTCCAACCCCTGGCTGAAGAAGAACCCGTTCATGAGCATGTGGCTCAGCGCTGCCAACTCGGCAGCGAACAAGGCTGCCGGCACGGCGCGCGGGCAGGCCAGCGCGCAGGTCAAACGGGCCAGCCGCACGGCGGCGACGCAGTCCACGCAGGACCTGATGGCCCTGTGGACCGCGCCCTTCACGGCGGCCGCGCCCAAGCGCAAGAAGCGCCGCTGACTGCGGCGCAGCGCTCACCCGCTCCCTCTCGCATCAGCCACCCCGTGGACACCCGCTCTCCCCAGGCGCAGGCGCGTGTGCAGCCGCGGCTTGCGCGAGAGGCCGATGGCGGTGACCGGCTGCAGCCTGCTGGCCTGTCGTTTGCGCCTGCGGCGCCATCGCTGGCGGCATTGACGGCGCTGGTGCCCGAGCTGAAGCTGATGGTCAGCCTGGTGACGGGCAGCGTCATCATCGCGGCGCTGTACTTCGGCCGCAACATCCTGATGCCGCTGGCGTTGGCCTTCCTGCTCGGCTTCGTGCTGGACCCACTGGTGGTGCGCCTGAAGCGCTGGGGCTTGCCGCGCGCGGTGGCGGTGCTGATCGTGGTCATGGCCGCGCTGGCCAGCCTCGGGCTGGCCGGTCTGTTCCTGGGCAACCAGGTGAGCGCGCTGAGTGCCCAGCTGCCCACCTACCAAAGCAACATCCTCACCAAGCTGCGTGACCTGCGGACCAGTGCCAGCACACCGGGCATGTTCGACGGCGTGGTCAAGACCTTCGACACGCTGAAGACCGAAGTCGAACAGACATCGCCGGCACTGGAGCCGCCCGGCTCGGCCCCGGCCGCGGCCACGCGGCCGCCCCAACGCGTCGAACTGGTCGCGCGCCCCCCGTCTGCCTTCCAACAAGCCTTGGCGTGGCTCAACGCCAGCAGCGGCACCCTGGCCAATACCGGCATCGTGCTGGTGTTCGTGGTGCTGACGCTGCTCGACCGGCTCGACCTGCGCGACCGGCTGCTGCGCCTGTGGGGCGGCAGCCTGCACCGCTCGACCGATGCGATGGACGAGGCCGGGCACCGCATCAGCAAGTACCTGACGATGCAGCTCATCGTCAACCTCACCTACGGCGTGCCGATGGCTGCAGGGCTGTGGATCATCGGCGTGCCGGGGGCGATTCTGTGGGGCGCCGTGGCGGCCGTGATGCGCTTCGTGCCCTACATCGGGCCGATGGTGTCGGCCATCTTCCCGCTCGGCCTGGCGTTCGCCGTGGACCCGGGCTGGAGCATGGTGCTGTGGACGCTGGCGCTCATCGTGGCGCTGGAGCTGCTCAGCAACAACGTGGTCGAGCCCTGGCTGTATGGCGCCAGTACCGGGCTGTCGGCCATGTCGCTGATGGTGGCCGCCACCTTCTGGACGGCGCTGTGGGGGCCGGTCGGGTTGATCATGTCGACGCCGCTGACGGTGTGCCTGCTGGTGATCGGGCGGCACCTGCCGCGCCTGCGCTTTCTGGACGTGCTGCTGGGCAGCGCGCCGGCGTTGGATACGCCGACGCGCATCTACCAGCGGCTGATCGCCGGCGATGTCGAAGAAGCCATCGAGCTGGCTGCCGACCAGGTGGACGACGATGGCCGGCTCATCGCCTTCTATGGCGAGACCGGTCTGCCCGTGCTGCGCATGGCCTCCAGCGACCACGCCAGCGTGGCCACCGCCGAACACCGGCTGCGCGTGGTGACGGGCATGGACGCCCTGATCGATGAGCTGCGCGAGCAACACCCTGACCCGCAGCCGCTGGAAAGTGCCCAAGTGGTCTGCGTGGGCGGCAAGTGGGAGGTGGACACGCTGGCCGCACGCATGCTGGCGCACGCCCTGTCGCGCGAGAACCTGGCGGCCGACTTCCGCCCCGCAGGCGCCGTGACGTCAGACAGCATCGCCGCGCTGGACCTGGCGCAGGCGCGCGTGGTCTGCCTGTCCTACCTCAGCCCCGAGCCGACCGTGCAGGCCCGGCATTTCTGCCGCCGGCTGCGGCGCCGCTGGCCCGGTGTGCGCATCGTGCTGGGGCTGTGGAACGCGCCGGCCGAGCTGCTGGGCGAATCGGCGCTGCAGACGCTAGGCGCGGATGCGGTGGTGACGTCCATCGGCGAGGCGGCGGTGCGCATCGCCGCGCTGCTGGGCGCCGACCTGGCCGAAGGCTACATGCCCGCCGTAGTGCCCGAAGCCGACGCACAGCGCCTGGCCGCGCTGCACGCCAGCGGTGCGCTGGACCCGCGTGCGCAGCTGCTGTTCGATGCAGCGGCGCAGCGGGCGGCCGACATCTTCGACGTGCCCATGGCCATGGTCTCGCTGATCGACCAAGACCAGCAGCAGGTGCCCGGCGCGCACGGTGCCCTGCAGAGCGCAGCGGGGCCGGTGCGCGGCGCCGATCTGCAGCTGCCGCGCGCCGCGTCGATGTGCGGCCATGTGGTGGCCAATGCGCAGACGCTGGTGGTGCCCGACATCGCGCGCGACATGCGCTTTGCCAGCAACCCGGCGCTGCAGACACGCGGGCTGCGCTTTTATGCCGGCGCACCGCTGCGCGATGCCGGCGGCCACGTGCTGGGAACGCTGTGCCTGCTGGACAACACGCCGCGCGAGCTGACACAGCGCGAAGTGCGCCTGCTCGAAGCCATGGCCCGTGACCTGATGGACACACTGCGGGCCACGGCGCCGCAGTGGGCTGAGATCGGCACGCAGCCCCAGCCCGACGCGCCGCCTTCAGCAACCGTCGGCCAGGCGGTGCCGACCGCGTAAGCGCTCGCGCGACTCACTCCTGCAGCAGGGCCACCGCGCCGGAGAACGTGAAGAAGGCAGCGCCCGTCGACCACAGGATGATGCGCGCGATGCGGCCGGTGTCGGCACCGAAGCGCTCGGCCAGCAGCGCGACGTTGCTGGCGCTCGGCAGTGCCGCCGCCAGCGCCATGGTGGTCAGCGCAAAGGGCGTGAGCGGCAGGCCCAGGCGCATGGCCACCGCGCCCACCAGCAGCACCAGAAGCGGGTGCACCACCAGTTTGGCCGCGGCCACCGGCAGCACGTCGCGCAATGGTGGTGCAGCGTGGTCGCCGCGCGCGGCCAGAATCTGTGAGCGCGCCAGCACGGCGCCGATGGTGAACAGCGCCACGGGCGAGGCGGCATCGGCCAGCAGGTCCAGCGTGTCGCCCAGCGGCTTCCACAGCGCCAGGCCCAGTGCCTGGCTGGCCATGCCCAGCACGATGGCCCAGGGCAGCGGGTTCAGCGCCACGCCCTGCAGCGCCTTGCGGGCGGCCGTGCGCGCGCCGGCACTGCCTGCGCCGTCCAGCCGCGACAGCGCGATGCACAGCGAGGAGATGACCAGCATGTCCACCAGCAGCGTGACCAGCACCGGGCCGGCCGCGGCCTGGCCCAGCAGCGCCACCAGCAGGGGCACGCCCATGAAGCCGGTGTTCGGAAACGCGCCGACGAGCGCACCGAAGGCGGCATCGTTCCAGCGCACGCGCCGGTTCAGGCTGGCGGCCACGATGAAACCCACCATCACCAGCCCGCAGACCAGGTAGACGACCGCCACGCCGGCGTCCAGCAGCAGGGCCAGCGGTGTGTTGGCGCCGAAGCGGTACAGCAGGCAGGGCAGCGCGAAGAACAGCACGAAGCCGTTCAGGCCGGCAATGGCCTCCAGCGGCAGCAGGCGGCGCCGGGCGGCCAGGTAACCGGCCAGCACCAGCGCGAAGAAGGGGAAGGTGACGGCAAGGATGGCGAGCATCTCAACGCCGCCCGGCCGCCCCAAGGCGGTGAGGGGCGCCCTCGGGGGCCAGCGGTACGCGAAGCGATGAGCGTGGGGGCAACATGCCGGCGATTGTCTGTGTTGCCGGGGCCTTGGCCGGCGCGCCAGCCGCACGCCGCCATGCCGTAGCGGCTGCGTCGCAAAAAGGCCGACCGTCCGCTACGACGTCACGCCGTCACCGTCACCGTCACCGTCACCCGTCACCCGTCACCCGCCACGCGTCACGCAGCGGACAGCAGCCGCGGCCCCGCCGCGTTGTCCAGCTTGAACACGGACATGGACTGCACCAGGTTCTGCGCCTGCGCGCTCAGGCTGGCCGCTGCCGCCGCGCTCTGCTCGACCAGCGCCGCATTCTGCTGTGTGGCCTGGTCGATGCGCGTGACAGCCTGCCCGATCTGCGAGACGCCATCGCTCTGCTCCACGCTGGCGCGGCTGATCTCGCCCATGATGTCGGTCACGCGCTGGATGGAGCCGACGATCTCCTGCATGGTCGCGCCGGCTCGATCAGCCAGCACCGTCCCCTGCTCCACGCGCCCCACGCTGGCCGCGATCAGCGTCTTGATCTCCCTGGCGGCGGTGGCAGAGCGGCTGGCCAGGCTGCGCACCTCGGAGGCCACCACGGCGAAGCCCCGCCCCTGTTCGCCGGCGCGCGCGGCCTCGACCGCCGCGTTCAGCGCCAGGATGTTGGTCTGAAAGGCGATGCTGTCGATGACACCCACGATGTCCCCAATCTGGCGCGAGCTCTCGGTGATGCCCTGCATGGTCTGTACCACCTCGCTCACGACAGCGCCCCCCTGGCTCGCCACCGCCCGCGCGCCCTGGGCCAACTCGTTGGCGCGCTGGGCACTCTCCGCGTTCTGGCGCACCGTGGCGTTGAGCTGCTCCATCGCGCTGGCGGTGTGCTGCAGGGTGCTGGCCTGCTCTTCGGTCCGCCCGCTCAGGTCGGAGTTGCCCTGCGCAATCTCGGCGCTGGCGCTCTGCACACTGACGGCGATGCCGCGCACGTCGGACACCACGCGGCCCAGCGCGGTACGCATGTCGCCCAGCGCCGCCAGCAGGGGTGTGAACTCGTCGTGTTCCCGGTCGGTCACGCCCTGGCTCAGGTGGCCGTCGCGCACGCGCTCGGCCATGGTGCACGAAAAGGCCACCCGGTGCCGCAGAACTCTGGAGATGTACCAGGCAAACAGCAGCAGGCCAGCAATGGCGGCCAGCACCATCGCCACCAGCACCCGCAGCGTGAGCGCAGCCTTGGCGCGGATCTTGGCAAGGTCTTCACGCAGCCCGCGCTCCTGCGCCTGCACGGCGTTGGCCAGCGCGGTGAGCAGCTGGTTGCGCGCCGGGATGGTGCGGTCGACCAGATAGGCGAACGCCTCGGACTTTCGGTCCTCCTGGATCAGACGCAGATTGGCCTCACCTGCTTGCCAGAAGCCAGCCATCAGGCCCTGGATCGTCTTGACTTCGTCGCTGTCCTGGGCGGTGCTGACACTGGCGTAGTCGGTGAAGGCCTGGTCGATGTGCTTGCGCTTCTCGCCGACATCGGCGATGGCAGCGCCCTGCTCGGCCGGATTGCGCGACAGCATGGCGTGGCGCAGTTGCAGGGACACGCGGGTCACGTTCAGTTCGAGCTGGGCCATGCGCTGCAACTGCGGCACGCGGGTGCTTTCGGTGCTGGAGGCTGAGGTCGACACCACGCCCATCGCGTCCTGCGCAAACCAGGCCACGCCCGCCAGTGCCAGGGCCAGCACGAACGACAACAGGTACAGGCGGCGACCGATGCTCAACGAGAAAGATCTCATATCCAGTACCAGTTGTTTATCTTGTGCCTTCACTTTATCCATTCGATCCCATCACGAGCAAGTACTTTGCGTCGAAGGCAAACTTCTTGAAACAATGTGGCCGGTATGATCCGCCCGCTTTCGGCGATGGCGGGCCACCAGCCCGTTGCCCCGCCCGGGCCAACACCAACATTGCCCATGTCCGCAGGACTCAACGCCGCCCAACAGGAGGCCGTGAACTACATGCACGGGCCTTGCCTCGTGCTGGCCGGCGCCGGCTCGGGCAAGACGCGCGTGATCACCCAGAAGATCGGCGCACTGATCCAGGCCGGCCTGCCGGGCAAGCGCATTGCCGCCATCACCTTCACAAACAAGGCCGCCGCCGAGATGCGCGAGCGCGCCAAGCAGCTGATCGGCCGCGCCGCCAAGGACGTGGTGATTTGCACCTTCCACGCGCTGGGCGTGCGCATGGTGCGCGAGGACGGGCACCGCGTGGGGCTCAAACCCCAGTTCAGCATCCTGGACACCGACGACGTGACCTCGATCCTGAAGGACGCCGGCGGCACGACCGACGCGGCCACAGCCCGCATCTGGCAGTGGACCATCAGCAGGTGGAAGAACATGGGCCTGTCGGCCGCCCAGGCCGAGGCGCAGGCGGTGGACGACAACGAGCGCATCACTGCCCGCATCATGGCGCGCTACGAGGAGCGGCTGACGGCCTACCAGAGCGTGGATTTCGACGACCTGATCGGCATGCCGCTGCGCCTGCTGCGCGACCACGCCGACGTGCGCACCAAGTGGAACGAGGTGCTGGGCCATGTGCTGGTCGACGAGTACCAGGACACCAACGCCACGCAGTACGAGGTCTTGAAGCTGCTGGTCGGCGAACGCGCCCGCTTCACGGCGGTGGGTGACGACGACCAATCCATCTACGGTTGGCGCGGCGCCACGCTGGACAACCTGAAGCGCCTGCCGGTCGATTACCCGCAGCTCAAGGTGATCAAGCTGGAGCAGAACTACCGCTCCACCAGCGCCATCCTGCGTGCGGCCAACAACGTGATCGGGCCGAACCCCAAGCTGTTTCCCAAGACGCTGTTCTCCGAGCTGGGCGAGGGCGAGCCCGTGCGCGTAGTGGATGCCGACAACGAGGAGCACGAGGCCGAGCGCGTGGTGGCGCGCATCCAGTCGCTGCGGGCGAATTCGCAACACCAGGAGTTCCGCCATTTCGCGGTGCTCTATCGCGCCAACCACCAGGCCAAGCCGTTCGAGAAGGCGCTGCGCAAGGCGCAGATGGCCTACAAGGTGTCGGGGGGGCAGAGCTTCTTCGACCGCGCGGAGATCAAGGACTTGTGCGCGTGGTTCCGCCTGTGGGTCAACAACGACGACGACCCGGCCTTTCTGCGCGCCATCACCACGCCCAAGCGCGGCATCGGCCACACCACGCTGGGGCAGCTGGGTGTGTATGGCACGCAGTACAAACTCTCGTTGTTCGAGTCGCTGTTTTCGTCGTCGCTGGAAAGCGCGTTGCCGCGCCGCGCTTTCGAGAGCCTGCAGGAGTTCGGCCGGTACGTGAACGACCTGGAATACCGCGCGCGCCGCACGATCGGCGCCGAGGATGCGCGCGCCTTCATGCTGGAGTGGTTGAAGGAGATCGGCTACGAGCAGCACCTGTACGACGGCGAAGAGAGCGAGCAGGTAGCCGCCACGCGCTGGACCAACGTGATGGACTTCGTGGACTGGATGTCGGCGCGCTGCGGCGGGCAGATCGACGATGCAGCCGGTGTGAACAACACGGCCGAGACCAAGTCGCTGATGGAGGTGGCGCAGACGGTGTCGCTGCTGTCCACCATCAGTGAGCGCGAGAAGGACCAGGACGTGGTGACGCTGTCCACGCTGCACGCCTCCAAAGGGCTGGAGTGGCCACATGTGATGCTGGTCGGCGTCAACGAGGGCATGCTGCCCTTCAAGCTGGACGACGACAACGGCCGCCAGCAGGTGGTCAGCGACGAGACCACGCAGCGCCTGCAGGAAGAGCGCCGGCTGATGTATGTGGGCATCACGCGCGCCCAGCGCACGCTGGCCGTCAGCTGGACCCGCAAGCGCAAGAAGGGCCGCGAGATGGTCGCCACGCTGCCCAGCCGCTTCATCGCCGAGATGGGGCTGGACCAGACCACCGCGAAGGAAGACCCGCGCGAGAAGCTGCGCGCACTGCGGGCCGAGTTCGCCAAGAAGGTCGCCGGCGCGGCCGGTGTGGCCTGAGTCACGATGCGAGTGCCTGTGAGGAATTCGCCATGAACGATGCCGAGCTGCCGAGAACCCTGGCGCGGGGCGGGGACAGTCAGCACCAGGCCGCCCGCCGATGAACGCCCGCCACTACCTTGCACCCGGCCTGCTGGCGTTCGCAGCGGTCTGCGCCTCGGCCCAGGACACCCCCGCCGCCTGCCCCGCCCCCCACGAGGTGCGCGCCGTGCACCTGTACGGCGCCTGGCGCGCCAGCTGGTCCGATGCGACCGGCCAGACGGCCGCGGTGCTGCAGCTCGAACGCCACCCCGAGCTGGCAGAGAGCGTGCGTGGCCAGGTCGAGCGCGACGGCTTCACGGCGCTGGTGGCCGGCGACGTGGACGACGGCGACTTCACGCTCGAAGAATCGCGCGACGGCCGCCGCATCTCGGCCAACTGGATCGGCCGCGTGGTCGGCGGCGCCTGCGGCAAGCAGATCAGCGGCGTGTGGACCGATGCCGACACCGGCGCAAGACGCGACTTTGTCCTGCGCCGACAAGGTGGCTGGCAATGACATGATCCGCGACCCAGAACACCAACTTTTAGGATTCCCGATGTCGAGCGAGCCCACCCGGCGCAGCCCCCTCCCCATCCCTTGCTCCAGTTCCGCAGCCCGGCGCCTGGCGTTCACCGCCGGCCTGGGCGCGAGCCTGTGGAGCGCGTTGCCGGCCCAGGCGCAGCCGACGCCCGTCGGCCCTGCGTCCTGGCAGGCGTGCACTGCCTTGCCGGCCACCGACGCGCGGCTGCAGTGCTTTGACCAGTGGGCCACGCAGCAGGCCGCCGAAGCTGCCGCCGTGAACGCCCGTGCTGCCGCGCGCGCGAACGCCGCCAGCGCCACGCGCACGCCCGAGGCCGCCACCACCACCGCCACCACGGCGGTGGTCGACGTGGCGCCACTGGCCAAGCCCGAGGCGCCGGTGGTGGAGCGCTGCCACGACACGCGCTACTCGGTGCTGTCGCGCGAGTGGGAACTCGAATCGGGCACCGACTGCGGAGTCTTTGGCCTGCGCGGCTACCGGCCGATCAGCCTGTCGATGGCGCGCTCCAGCAGCACCAACGCCTCGCCCACCTCGCCCAACCCGGAAAACCAGTCGACCGAGATCTACGACTACCGGCGCACCGAGGCGCGGATCCAGCTGTCGATCCGCACCAAACTGGCCCAGGGCCTGCTGACGCCGAGCGAAGGCTCGCACGTCGATTCGCTGTGGCTGGGGTATTCGCAGCAATCCTACTGGCAGGTGTTCACGCCGCAGCTGTCACGCCCGTTCCGATCCACTGACCATGAGCCCGAGCTGATCTACGTCTACCCGACGGACGCCAAACTGCCGGGCGGCTGGCGCATGCGCTACACCGGCCTCGGGCTGGTGCACCAGTCCAATGGCCAGTCGCTGCCACTCTCGCGCAGCTGGAACCGCGTCTACCTGATGGCCGGCTTCGAGAAGGACGACCGCTTTCGCCTGACCGGCCGCATCTGGCACCGCCTGCACGAGCGCGCCGAGAGCGACGACAACGCGGACATCACCGATTTCGTCGGCCGCGGCGAGATCACCGGCGGCTGGACGATCAACAACCGCGACAACCTGAACGTCACGCTGCGCCACCCGCTCAAGGGCGGCAGCAAGGGCTCGGTGCGCGTGGAATGGCTGCGCGCGCTGGGTCCGCAGGGCGAGGGCTGGCTGCGCAGCGGCCTGCGGCTGCACACCCAGCTGTTCCACGGCTATGGCGACAGCCTGATCGACTACAACCGCAAGCGCACGGTGCTCAGCGTGGGACTGAGCCTGATGGACTTCTGACGGCAGGCGGCGCCGGGCCGCTCAGGCCCGCGCCTCGGGCTCGGCCGCCATCACGGCGGCCGGGTCGGCTGCGATGTCCAGCCGCTGGGCCAGCACCTTGTCGATGGTCTTGCCGTCCATGTCGACGATCTCCAGGCGCCAGCCTTCCCACTCGGCGGTATCGGCCACCTTGGGCACGCGGCCGGACAGCAGCATCAGCATGCCCGACAGCGTGTGGTAGCGGCCGCGTTCCTCCTCGGGGACGCTCGCCAGGTTCAGACGGTCCTTCAGCTCAGGCACGGGGATGTGGCCGTCCAGCAGCCAGCTGCCGTCCTCGCGCTGCACGGCCCAGGAGGTCTGCGGGTCGCGCGGCTGGAATTCACCGGTGATGGCCTCGATCAGATCCTGCAGCGTGACGATGCCCTGCACCTCGCCGTACTCGTCGATCACAAACGCCATCTGCATGTCGGTGGATCGGAAGTTGTCCAGCAGTTCCATGCCGGTCAGCGTCTCGGGCACATACAGCGGCTCCTGGAGCTTCTCAAGCGTCAGGTCGCGCGGGCCACCGCGCAGCGCGCGCGACAGCCATTGGCGCGCGTTGAGGATGCCCAGCACCTCGCCCAAGCCACCGCGCACGACTGGAAAGCGCCCGTGGTCGCTGTCCTCGATGCGCTGCAGGTTCTCCTCGAACGAAAGTTCCACGTCCAGCGTGGCGACATCGCCGCGCGGCACCATCAGCGAGACGATCTGCCGGTCGTCCAGGCGGAACACGTTGCGCACCATGTCGTGCTCGTGCGATTCGATGACGCCGTCCTTCGTGCCCTCGGCCAGCATGGCGTGGATCTCTTCGGCCGTGATCGGGTTGGGGTTGCCGTCTTTCACGCCCAGCATGCGCAGCAGGAAATGGGTGGAGATGGTCAGCAGCCGCACGAAGGGCTTGGTGGCCACGGCCAGCCATTCGATCGGGCGCGCCACCAGCCGCGCCAGCATTTCCGGGTGCGTCTGGCCCAGGCGCTTGGGCACCAGCTCGCCGACGACGATGGAGAAGTAGGTGATCAGCAGCACCACCAGGCCGGTGGCGCCATAGCCGCTGTAGGGCGCGGGCACCCCCAGCTCGGCCAGCCAGGCGGCCAGCGGCGCGGCCAGTGCAGCCTCGCCCACGATGCCGTTCAGCACGCCGATGGAGGTGATGCCGATCTGGATGGTCGACAGGAAGCGCGTCGGGTCTTCGCCCAGCTTGATGGCGGCCGCGGCGGCCGCGTCGCCCTCTTCCACGAGCTTCTGCAGACGCGCACGGCGCGCGGTCACCAAGGCGATCTCAGACATCGCGAACAGGCCGTTGATCATGATCAGGGCCGACAAAACAAGTATTTCCACAAGGCTTCCAAAGTGGGTGAGCAAAACAATGCGGCGTGCTGCGGTTGCAGCGCGCCGGGCCCCAGCGGGCAGGGATCGAGACGACGGGGGGCGGCCGATGAACGGCCCGCCGGGCAGATCAGGCGCGCGCGATGGGCGGGCGGCGCAGCCCGGCCAAATAAGGCGGTGGCCCGGCCTCGGCCAGCGTCGCTTGCGGGCGCAACGGCAGGCCGGCCGCACCAGCGGCGCAGGGCTGGCGCAACAGGCCGATCAGGTCGGCCAGCAGTTGGATCGGCAGATCGTCCAGGTGGTGGTCGCCAAGGGAGCCACTGCGCTCGACGCTGGTGGCAATGCCCGGTTGTGGCTGGCCCAGTTGCGCGGCCTTCGCTTGTTCAGCGAGGCTGGCCGAGGTGACCCAGGCCGCCTGGCTCTGCGCCGCCAGGCCCATCCAGGCCATGGCGATGGCGAGGAAAAAGGCAAGGACAGGGGAACGCATGGTGGACGCGATTTTAGGCGCCGCCCTTCACCGCCCCGGACGACGGCCGAACGCCCTCAGGCGCAGGCGCCAGCGCAAGCGGGCGGTTCATGGACACAATGGTGCGAACGCCTACTCTTGCCCCCCTGCAAACATGCCCAACTTGGCCGATCAAATCCGTGAAGCGCTGGCCATGTTCGCACGCAGCGGCACGGAGCCCGCCTTGATCGGAGGCTTGGCGGTGGCGGCGCATCAGGTGGTGCGCGCGACGCAGGACGTGGATTTTTTGGTCCAGGCCGAAGCGGCGGACCAGGTGCATGACGCGCTGTTGGAACTGGGCTACCAGTGCCTGTACCGCAGTGAGAACGCCGCCAACTATGTGCGGGGCACAGAGGGGCTGGATCTGCTGTACGCGCACCGCCCCCTGGCGCGCCGCCTGCTGGCTGGTGCGCAGACACGGGAAACGCCCATGGGCCGCCTGCGTGTCATCAGCGTCGAAGGGCTCATTGGCTTCAAGTTGCAAGGATTCGTGAACGACGCGACGCGCACGCGCGACCTGGACGACATTCGAGCCCTCATGCAACGGCATATCGCCTCGCTCGACATGGCCGAGTTGCGTGAGTACTTCACCTTGTTCGACAAACTGGAATTGCTGGATGAACTCCTCCGATAGCACGGCAGCCAAAGGCGAACCTGCGCGCAGCGACGCCGATGCGGGCATGGTGCTGGCGCGCGAAGCGGGTGTCGCGTTTCAGCCGCCGCTGGCCAACGATTCCGGGATCGACCCTATCGCGGAGTGGTTGAGCCTGATGGAGGTCGTGCAGATGCTGTGCCCCGCGTGGCCGGTACGTGACAGGCCGTTTCAGGGCAACGATTGGAGACTGTGAGGAGTGTTCTGGCTCACTGCCATTGATGAAACGCGGACAAGGCGATGCACCAAGACGAGGCTGATGCGTGGCGCGCGTGCTGGCACTGATCGGCCGGCATCGCAGGTACTGCGCGAGTTGATGCGCGAGTTCGCTCACACCAAGAGCGTCATGCCAGCCGAGCGCACCGCATTCTTGTCGAAACTCATCACCCGAACACAGCCAACGCGCGTGGCCAGCTCGGTGATCAGCACGTCGGAAAGTCCTAACCGCGAGCCGCCCCGCGTACGTACGCTGCGGACCGCAGCCTGCACGGCCTCGCGCTCCTGGAACACGAACACCGGCATCGCCAGCATGTCGTCGATGGCCTGCGCGACTTCGGCTGCGCTGGCGGCGTAAAGCCGCTGAAGCACCCAGCACAGCTCGACCACTACGACGACAGTCAGGTAGCCGGGCACACGGTCGCTCAGTTCGCTCTCGATCAGCCGCGTCGCCGCTGCAGCCTGCTTGGCATCGTCCTGGGCGAGGTACCGCACCAGCACGTTGGTATCAAGACCCACCATGGCACTCAAGACTTGCGTTGCCTCGGCAGTGCGGACCGTGCTGCACCGCCTTGCGCGATCGCCTCGTCCATCTCCGCCAGACTGACCGGACGCGCCACGCGCCCGGCAAAGCGCCCCTTGAGCGTGGCGACATCGCGCCGCACCGCCACCAAGCGGAAGCCCTCTTGCATGGGCACGAAATCGACCTTGGCGCCTGGCCGCAAGCCAAGCGATTCGCGCACGGCCTGCGGAACCGTGATCTGCCCTTTGCTGGTCATCGTTGCCATCGCCATGTGAACTCCTTACGTGAGGTAAGAATGGTAGCGCAGGAAGGGTGAAGGGTTTCCGTCCGAGGAACAGGCCAGGCCTGACCCCAGGCAACGCTAGTGCGGCCGGGTCGTTGGCGAGCCTGGCCCACCTGTCCCCATTCCCGAAGGTGGCCCAACCCGGAAGCCTGGGACCGGACCGGCGGGCGGCCGGACGCTTCTGGAAGAACCAGGTAGTGCGGCTGCCTCAGGCGCGCGCGCCGACGAACTTGCCGTGCGGCAGGCTGCCCAGCCTGGCAAACAGGCGCCGGCAGTAGCCGGTGATGGCCAGGCACTTGTTGATCTCGTCCACCGGCAGCGGGCCAGAGACGACGACGATGTCGTTGGCGCTGTCCTGCGCGCCGGCGGCCCGCAGGCGTCGCCGCGCCGTGTTGGCCCAGGACTGGATGCGGGGCGGGCTGCCGTGCTGGTGCAGGTGCCCGGTGCTCGCGTCGAAGGCGATCGCCACGGTGTCGGTCTTGAGCTTGAGCTTGTGCTCGCCGGTGAACTCGCTGGGCGGCGAGGTCAGGTCGTAGAGGTAGTAGCTGCCGGCCTTCAACTGGTACTGCAGATCCATGCGGTGTCCTTTCGCGGCATTCTGGAAGGCCTTGCGCCCCTGGAAACGCCGATGCAATCACTGATATCGGTGCCAGTTCGCGATTTTGCGCCGCAATCCGTGCGCTTGTTGGCATGACCAACCCGGACAATCGCGCTATGTCTGATTCAAATCCCGCGAACCTCGCGTTCGCCCGGTTGCCGCTCGACGCGGCCACCCTCGCCAACCTCGCCCAGCTGGGCTTTGACCGCATGACGCCGATCCAGGCCGCCAGCCTGCCGCCAGCGCTGGCCGGCCGCGACCTGATCGCCCAGGCCGCCACCGGCAGCGGCAAGACGGCCGCCTTCGGCCTGGCGCTGCTGGCGGGGCTGAACCCGCGCTTCTTCGGCGTCCAGGCGCTGGTGCTGTGCCCCACGCGCGAGCTGGCCGACCAGGTCACGCAGGAGCTGCGGCGCCTGGCCCGCGCGCAGGACAACATCAAGACCGTGACGCTGTGCGGCGGCGTGCCGCTGCGCAACCAGACAGCCAGCCTGGCGCACGGCGCGCACATCGTGGTCGGCACCCCCGGCCGCGTGATGGACCACCTGGACCGCGGCCACCTGCAGCTCGAAGGCCTGCGCACGCTGGTGCTGGACGAGGCCGACCGCATGCTGGACATGGGCTTCAATGACGACATCGTGAAGGTCGCCAAGCAGTGCCCCAGCGAGCGCCAGACGCTGCTGTTCTCGGCCACTTACCCCGAGGGAATCGCCCAGCTGGCCAAGCAGTTCCTGCGCGACCCGCTCACGGTCAAGATCGACGCACAGCAGGACGTGAGCCACATCACACAGCACTGGTACGAGGTGAAGGAAGGCGACCGGCTCGACGCCGTGGTGCGCCTGCTGCGCCACCACAAGCCCGACAGCGCGCTAGCCTTTTGCAACACCAAGCAGCAGTGCCGCGACCTCTTGGCCGTGCTGCGCGGCCACGGCTTCGCGGCGCTGGCGCTGTATGGCGAGCTGGAGCAGGTCGAGCGCGACCAGGTGCTGGTGCGCTTTGCCAACCGCAGCGCCACGGTGCTGGTGGCCACCGATGTGGCCGCGCGCGGGCTGGACATCACGCGCCTGTCGGCCGTGGTCAATGTGGAGGTGACGCCGGACGCCGAGGTGCACATCCACCGCATCGGCCGCACCGGCCGCGCGGGCGAGAAGGGCCTGGCGCTGAACCTGGCCAGCATGGACGAGATGGGACGCGTCGGCCGCATCGAGCAGCAGCAAGGCCAGCCGACGGTGTGGACCAAGCTCTCGGCCTTGCAGGACGACGGCCAGCCGCCGGCGCTGCCGCCGATGGCGACGCTGCAGATCCTGGGCGGGCGCAAGGAGAAGATCCGCGCCGGCGACGTGCTGGGCGCGCTGACCGGCGAGGCCGGCTTCACACGCGAGCAGATCGGCAAGATCGACGTGAACGAGTTCTCGACCTATGTGGCCGTGGAGCGCCAACTGGCCCACGAGGCCGTGCGCCGGCTGAACGCCGGGCGCATCAAGGGCAAGAGCGTCAAGGTGCGGGTGCTGGAGGACTGATCTCTGTCCGGCGCAGCACCGCCAGGGCGGGCCGGTCGCCATCGGCCTTGCCGGTGATCGGGGGCTTGGGCAACCGCGCTTCGCCCGGCTCGATCACGAAACGGTGCTCCAGCGTGTACCAGGCGCCTCGCACATCCGGCGCCGGCGCAGGCTCGCCGGAGTGCAGCACATACTGGCCGACCAGCGCTTTGGTGACGCCGAACTGCACATCGGTGTGGAGGTTCGGGTCGTCGCTGGAATAGACCTGCGCGAACTGCGTCTTGAAGCCCGGCTTGTAGATCATGAAGTGGATGTGGGCCGGCCGCATGTTGTGCCGGCCCTGTGCCCTCAGCAATGCGCCGACCGGGCCGCTCAGCGGGATCGGGTAGCCCACCGGCTTGACGCTGCGAAATGCGATGCGGCCCGACGCGTCCGTCATGAACTTGCCGCGCAGGTTCATGTCCGCCTGGCCCGGGTCCTGGTTCTCGTAGAAGCCCTCGGACGATGCATGCCAGACGTCGACCTCGGCATCGGCCACCGGCCGGCCTGCACGGTCCCGCACCCAGGCGGTCACGAACACGGGATCGCCCGGCGTCGGTGACCGGACGATGGAGCCGCCGCTCGCCGTGCGTGGTGAGTCCATGCGCCAGAACGGGCCCATCAGGTTGGCGGTGGTCTCGCTCTGGCCGTCGTCGCCGTTGTTGAGCAGGCACACCAGGGCGGACACGCCAAGGGAGCCGGCGATCAGCACGACCTCGTTGTGCGAGGCCGTCGTCAGCTGCCCCAGCTTGGCAACGATGCTGCAGGCCTGGTGGAACTCCGCCTCGGTCAGCTTCGCATCGCGCACGAAGCCATGCAGATGCGTGACGGCGGCGGTCATGATGTCCTTGAAGCGCGGATCGGTGGCGCGCTGAAGTTCGGCCAGCACGGCCGCTGTCACATCACGTTGGTTCTCGATGATCACGGGGTACTCCTGGTTCTGCGGGCACCGGACGATGGCGCCGGCTCGGCGTTCATGGGGTGTCGTGAGAGGCTACCCCATCAGGCTCGGTTGAAAGTCGCCGCCCCAGCGGTGTTGCGCTGCAGCGCAAACGGGCCGTCCCCGGCCAACTGCTCCTGCAGAAAGCGCACGCAGGCGCGCACCTTGGCCGAATGGCTCAGGCGCACCGTGCTGGCGGCCCAGATGTCGGCCGGCTGGCGGTAGGCCGGCAGCACCGGCACCAGGCGGCAAGCCTGCAGGTCGTCGGCCAGGTCCCAGTCGCCCTGCAGCAGGATGCCGTGACCATCCAGGCTCCACCCCCGCACGATCTGGGCGTCGTTGGACGACAGGCGGCCGGTGACCTTGATCTTGTGCGCGCCGCTCGGCCCGGTGAGGTGCCACACGCCAAAGGCCTGGTGCCGGTCGCGCAGCACCAGGCAATCGTGCTGGCTCAACTCGGCCACGCTGGCCGGCGTGCCGCGCCGTGCGAGATAGGCGGGCGCAGCGCACACCACCCGCGCGCTGGGTGCGATGCGGTGGGCCACGAGATGCGGTTCGCTGACCTCGCCGACGCGCACATCCAGATCGATGTTCTCGGCAATCAGGTCGACGCGCCGGTCGACCGTGTCCAGCGTGATGCTGAGCGCCGGGTAGCGCTCGGCCAGCAACGAGAGCACCGGCCCGATGTGCAGGCGGCCCAACCGGAAGCTGGTGGTCACGCGCAGTGTGCCGCGCGGGTCGAGCCGGCCACCGGCCACGGTCTCGCCCATGTCGTCCACACCTTGAAAGATCTGCTGCGCCGATGCGTAGACGCGCTCGCCATCGTCGGTCACCGTCACGCGCCGGGCCGCGCGGTGGAACAGCGTGACGCCCAGCGCCTTTTCGAGCAGGGCGATGCGCTTGCTGACATAGGCGGGCGAGGTGCCCAGCTCCATCGCCGTGGCCGCAAAGCTGGCCTTGCGGGCCGCCAGGCAGAACACACGCAGGTCGGCGAGCTGGAAGTCGAGGTTCACGATCCGTGAATCATAGGACTACATCTAGACCGTTGTGGAGGCGATTCGTTTTCTTTAGATTCGATCCATTGCGTCACTGAACGCCAACGGAGACAAGCACATGACCCGCCCCCTCTCGCTCGCCGCCCTCACGGTGCTGGAGCTGACGCCGCCCGAGATGGTGACGTGCGCGTTCGACGCCGGCTTCAGCCACATCGGCATCCGCCTGCTGCCCGCCACGCCGACGGAGCTGCAATACGACATCGTGGGCGACACGCCGCTGCTGCGCGAAGTCGAGGCGCGGCTGGCTGGCACCGGCGTCAAGGTGCTGGACGCCGAGATCTTCCGCATCCGACCGGACACCCGCGTGGCCGACTACGAGGCCGCAGTCGCCACAGCCGCGCGCCTGGGCGCCCGCGAGTTGCTGGTGGCCGGCAATGACCCGGACGATGCGCGCCAGATCGCCACCTTCGCGGCGTTCTGCGAACTGGCGGGACGCTACGGCCTGGGCGCCGTGCTCGAATTCATGCCGTGGACAGAGGCCAAGGACTTGCCGCAGGCCACTCGCATCGTCGAGCGCTGTGGCGCCGCAAACGCCGGCGTGCTGATCGACCCGTTCCACTTCAGCCGCTCGCGCAGCCGCATGGAAGACATCGCGCTGGTGCCGCCCGCGCGGCTGCGCTACCTGCAGTTCTGCGACGTGCCGGCCGCCGTGCCGCCGACGATGGCGGCGATCCTCGATCAGGCGCGCGCCGAGCGGCTGTTCCCCGGCGAGGGCGAGTTGGACCTGCTCGGCCTGCTGCGCGCGGTGCCGCCTGACGTGCCGCTCAGCATCGAGGTGCCGACGCAGACGCTGGCCCGCAGCGTCGGGCCGACCGAGCGAGCGCGCCGCGCCCTGGCCGCCACACAGCGCGTGCTGGCGCAGCTGGGGGCATGAACGCCATGGCATCTACCCCGACATCTGCCCCGCGCCGCATCGACTGCGACCTGCTGGTCGTCGGCTCCGGCGCCTCCGGCCTCTCGGCCGCCGTCACGGCGGCCTGGCACGGGCTGAAGGTCGTCGTCGTCGAAAAAGCACCCGTGTTCGGCGGCGCCACGGCCTGGTCGGGCGGCTGGATGTGGGTGCCGGGCAACCCGCTCGCCAAGCGCGCCGGCATCCATGAAGACCCGCAGCAGCCGCGCACCTACCTGCGCCATGAACTCGGTGACCGTTACGACGCGGCCCGGGTCGATGCCTTCCTGGACAACGCGCCGCAGATGGTGGCCTTCTTCGAGCAGCACACGGCCCTGCAGTTTGCCGAGGGCAACGCCATCCCCGACATCCACGGCGCGGTGGAAGGCGCAGGCACCCAGGGCCACCAGGTGATTGCCGCGCCATACGACGCGCGCGCCCTGGGCCCGCTGAACAAGCGCCTGCGCACCACCATGCGCGAGACCTCGTTCCTGGGCATGCCGATCATGGCGGGCGCGGACCTTGGCGCCTTCCTCAGCATGACGCGCTCGCCCAAGGCGTTCTGGCACGTGACCAAACGCTTCGTGCGGCACCTGCGCGACCTGGCCTTGCATGGGCGGGCGATGCACCTGGTCAACGGCGTGGCGCTGATCGGCCGGCTGGCCAAGTCGGCGGACGACCTGAAGGTGCAGCTGATCGAATCGGCGCCAGCGCGGCGGCTGATCATGGAGGACGGGGCCGTGCGCGGCGCGGTCGTGTCCGCACCCGGCGGCGACATCGAAATCCGCGCCACACGCGGCGTGGTGCTGGCGGCGGGCGGGTTCCCGAACGACATCGCGCGGCGGCAAGCACTGTTCCCGCGCACGCCGACCGGCCGCGAACACCTGGCGCTGCCGCCCGACACCTGCGCGGGCGACGGCATCACGCTGGGCGAGCAGGCCGGTGGCGTGCTGGCGACCGACCTGGCCTCGCCGGTGGCCTGGGCGCCGGTCTCGCGCGTACCGCATGCCGACGGCACGGTGGGCCACTTCCCGCACATCATTGAGCGGGGCAAGCCGGGGCTGATCGGGGTGCTGTCCAACGGCCAGCGCTTCGTGAACGAGGCCGGTGGCTACTACGACTACACGGCGGCCATGGTGGCGCAGGCGCCCGAGGGCGAAGCGGTTTGTTCCTGGCTGGTCTGCGACCACCGCTTCCAGCGGCGCTACGGGCTGGGCCACGCGCGGCCATTCCCGCTGCCGGTGGGGCCGGCCGTTCGCAGCGGCTACCTCCAGCGCGGCGCGACCATCGAGGCGCTGGCCGTGGCCTGCGGCATTCCGCCGGCGGGCCTGGCCGAGACAGTGCGGCGCTTCAATGAACACGCACGCCGGGGCGTGGACCCGGACTTCGGTCGCGGCTCCACCCCCTACAACCGCAAGATGGGCGACCCGCTGCACGATGGCCCCAACCCTTGCGTGGCGCCGATCGAGCACGGGCCGTTCTACGCGGTGCAGGTGTTCCCGGGCAGCTTCGGCACCTTTGCCGGGTTGAAGACCGATGCCCATGCGCGGGTCGTCGATGCGCAAGGCCAGGCGATCACCGGGCTGTACGCGGTGGGCACCGACATGGCCAGTGTGATGGGCGGCTTCTACCCCTCCGGTGGCATCAACCTCGGCCCCGCGATGACCTTCGGCTACATCGCCGGCCGGCACGCGGCGGGGCAGGATCTGACTGGACACGCAACGGCGCAGGCGCCACACCAGCACGCGCAAGTGCAGCCACAGCCTGAGCATGCGGCGGCACAGGCTGGCGCTTGACAATCAAAGTTCGAAGGCACGCCCGCCCCACCACCATCCATAGGAGAAGTCGCCCATGCACCACCCGGCCACGCCCGACCAGCCTTTGCGCATCGGCATCCTCGGCTGCGCCAACATCGCCAAACAGTTCGTGCGCGACGTGGCGTCCAGCCCGCAGGTGCGCGTGGTCGCTGCCGCCAGCCGCCGTTCCGAGACGGCGGCCGAGTTCGCAGCCGCCCACGGCATCGGCCGGCACCATGGCAGCTACGAGGCGCTGCTGGCCGATGGGGAAGTCGACGCCGTCTACATCCCCCTGCCCAACAGCCTGCATGCCGAGTGGACGGTCAAGGCCGCCGAGGCCGGCAAGCATGTGCTGTGCGAGAAGCCGCTGGCCCTGGGCCTGGCCGAGGCGCAATCCATGTTCGCCGCGGGGCGCCGGCATGGTGTGATGGTGCTGGAGGCCTACCCCTACTACTTCCAGCCGCAGACCGGCGCCATGCTGGAGCTGATCCGCAGTGGCGCCATCGGCAGCGTGCGATCGGTGCAGGCGTGCTTCGGCTTTCAGCTGCGCAACCCGGACGAGAACATCCGCATGAAGCCCGAGCTTGGCGGCGGCGCGCTGCTGGACGCCGGCAGCTACCCGCTGAGCCTGATCCGCCTGGTGATGGGCTGCGCGCCGGCGCGGGTGCAGGCCGATGCAACCTGGGCGGAGACCGGCGTCGACATCAGCCTGATGGCCACGCTGCACTACGCCGATGGCCGGCGTGCCCAACTGTCGTGCGCGATGGACGTGGCCAACGTGCGGCGCGCAACGATTGCTGCGACCGGTGGCACGCTGGAGACGGAATTTCTCAACCACACCAGCGCCAGTGCGACGGATCACCCCCTGGGCTACCAGCCCAGCCAGCTGCGCGTGCGGCGCGGCGTGGCCAACACCGTGCCGTTCGAAGAAATCGTGTCGGACCACGGCAGCGGCTTTCGCTTTGCGGCCGAGGCGTTTGCGCAGGTCGTGCAGGCCGGTGACTTCGCCGCCATAGAGCGCGCCGCAGCCGCCAGCCTGGACAACGCCGCTACGCTGGAGGCGATCGGGCAGGCGGCGCGCAGCGGCGGGTCGGTCGACGTGGCGCCCGCGCAGGTGGGGTGAGGCCCCGACGCGTACCCCACATTCACCCAGATTCATCACCCACACCAGACACCCCCATGGAGACAACCCGCATTGCTGTGGCCGGGGCCGGCTATATCGGCCAGGCCCACATCGGCGCCTTGCAGGCCAGCCCGCGCTGCACGCTGTCGGCCATCGTCGACCCCTCGCCGGCCGCCGTCGGCGTGGCGGCCCGGGCCGGCGTTCCGCTCTACACGTCCATCGACGAACTGCTGGCCCGCGACCGGCCCGACGGCCTGGTGCTGGCCACGCCCAACGCGCTGCATGTGCCGCAGGCGCTGCAATGCATCGAAGCCGGCCTGCCCATCCTGCTGGAAAAGCCGATCGCCACCACAGTGGCCGAGGGCACGCGGCTGTTGCAGGCGGTCGAGCGCACCGGCGCCCGGGTGCTGATCGGCCACCACCGCGCGCACAGCCCCATCATGGCCAAGGCGCAGCAGGTCGTGGCGTCCGGGCAGCTCGGCCGGCTGGTGGCGGTGATGGGCAGCGCCACCTTCTACAAGGCCGACAGCTACTTCGATGACGGCCCCTGGCGGCGCGAGCCGGGCGGCGGCCCGATCTTGCTGAACATGATCCACGAGGTGCACAACCTGCGCATGCTGTGCGGCGAGATCGTGGCCGTGCAGGCGTTCGCGTCCAACGCCACGCGCGGCTTCGCGGTGGAAGACACGGTGGCCATCAACCTGCGGTTTGCCAGCGGTGTGCTGGGCAGCTTCATGCTGTCGGACACAGCCGCCTGCGCACGCAGCTGGGAGCAGACCAGCCAGGAGAACCCCGCCTACCCGAGCTATGGCGACGAAGACTGCTATGTCGTCACCGGCACCAACGGCAGCCTGTCGGTGCCGACGATGCGCATCAAGACCTACCCTCGCCCCGAAGACCGCTCGTGGTGGAAGCCGTTCGAGGTCGGCAGCGCGGGCGTGGTGCGCGATGACCCGTTGCGCCACCAGATCGCGCATTTCGGCGCCGTGGTGCGCGGCGAGGCAAAGCCGCTGGTCAGCGCGCGCGACGGACTGCACAACCTGCGCGTCACCGAGGCCATCGCCGAGGCCGCCGCCTCGGGTCGCGTGGTCGAAATCGCTGGTGCAAGCGCAACGGCCATCGGGTAATTACGCAGGCGTGGGCAGCGGGGTCACTCCCTATACTCGCCAAAATGAACCAAACGGTACATTCCCGGCGCCGGGTGGCCGGCACCCGATCGCCAAGCCGGGAACCCACCCGCACCAACGACCCCGAGCGCACCATGGCCAACATCATGGAGGTGGCGCTGATCGAGTTTGCCGAGAAGGGCCTGGCCGGGGCGCGCATCGACGAGATCGCCGCCGCCACGCAGACCAGCAAGCGCATGATTTACTACTACTTCGAGAGCAAGGAAGGCCTGTATCTGGCCGTGCTCGAAGCGTCGTACGCGGCCATGCGCAAGACCGAATCCGAGCTGCAGCTGGACGATCTGGAGCCCGCAGCCGCGTTGCGCCGGCTGGTCGAGTTCACGTTCGACCACCACTTCACGAGCGAGCCCTACATCCGCCTGGTGATGTCCGAGAACATGCTGCGCGGCCAGTTCCTGGCGCAGAGCCAGACCATCCAGCTGCTGAACATTCCGGCGATCTCGGCGGTCGAGAAGGTCTACGCCCGCGGCGTGGACAGTGGCCAGTTCCGCCCCGGGCTCGACCCGATCGACCTGCACGCCACCATCTCGGCGCTGACGTTTTTCAACGTCGCCAACCGCCACACCTTCGGCCTGATCTTCAAGCGCGACTACTCCGACCCGCAGGTCGCGGCCCGCCGGCGCGAGTCCATCGTGGACACCGTGCTGCGCTATGCGTGCGTCTAAAACCTAGGGAAACTACTGATCATAGAAAACTAACCAGTTCGTACATTACTAACACTTCAAAAAGAGGAGACAACCGCGTGGTTCAAAAAATCATCGATGGCTACTGCCGGCTCTTGGCCTGGCTGATGGTCCTCAGCCTGGCGCTGATGGTCGTCATGGTGTTTGGCAACGTCGTCATGCGCTACGGCTTCAACTCGGGCATCACGTTGTCTGAAGAGCTGTCGCGCTGGCTGTTCGTCTGGTTGACCTTCATGGGCGGGGTCGTCGCGCTGAACGAGCGCGCCCACCTGGGCACGGACACGCTGATCTCGCGGCTGCCGCGCGGCGGCAAGCAGGTGTGCCTGCTGATCGCGCTGGCGCTGATGCTGGTGTGCTGCTGGCTGATCTTCAAGGGCGCCTACGAGCAGGTGAAGATCAACTGGGATTCGACCAGCGCCGTCATGGAAACGTCCATGGGCTACTTCTACGCCAGCGGCATGGTGTTTTCCGTGCTCGCAGCGCCGGTGCTGGTGCTGCAACTGTTCCGCCTGGTCACCGGCCAGATGAGCGACAACGAACTCGTGAACATCCGCGAGTCCGAAGACGTCCCCCACGGCTAAGGAGAACCTGGCATGACCGTTGTAATTTTCCTGGGTTCCCTGCTGGCCGCCATGGCGCTGGGCATTCCGATTTCGTTCTCGCTGCTGCTCAGCGGTGTGGCGCTGATGCTGCACATGGACATGTTCGACTCGCAGATCCTGGCGCAGAACCTGATCGAGGGCTCCAACAGCTTCCCGTTGCTGGCCGTGCCCTTCTTCATGCTGGCCGGCGAGATCATGAACGCCGGTGGCCTGTCGCGGCGCATCGTGCAGTTCGCCATGGCGCTGGTCGGCCACATCCGTGGCGGCCTGGGCTACGTGGCGATCGCGGCGGCCATCATGATGGCGGCGCTGTCGGGCTCGGCGGTGGCCGATGCGGCTGCGCTGTCGGCACTGCTGCTGCCGATGATGGTGGCGGCCGGCCACAACAAGGCGCGCTCGGCCGGCCTGCTGGCCTCGGCCAGCATCATCGCGCCGGTGATCCCGCCGTCCATCGGCTTCGTGATCTTCGGCGTGGCGGCCAACGTTTCCATCTCCAAGCTGTTCCTGGCCGGCATCGTGCCCGGCGTGCTGCTGGGTGTGGCGCTGTGCATCACCTGGTGGTGGGTCGGCCGCAAGGAGAACGTGGCACCGCAGCCGCGCCGCAACTCCGGTGAGATCCTCGTGGCCCTGAAAGATGCGCTGTTCGCGCTGGGCCTGCCGGTGATCGTGATCGTGGGCCTGAAGTTCGGCGTGTTCACGCCGACCGAGGCCGCCGTCGTGGCCGCCGTCTATGCGCTGGTGATCTCGGTCTTCGTCTACGGCGAGCTGAAGCTCAACCAGCTGTACGGTCTGTTCCTGGCAGCGGCCAAGACCACGGCGGTGATCATGTTCCTGGTGGCAGCCGCCATGGTCAGCGCCTGGCTGATCACCGTGGCGCAGCTGCCCGACCAGATCGTCAGCCTGCTGCAGCCGCTGCTGGACCACCCGCGCCTGCTGATGGCGGCCATCATGGTGCTGGTGATCGTGGTCGGCTCGGCCATGGACATGACGCCGACGATCCTGATCCTCACGCCGGTGCTGATGCCCATCGTCAAGGCTGCGGGCATCGACCCGATCTACTTCGGCGTGCTGTTCATCATGAACAACGCCATCGGCCTGATCACGCCGCCAGTGGGCACGGTGCTCAACACCGTGGCCGGCGTCGGCAAGATCAGCATGGACGAAGTGACCAAAGGCGTCTGGCCTTTCATGATCGCCCAGTTCGCGCTGATGTTCCTGATGGTGCTGTTCCCCGCCATCGTCATCGTGCCTGCCCGCTGGCTGGCCGGTTGAACCCGCTGCGCTGCCCTGCCCGTTCCCTTTCGCACACCTGACTTCTGGAGACCCTCATGAAACGCCTTTTGCTCAAGACCCTCGTCGCCACCGCCGCCATCGCCGCCTTCGGCGCTGCCCAGGCGCAGGACACCCGCACCATCAAGTTCGCCACGCAGAACCCCAAGGGCCATCCGATCGTGATGGGGATGGAGAAGTTTGCCGAGATCGTGACGGCCAAGTCCGGCGGCAAGCTCAAGGTCAACCTGTTCCCGGGCGGCACGCTGGGCAGCGACCAGGCCAATGTGTCGGCGATCCAGGGCGGCACGCTGGAGATGGCGTCGATGAACTCCGGCATCCTGGCCGCGCAGGTCAAGGAATTCGCGATCTACGACTTTCCGTTCATGTTCGGCACCAACGCCGAGGTCGAGGCCATCGTCGACGGCCCCTTCGGCAAGAAGCTGCACGAGAAGCTGCAAGCCAAGGGCATGGTCGGCCTGTCGTACTTCGAGCTGGGCTTTCGCAACATCACCAACAGCAAGCGCCCGATCTTGAAGGTGGAAGACCTGGCCGGCCTGAAGCTGCGCGTGATCCCCAACCCGATCAACGTGGACTGGGTCAAGGCCGTGGATGCCAACCCCACGCCGCTGCCCTTCCCCGAGGTCTATGCCGCGCTGGAGCAAAAGGCCATCGACGGGCAGGAGAACCCGCTCACCGTGATCAACGCCAACAAGATGTACGAGGTGCAAAAGCACGTGGTGCTGAGCAACCACCAGTACAACCCGCAGTCGGTGCTGATCAGCAAGAAGTTCTGGGACAGCCTGCAGCCGGCGCAGCAGAAGATCGTTGCGGACGCGGCCGCTGAGGCCACCAAGTTCCAGCGCCAGCAGGCCCGTGCGCAGGTCAGCGTCGCACTGGAGAACATGAAGAAGGGCGGCATGCAGGTGACCGAATTGCCGGCAGCCGAGATCGCCAAGATGCGCGACAAGATGCGCCCGGTGACGGCCAAGCACGCCGTGACGGTGGGCCAGGAAGTCGTGGCCGAGCTGCAGGCCGAGCTGGCCAAAGTCAGGAAGTAACTCTTTTCTGACCAGCTGGAGACCCCCATGAACATCCTCGTGCTGAACGGCATCAACCTCAACATGTTCGGCAAGCGTGACCCGAAGCAGTACGGCACGACCACGCTGGCCGAGATCGACGCGCAACTGGTCGCGCTGGGCGAGGAGCTGGGGGCCCAGGTCACCTGCTTTCAGACCAATTTCGAAGGTGCGATGGCCGAGCGCATCCACCAGGCTTATTTCGACAACGTGGACGCGGTGCTGATCAACGCCGGCGCGTGGACGCACTACAGCTACGGCATCCGCGATGCGCTGGCCATCCTGGCCTGCCCCATCGTGGAGGTGCACATGTCCAACATCCACGCGCGCGAAGCGTTTCGCCACCACTCGGTGATCGCCGAGATCGCCAAGGGCCAGATCGCCGGTTTCGGCGTGGACAGCTACCTGCTGGCGCTGCGCACCGCCGTCAATCTGGCCAACGCCCAGAAGAGCTGAGGCCCGCGATGCGCCGAGCCATCGCCACCGTCTGCCTCTCGGGCCTGCTGCCGGACAAACTGCAGGCCGCCGCAGCCGCCGGCTTCGACGGCGTGGAGATCTTCGAGAACGACCTGCTGCAATACCCGGGCAGTGCCACCGAGGTACGGCGCATGGCGGCAGACCTTGGCCTCACGATCGACCTGTTCCAGCCTTTTCGCGATTTCGACGCGCCCACGGCCAAAATGCTGGCGCGCAACCTGGAGCGCGCCGAGCGCAAGTTCGACCTGATGGCCGAGCTGGGCACCACGATGCTGCTGGTCTGCTCGAACGTGCAGCCCGACGCCATCGGCGACCCGGCGCTGCTGGCCGAGCAGTTCGCGCAGCTGGCCGAGCGCGCCGCCCAGCGCGGCCTGTTCATCTCCTACGAGGCGCTGGCCTGGGGCGCGCAGGTCAACCGCTTCGCCCAGGCCTGGGAGGTGGTGCGCCGCGTGAACCACCCGCACCTGGGCCTGACGCTGGACAGCTTTCACACGCTGGCCATCCGCGACGACCCGGCCCCCATCGCACAACTGCCGGGCGAGAAGATCTTTTTCGTGCAGCTGGCCGATGCGCCCTGGGTCAACACCGACGTGTTGAGCCACAGCCGGCACTACCGCTGCTTCCCCGGCCAGGGCGAGATGGACGTGACGCGCTTCACGCGGGCATTGGTGGACGCCGGCTACACCGGCCCACTGTCGCTGGAGGTGTTCAACGACGAGTTCCGCTCGACGTCTGCGCGCGCCAACGCCGTGGATGCGATGCGCTCACTGTTGTGGCTGGAAGACCAGGTGCGCCGCCAGCCGCCGCTTGACGCGCCCCAGCTGGCGGCCGTGCCGCTCTTCGCGCCTCCTGCCGCACCGCCGCTGGCCGGCTGGGGCTTCGTCGAGTTCGCCGTCGACCCGGCCGCCGGTGTGCGCATGGCCGGCTGGTTGCAGTCGATGGGCTTCGCGCGCATCGGCACGCACCGCAGCAAGGACGTGCAGCTGTACGGCCAGGGCGAGGTGCGCATCGTGCTGAACCTGGAAGCCGACTCGCCGGCGCGCAGCCACTTCGAGCTGCATGGACCCTCGGTCTGCGCGCTGGCGCTGACCACGCCCGACACCGACGCCACGCTCGCCCGCGCCGAAGCGCTGCTGAGCCCGCGCGTGACCAGCCAGGGCAGCGCCCAGGAGTTGAGCATCCCGGCCGTGCGCGCGCCCGACGGTAGCCTGCTGCATGTCTGCGCGCCCCCACAGTCCGGCCGCCATGCCTTCGAGGCGTTCTTCGAGATGGACGAGGCCGCGCTGCGCGACACGCCGGCCGGCGCCCACGCGCGCATCGACCATGTAGTGCAGGCCGTGCCGGCCGGTCAGGTCGAGCCCTGGCTGCTGTTCCACCGCGCGGTGCTGGGCCTGTCGGCCGAACGCCAGGTGGTGCTGCACGACCCGTACGGCGTGATCCGCAGCCGCGAGCTGGAGTCCAGCGACCGCGCGGTGCGGGTGTCGATCACCGTCTCCGAGCGCGAAAACACCTCGGTCTCGCGCGCCGTGTCGCAGTTCCGTGGCGCCGGTGTGCAGCAGATCGCCGTGCGGGTCGACGACCTCGTCGCCACGGCGCGTGCGCTCAAGGCCATGGGCGCGCCCCTGCTGCGGGTGCCCGACAACTACTACGACGACCTGGCCGCCAAATTCGACATCGACGATGCGCGGCTGGCCGACTTGCGCGCGCTCGGCATCCTGTACGACCGCGAACCGGGCGGCGGCGAGTTCCTGCAGCTGTACCTGGGCGCATTCGACGAGCGCTTTCACTTCGAACTGGTGCAGCGCATCGGCGGCTACGACGGCTATGGCGCGGCCAACGCGCCAGTGCGGCTGGCGGCGATGGCGTTGCAAAGAGACCAGTGAAGCTGCGCCGCGCCTGCTCCCCCTTCGGCCGCAGGGAAGCAGGGCGGGCCGCCCGCCTGCCATGAGCAACACCGGCAGCGTGCTGGCTGCCACCGCGCCCATCTACCTGCTGATCCTGGGCGGCTATCTGATGGTGCGCTGCGAGGTGTTCACGCAGGAGCAGATGCGCGTGCTGGGCCGCTTCGTGACGCTGATCGCGCTGCCTGCGCTGCTATTCCGCGCGCTGTCGGGCAGGCCGCTGGGTGACATCCTCAACCCACGCTATTTGCTGGCCTATGGCGCGGGCTCGCTGGCGGTGCTGGCAGCCGTCTGGTGGTGGGCGCGCCACCGGCGGCATGAAGGCTCGGCCAAATCGGCGCTGCTGGCGCTGGGCATGGCCAATTCCAACAGCGCCTTCATCGGCTACCCGGTGGCCTCGCAACTGGTGGGCGGGGCCACGGCCAGCGTGGGGCTGGCGCTGTCCATGCTGATCGAGAACCTGCTGATCGTTCCCCTCGCGCTGGCCGCGGCCGACGCCGATGACGCCACCGGCAGCCTGTGGTCGCGCTTGCGGGTGATCGTGGCAAGGCTGGTGCGCAACCCGCTGATCATCGTGGGCATCAGCGTCACGGCGCTGGACATCCCGGTGCCCGACGTGCTGCAGCGCACGGTGGGCGTGGTGGCCGGTGCCGCCAGCCCGCTGGCGCTGTTCGTGATCGGCGGCGCACTGGTGGGCCTGCGCCCCGGCGGCATGCTGCAGGATGTGGCCACGGTGGCGCTGGGCAAGCTGCTGCTGCACCCGGCTGCGGTGCTGGCCGCCATCACCGTGTTCCCGCCGGCCGACCTGAGCCTGCAGCGCGCCGCCATCATCTACGCCAGCGTGCCGATGCTCAGCATCTACCCGGTGCTGGCGCAGAAGTACGGGCTGGATGGCCTGGCCGCTGCCGCGCTGCTGGTGGCGACGACGCTGTCGTTCCTGACGATCAATCTGTGGCTGGCCTGGGTGTGAGCGAGGCCACGGACGCATGGCTTGCCAAATCATGACGGCCCACGAGAACTTTGGGTGTGACCTGGCTGCACAGGTCGCGGTGCTTGCCCAGGACTTGGGCAGCGTCATCCATCTTGTGGACGCCCCGTTTACCGAGCGGCGGTAGGCCCGGAAGTGCCCGCCCGCCCTTCCCCTCAAGCCCTCAGCTGGCCATCGACTTCAACCGCATCTGGTTCGGCAGTGGCACCGAGCGCTGCAGCACGTCCTCGGCCAGCCACAGTGCCGAGCGCCGTGCACGTTCGGCCACCATGGGCAGCGGCATCTGCACGTAGTCGTCGTTGAAGACCTCGAAGCTGTAGTCACCCCGGTAGCCCAGCTTGTCCAGCCGCAGCACCAGATCGACCACCTGCTCGCTGTGCACGCCCTCGCCCGGGAACACGCGGAAGGTGCGCGCCGTGGCCATGCGCTCCTCGAAGGTCTCGGCGTTCTGCCACATGAAGTCGGCCAGCTGCACGAGGAAGATCTTGGACGGATCGAGGTAGTCGATTTCGTCCAGCGCCGTCTTGGCCGCCAGCACGTGGAACGAGTCGATGCCGATGCCGAGGTTGGGGCAATCGGCCCGGCACACCACATCCCACGCCGTCGTGAATTCGTTGACTGTGTGGCCCCAGGACAGGCCTTCGTACGCGATCTTGATGCCGAGCGGAACGGCCAGCATGGCCAGCTTGCGCAGGTCGCGCGCGATGTGGTCCAGGTCGTGCGAGGCGTGGCGCGAGGTGGACGAGCAGGCCAGCAGCACCTTGCAGCCCAGCGCGGCGCACATCTCCAGCATGGCCTTGGCGATGTCGATCTTGTAGTGGTGCAGGTGGCCCGACAGGCCCTCGAAATCGCGCAGCACCTGGAAGCCCGTGCCGCGCAGGCCGCTGTCTTTCACGGCCTGCACCGCCGCGCCGAGCCCGCCAGGGTGGCCGACCAGGTCGTTGGCCTTGAGCATGACTTGCGTGAAGCCGGCGTTTTTCATGGCCGCCAGCTTGTCCTCCAGCGGCCCGGCCAGCGTGATGGTGTCCATGCCGAAGCCGGAGATGTTGCCGTGGGTGTGCAGCCGCTTGTCCATGCCGGCGCTACTCCTGCTCACTGTGGACGAGCTCGAACACCACCGAGCCCAGGTAGGTCTTGGTGATCGCGCCGCGCCGCTCGGTGTGCGCCGCCGCGGTCTCGACGAATTCGACGCCCAGCGCACGCAGCGCCTGCACGGCGGCCAGCACGTCGGGCACGCCCAGGCCGATGCGCTGCAGCTTCTCATCCGCATCGTGCACGTACAGCTCGGGCTCGACCAGCTGCAGCATGAAGCGCTGGCGCGCGTCCAGCGCCGGGGTGCGCAGCAGCGTGCCCTTGGGCATGATGCCGAAGCGCTGGTCGTCCGGAATCAGATCGGTGCCGAACAGTTCGGCGTAGAACTCGATCCAGTCATTGCTGCGCTGCGGGCCGATGTACTGCACGACGCCGAAGAAATGGATGCCGGCCGTGGCCGGCGGCCGCTGGTCGACCGAGGGAATCGGCACGAAGTCCACGTCGTAGATCGAGAACTCCTTGTAGCGGTCCACGAAGTAGATGCGGCTGGCACCGGGGCCGTGGATGGCGGGGATGTTCAGCTCCATCACCTCGGCATGCGTGGACACGGCCCAGGCGCCGCGCTCCAGCACGTAGTGGTAGGCGGCACGGGCGTCGCGCGCGCGCAGTGCCATGGCCGAGATCGAGGGCACTTCGTGGTTGGCGCCCGGGCTGTCGGCCGCGTGCGCGTTGACGACGATGTTCAGCTCGCCCTGGCGGTACAGCAGGATCTCGCGCGAGCGGTGCCGCGCGATCGGCCGAAAGCCCATCATCTCCAGCACCTGGCCCAGCGCCTGCGGTTTGGAGGTGGCGTACTCGATGAACTCGATGCCGTCCAGCCCCAGCGGGTTCGCCGCGTCGCTGAAGGAGGCCTGCAGAGGCTCGCGGTTCTCGGGGGTGTTCAGCAGCAGATCACTCATGCGGGGCGTTCTCCGGCAAGGGCGCAAAGGCGCCCATTGTGCCGCCAGGAAGGTCAGCGCACGAGCAGCACGCCACCGTCGACCGTCAGGGTGCTGCCCACCACGTAGTCGCCCGCACGCGAGGCTAGATAGATGGCGGCGCCGGCCATGTCTTCTTCGGTGCCGATGCGCCGCGCCGGGATGTGCTGGACCACTTCGTCGGCGTGGTCGCGCGCGGCGCGGTTCATCTCGGACGCGAAGGCGCCGGGTGCGATGGCGCTGACGACGATGTTGTCCTCGATCAGCCGCAGCGCCATGCGCCGCGTGAGCTGGATCAGCCCGGCCTTGCTGGCCGCATAGGAATAGGTCTCCATCGGGTTCACGCCGATGCCGTCGATGGAGGCGATGTTGATCACCTTGGCCGGCCGGTGCTGCGCCGCCAGCCGCAGCGGCGCGGCCAGGGCCAGCGTCAGGAAGAACGGTGCCTTCATGTTCAGGTTCACGACCTTGTCCCAGCCGGCCTCGGGAAACTCGTCGAAGGGCGCGCCCCAGGCGGCGCCGGCGTTGTTGACCAGGATGTCCAATTGCGGTTCGTGCGCGAGGAAGGCATCGGCCAGGGCTTGCGCACCCGGCACGCTGGACACGTCGGCCGGCAACGCCACGCAGTGGCCCAGGGCCGACAGTTCGTGCGCCGCCTCTTCGCAGGCTTCGGCCTTGCGCGCCGAGATGTAGACGCGTGCGCCCTGGGCAAGAAAGCCCTTCGCGATCATGCGGCCAATGCCGCGCGAACCGCCGGTGATCAAGGCCGTGCGGCCCGCGAGCGAGAACAGGTCATGCATGTCAAAGTCTCCGTGTGGTGATGGTGGACCGCAGCATAGGCCCAGTGACGCCGGGCCTACACTGGCGCCCCGCCGCATTGGCGACAGCGCCTACCCCGCGCCGCAGCATGAAACAACTGCAACGCCAGCAACTGGCTGACCGCCTGCTCGCCCTCGCCCGATCGGGCGCGCTGAGCGTTGGCGACACGGCCGCGTGCCACGCGCAGCTGTGCGCCACGATCGACAGCGTGATGCAGCCGCAAGCCAGCGCGGACATGCGCCGCGTGACCATCCTGCTGTCGGACCTGCGGGGCTTCACCGCGATCGCCGAACGCCATTCGGCGCTGGCCATGGTGGAGGCGCTGAACCGCTACCTGGGCCGCATGACCGAGATCATCGTGCGCTGGGGCGGCTCCATCGACAAGTTCATGGGCGACGCGATCATGGTGCTGTTCGGCGCGCCTGACGCGCTGACGCTGGACATCGAGGCGGCCATCGGCTGTGCCATCGAGATGCAGATCGCCATGGACGAAGTCAACGCCGAGAACCAGCGCCACGGCATGGTGCCCTGGTACATGGGCATCGGCATCAACACGGGCGAGGTGGTGGCCGGCCACCTGGGCTCGGCGCTGCACAGCGAATACACCGTCATCGGCGAGCAGGTGAACCTGGCCTCGCGCATCGAGGCGCACAGCCTGCGCGGCCAGATCCTGCTGTCGGAGAACACCTGGCAGCAAGCTCGCGACTTCATCGAGACGGGCGATGTGAACGAGGTCAGCGTCAAGGGCAAGCGCGGCGCGGTGCGCATGTACGAGCTGCTGTCCACCCGGCTGCCGCGCGTGCTGGTGACGCCCAAGCGCGAGATCCGCAACAGCCCGCGCGTGGAGGTGGACATGTCGCTGGCGTTCCGGCAGATCCGCGGCAAATCGGTGTTGCCGCGCACGCTGCAGGGCTGCATCACCGACATCAGCTACGGCGGCATGTTCGTGCGCAGCGGGGCCGAGCTCGAAGCGTTCGACGACATCCGTTTCAACCTCTCGCTGTCGCTGATGGGGGACGAGCTGACCGAGATCTACGCCAAGGTGCTGCGCGTGGTGCGGCTGGATGTGGGCTTCGGCTACCCGGTGGAATTCACCGCGATCGAGCCCAAGGCGCAGCAGTCGATCAAGGAATTCGTGGACGGTATCGTCGAAATGCTCCACGGCTGAATGCGGCCCTGCGCATTTCTAGGCACATTTAACGATGACGGGGCGACCGCGGTGCGGTCAGATCGGGGTTCCGATCCACGTTTCCTGGAGCCCGCATGCGTCCGCTTCGAACCATCACCGCGTTGACCCTTGCCATCTGCACGCTGGGCGCGCAGGCCACGCAGGCCAGCGACCGGTCCGCAGCGCAGACGGCCAGCCGCCAGGACGAGGCCCAGCCGGCCCTCTATCTGGTGCGGGCGCCGCAGGTGCCGATCGGCGCACTGGTGTTCGCGGCAGTGGGCGCCGTGTTCCTGTTTCGCGGCAGGCGCGTGCGCCGCACGCCGGAGCGCGACTGAACCGGGAACGCGCCGTCAGCCCGCCGGCTGGGCCTCGGCCGACGCGGCGGCCTGGCGCACGAAGATCGGCGAGGCCGTGCTGGCCATGGCCAGTTCCTGCGCGGCGGCCAGCAGTTGCGGCGCCATCTCCACCATGCGCGGCACCGTCAGCCGGATTGCCGGCCCGGCGATGGTGATCACCCCGATGGTGGCTTCGCCGCGGCGCTGCACGGGCACGGCCATGGAGTTCATGCCGGGCGCGTACATCTCCTCGATCATCGCGTAGCCCCGGGTGCGGTCCTGCTCCAGGATCTCCAGCACCGCCTTCCAGCCGGTCGGCGCACGCGGGCCGTAGTCCCTCGGCTCGCCATAACCCTGCTTGACGATCAGCTCCAGCGCCCGCTCCTCAGGCAGCGTCATCAGCCACGCATGGCCGCCGGCGCTGCACGACAGCCGCACATCGATGCCCATGTCCGGGTCGTAGCGCAGGCCGAAGCGCGCGCCCTGCGCCTTGGCGACGAAGGTCAGCCGGTCGCCATCGACGATGGCCAGGCGCACCAGTTCGCCCGAGACATCGGCCAGGCGGTCGATCACGGGTTGGGCGATGTCGACGATGCCCGAGCCGCCCAGGTAGGACAGCCCCAGCGCGGCCAGCTTGGTCGTCAACGCGTAGTCGCCGTGGTCGCGCATCTGGCGCACATAGCCGCAGCGCACCAGCTCGGCCAGCAGTCGGTGGCAGGCGGACAGGGGGAGCGCCAGGTCCTGCGCGATGGTGGACAGGGTCACGCCCTCAGGCCGCACGGCCAGGTATTCAAGGACGGCGAAGGAGCGTTCGAGCGTGCTGGACATGGGTGGCATTGTGCACCCCGCCATCGACGTGCTGGAAGGGTATTCCTATACGGAAACATTTTCCATATTTGTTACGATCGGTCGAAACCTCACCTCACAAGGAACCACCGTGAACTCCATGCTCCGCACCGCACTGGCCTGCGCCGTCCTGGCCCTGTCCGGCACCGCCGCCCTGGCCCAGGACATTCAGGAACGCACGATCAAGTTCGGCCACCTGAACAACGCCGACCATGCCGTCAGCTTCGGGGTCAAGCGCTTCGCCGAGTTGCTGGCCACCAAAAGCGGCGGCAAGCTGAAGGTGCAGGAGTTCCCGGCCTCGCAGCTGGGCAACGAGCTGCAGCAGCAGTCGGCCTTGCAGGGCGGCGTGCAGGAGATGTCGGCCCCGGCGACGACCTCGCTGGCGGGCATCGTCAAGGAGTTCGGCCTGGTCGACTTCCCGTTCGCCGTCTCCAGCTTCCAACAGGCCGACGCGCTGCTGGACGGGCCGCTGGGCCAGGCCCTGCTGGCCAAGCTGCCCGAGAAAGGCCTGGTCGCGCTGGGCTATTGGGACCTGGGCTTTCGCAACGTGACCAACAGCAAGCGCCCCATCACCAAGCCCGAAGACCTGGAGGGCCTGAAGCTGCGCGTGATCCCGAACCCGGTGTTCCTCGAATCGTTCAAGGCCTTCAAGGCCAACCCGGTGCCAATGCCGTTCGCCGAACTGTTCGGCGCGCTGGAAGCCAAGGCCGTGGATGGCCAGGAGAACCCGTTCGCAGTGATCCTGTCGAACAAGTTCTACGAAGTGAACAAGTTCGTGAGCGCCACCAACCACGTGTACGCGGCCAACATCGTGCTGGTCAGCAAGCGGTTCTGGGACAAGCTCTCGCCGGCCGAGCAGAAGATGATGAACGACGCGGCCAACGAGGCGCGCGGCTACCAGCGCCAGGTCAGCCGCGCCGCGGCACAGAAAGCCGTGGGCGAGCTGCAGGCCAAGGGCATGCAGTACAACGAGGTGGCGCCCGCCGAGCAGGCTCGCATGCGCCAGATCGTCAAGCCCGTCACCGACAAGTTCGCCGCCAGCTACGACGCCGGCATCGTGAAGCTGTACAACGACGAGCTGGCCAAGCTGCAGAAATAAGCCGGACCAAGAGACGAACACCATGCAAATTCTTGTCCTGCACGGCCCCAACCTGAACCTGTTCGGCCGCCGCGAGCCGCACATCTACGGCACCACCACCCTGGCGCAGATCGACGCGCAGATTGCAGCTCTCGCGCGTGAACTGCAGGTCGAGGTGCGCACGATCCAGTCCAACCACGAAGGCGCGCTGCTCGACTTCCTGCACGCCCACATCGACACCGCCGCCGGTGCGCTGGTCAACCCGGCCGGGCTGACGCAGCACGGCGTGCCGCTGCACGACGCCATCAAGGCCATGCCGTTCCCGGTGCTGGAGGTGCACATGTCCAACATCGCCGCGCGTGAGCCCTGGCGCAGCCACTCGATCATCTCGCCCGCCGTGAAGGGCACCATCCAGGGGCTGGGGCCGCTGTCGTATCTGCTGGGGTTGCGTGGGGTGGTGGCGCTGGCGCAGGCGGCGCAGGCCTAAGCGTCCGACGGGTCTGGGGCTGGCGCCGCCACCGGCCGGTGCAGATGCGGCCACAGCCGGGCCACCACCTCGCGCCCTGCGGCATAGCCGTAGCAACTGTCGACCTTGGCCTGGCGCTGCGCCTCGCTCCCGGGCTGGTTGATGGTGGCCAGCCGCTGCGGCGCCAGGCCTTGGAAGGCGGTGGTCGCCAGCGGCCCCATCAGCTCCAGGATGTGCGTGCACGAGGCCGCGCCGCCGAGCAGCTCGCGCACGCGCTTGTTCCAACCGGCCCCCAGGCGCAGGCCCTTCAGCGGTGCCAGCGTGGCGGTGGCGCCCTGGCACGTGCTGTAAGGCGTGCTGCGCATCAGCGCCAGGGCGTCGTGCACCAGCAAGTCATCGTCCACCACCAGCCGCACGGTGATGTCATGGATGGGGGTGCCGGGCGGCGTGTCCTGCGTCGCCAGTTGCGGGCGGAACGGGTGTGTCTTGGCATCGATGAGTCGGCCTTCGACCTCGTACAGGCCATCGGCGCGGCGGTAGAACCGCAGGTCGATCTGACGGTGGTGAAGTTCCTCACGCGAGCTGTCGCCACCAGCCATGGCCTGCGTCACCGGTTCACGTCGACCACCAGCCGCCCGCGCACGCGCCCGGCCAGGATGTCGGCGCCGGCCTGCAGCGCCTCTGCCAGGCCGATCTCGGTGGTGATGGCGTCCAGTTTGGCCAGGTCGAGGTCGCGCGCCAGCCGCTCCCAGGCCGGCATGCGTACCGAGGGCTTGGCCATCACGCTGTCAATGCCGTAGAGCGTGATGCCACGCAGGATGAATGGCGCGACCGAGCCCGGAAAATCCATGCCCTGTGCCAGTCCACAGGCGGCGACGGCGCCGCCGTACTGCGTGGCGGCGCAGGCATTCGCCAAGGTGTGGCTGCCCACCGAATCGACGACGCCCGCCCAGCGCTCCTTGGCCAGCGGCTTGCCGGGGCTGGACAGTTCGTCGCGGTGGATCACGGCGGCTGCGCCCAGCGAGTGCAGATAGTCGGACTCTTCGGGCCGGCCCGTCGAGGCCACGACCCGGTGGCCCAGACCGGCCAGCAGCGCGATGGCCACGCCGCCCACCCCACCATTGGCACCGGTCACCAGGATGTCGCCGGCCCCGGGCAGCAGCCCGTGGCGCTCCAGCGCCAGCACGCACAGCATGGCGGTGTAGCCGGCCGTGCCGATGGCCATGGCCTGGCGTGTGCTGAGCCCCTCGGGCAGCGGCACCAGCCAGTCGGCCTTGACGCGCGCCTTCTGCGCCAGACCGCCGGAGTGTGATTCGCCCACGCCCCAGCCATTCAGCACGACGCGGTCGCCACTCTTGAAGCGCGCATCGTCGCTGGCCTCGACCACGCCTGCGAAATCGATACCCGCATGCAACGGAAAGCTGCGCACCACCGGCGACTTGCCGGTGATGGCCAGGCCGTCCTTGTAGTTGATGGTGGAGTAGTCCACCCGCACCGTCACGTCGCCGGCCGGCAGCGCACTGTCGTCCACCTGCTGCACGCCGGCGCGGTAGCCGGCGGCGTCCTTCTCGATCACCAAAGCCTTGAACATGGGGAGACCTCCTGCGGTCATTCTTGCAGACCGCATCGCCCAGCCGGCTTGGGATGCCTCTCTACTTGTAAAGGGTCTGCGGCAACCACATGCCGATGGCCGGCCAGATGTAGAGCAGCACGATGGCCAGGATCTGGATGCCCATGAACGGCAACATGCCCGCAAATATCTGGTTCAACGTGACATGCGGCGGCGCCACGCCCTTGAGGTAGAAGGCCGACATCGCCACCGGCGGTGACAGGAACGCGGTCTGCAGATTCAGCGCCACGAGCAGGCCGAAGAACAGCGGGTCCACACCGAAATGGTCCAGCAGCGGGATGAAGATGGGCATGAAGATCACGATGATCTCGGTCCATTCCAGCGGCCAGCCGAGCAGGAAGATGACGACCTGCGAGAGCACCAGGAACTCGATCTTCGACAGGTTCATCGACAACACCCAGCGCTCGATCAGCTCCTGCCCGCCCAGCAGCGCAAACGCGGCCGAGAAGATGGCCGAGCCCACGAACAGCCAGCACACCATGGCCGTGGTCTTGGAGGTCAGGTAGACCGACTCCCGCACCACATCGAAGGTCAGCCGCTTGTAGGCGGCCGCCAGCACGAACCCGCCCAGGGCCCCCATGGCCGCCGCCTCCGTAGGCGTGGTGAGGCCGAAGACGATGGAGCCCAGCACCGACAGGATCAGCACCAGCAAGGGGAAGAACGAGCCCAGCAACATCTTGAAGATCTCAAGGCGCGCGAAGCTGAGGAACAGGTAAAACACGGCCACGAGTGCGCCCAGCGCGCCGAACACCACCCACCACCACGTGGGTGCCGGCTGCTTTGTGACGGCCGGCGCGGCATCAGCTTTGGCGGCAGACGGCTCGGCAACGCCAGCGGCGGGGGCTACTGCGACCGGCGGTTCTGCCACTGCACCGGGCGGCGCCTGGGCCGCCTCGCTGGCGGGTGGCTCCTGCGCGGCGCCTGCAGCCGGCGGCTCCTGCACGGCCCCCTCGGTCGGCGGCTCCTGCACGGCGCCTGCGGCCGGGGGTTCCTGCACGGCGCCGTCGGTCGGCGGTTCCTGCAGCGCACCCTCGCTCGGGGGCTCTTGCACACCTGTATCGGTTGGCGGCTCCTGCAGGCCGCCCTCTTCCTGCGACGACACGCCGCCCTCGGTCGCGCCGATGGGCTGGATGTCGTACTCGGCCTGCACTTCGACGGTAGTCACCGAGCGGTAGCTGTTGACGGCCAGCAGCAGGAACAGCAGCCCCGGCAGCACCACCACGGCCAGCTGGCGCAGCACATGGGCCATGGGTACGGCCGCGTTGCGCTTGCCTTTGAGGGCCGCGAACAACCGGCCCGGCGCGTAGTGATCGGTGTCCGCAGGCAGCGCCTGGGTGAACGGGGGCAAGGTCACGCGGCGCTGCTCGGCCGACAGTGGCGGCGCCCATTGCGGCTTGATCTTGGCGATCAGGATCACATAAAGAATGTACAGACCGGCCAGCATCAGCCCGGGAAAGAAGGCGCCCGCGTACAGCTGCACCACCGAGACGCCGGCCGTTGCGCCATACAGGATCAGCAGCACCGAAGGCGGGATCAGAATGCCCAGGCAGCCTCCGGCGGTGATGGCACCGGCCGCAATCGAGGTGTTGTAGCCGGCACGCAGCATGGCCGGCAGCGCCAGCAGTCCCATCAGCGTGACCACCGCACCGACGATGCCGGTGGCCGTGGCGAAGATGGTGCAGGTGACCAGCGTGGCCACGGCCAGCGAGCCGGGCACGCGCGCCATGGCCAGGTGCATGCTCTTGAACAGCGCCTCGATCAGGTTGGCGCGCTCGACCAGGTAGCCCATGAACACGAACAGCGGGATCGCGATGAGCACGTCGTTGGCCATGCTCTTGTAGGCGGCCTGCACCATCAGGTCCAACGTGCGGTTGATGTCACGGTCGTACGCCAGCCAGGTGAAGATCATGCCCATGCCCATCAGCGTGAACGCCGTGGGAAAACCCAGCATGATGGCCACCACCACCAGCGACAGCATGAGCAAACCCTGATGGCCCTTGGTGATGGTCTCCAGGCTCAGCAGCATCCACACGATGGCCATCAGCACCATCGCCATGATGGAAAAGCCAAACCACAGTTCTTTGCGCAACTTCATGCCTTGCTCCCCTTGGTGAGCAGTTCACGGTCGAGCGCCTCGATGTCGCTGTCCTTCACGTGCACCATCTCCTTGAGTTTTTCGACGTCCACCTCTTCCACGTCTTCGCCGCGCCGGGGCCATTGCCCCTCGCGCAGGCAGATCACGCAGCGCGCGATCTCGGCCAGGCCCTGCAGCAGCAAGGTGGCGCCCGCCACCGGGATCACGAATTTGAACGGGTACAGCGGCAGCGGCGTGGCCGAAAAGGTCTGCTCGCGGATCGCCAGCGACTCCTGCGCGTAGGTCCAGCCGGCCCAGGTCATGGCCACGATGCCGGGCAGGAAGAACACGATGTACAGCAGCAGGTCGACGCTGGCCTGCGCACGCGGGCTGAAGAAGCCATACAGCACGTCGCCGCGCACATGGCCGTTCTTGGACAGCGTGTAGGCCCCGGCCAGCATGAACAGGGTGCCGTACAGCATGATCTGCGCGTCCAGCACCCAGGCATGCGGGTTGTTCAGCGCGTAGCGCGAGAACACTTCCCAGCCGATCAGGACCGTCAGGCCCACCACGGCCCAGGCGGCGGCTTTTCCGATGAAGGTCGAGATGGCGTCGACCGTGAGCAAGATCTTCTGCATGGGGAATACGAATGCCGTGAAGGAGTGGGAACGACAAGGGCGCCGCAAGCGGGCGCCCTTGTCATGCTTGCGCGAAAAACTTCAGCCGCGCTTCTTGGCGAAGTAGTGGTTGTAGGCCATTTTGAAATCGACCGTGTAGTCGTTGTGCCACTGGCCGGCGCGCTCGGCGAAGGCCCGCTGCGAATCGAGCACCTTCTTGAACATGGCGTTCTCGCCCGACTTCTTGGCCACGGTCTTGTCCCATGAGGCCAGCTGCGCGCGCAGGATAGCGTCGGGCGTCTTGTAGAACTTGATGCCCTGCTTCTTGAGCTCGACGTAGTCCTTCGAATTGCGCTCGATCGCCTTCCAGCTCATGTCGGCGCTGGCGGCCTGCACGCCGTAGTCGATGATGGCCTTGAGCTCGGCTGGCAGCGCGTCGAGCTTGCTCTTGTTGAACAGCACCTCGAACTGCTCGCCGCTCTGGTGAAAGCTCTGCAGCATGCAGTTCTTGGCCACATCGGGAAAGCCCAGGATGCGGTCGCTGGTGGCATTGTTGAACTCGGCCGCGTCGATCAGGCCGCGGTCCAGCGCCGGCACGATCTCGCCACCGGGCAGCGGGTTCACGGCCGCGCCCATGTCGGTGAACACGTCCACCGCCAGGCCCACGGTGCGGAACTTCAGACCCTTCATGTCTTCGACCTTGGCCACCGGCTTCTTGAACCAGCCCAGCGGCTGGACGGGCATCGGGCCGTACAGGTACGAGACCACGTCCAGGTTCAGGCTCTTGTAGATCTCTTCGATCAACGCCTTGCCGCCGCCGTAGTTGTGCCAGGCCAGCACCATGTTGGCGTCCATGCCGTAGCCCGGGCCGGAACCCCACAGCGCCAGCGCCGAGTTCTTGCCGTACCAGTAGGCCACCACACCATGGCCGCCATCGAGCGTGCCCTTGGCCACGGCGTCGAGCAGCTGAAACGCGGGCACCACCGAGCCGGCTGGCAGCACTTCGATCTTCAGCCGGTTGCCGGCCATGTCGTTGATCTTCTTGGCCAGGTCCTGTGCGTACTCGTGGAAGATGTCCTTGGCAGGCCAGGTGCTCTGAAAGCGCAGCGTGGTCGTCTGCGCGGTCGCCACCATGGGGGCGCTCATCGCACCGGCCGCAACGGCAGCTCCCTTGAGCAGATTGCGGCGCCGGGTGGTGCTGGTCGAGGCCTTGGGTTCGGTCATGCGTTGTCTCCAAAAAGTTACAGGCAGAAGGGGTCGCATGTTCAAGCACTTGTCCAGACAGTGAAACCGGATTCACCCGTACAGGGATAACCCGCCCGGGGGGCGCGTCCTACACTGCCGCTCTCACCCCAACCCACCACACGCCATGGAACCCCTGCAGCTGTTCGACGCCGCTTCCAGCACCTACACCTACGTGCTGGTCGACCCCACCACCTCGACCGCCGTGCTGATCGACCCAGTGGACCAGCAGCTCGCGCGCGACCTGGCGGTGCTGAAGGAACGTGGCCTGCGGCTGGCCTGGACGCTGGAGACGCATGCCCATGCCGACCACATCACCAGCGCCGCGCTGCTGGCCGAGCACGCGGGCGCCCGGACTGCGGCGCCGGCTGGCTGCGGCATCACGACCGCGTCCGTGCAACTGGCGCACGGCGACACGCTGGCCTTCGGCAACGAGACGCTGCGCGCCCTGCACACGCCCGGCCACACGGCTGGCAGCATGAGCTTCGTGTGGCGTGGCCACGTCTTCACCGGTGACACGCTGTTGATCGGCGGCTGCGGGCGGACCGACTTCCAGTCCGGCAGCGCACAAGCGCTGTACCACAGCCTGACCGAAGTGCTGTTCGCGCTGCCCGACGACACCGTGGTCTGGCCCGGCCACGACTACCAGGGGCGCACCTCGTCGACCATCGGCCAGGAGAAGCGCAGCAACCCGCGCATTGCCGGCAAGAGCCTGGCCGCGTTCGTCGCCACCATGCAGGCGCTGGACCTGCCGCGTCCGCAGCGCATGGACGAAGCCGTGCCGGCCAACCTGCAGTCCGGCAGGGTCGAGGCGCCCGGCGGCGATGACGAGCAGCAGCCCCGGCCGGCACCAGGCTACGCGGGCGATGTCACGCCCGCGCTGGCGCACCGCTGGTGGCAGGCGGGCGATGCGGTGCTGGTCGATGTGCGCACCGACGCAGAACGCGAGTGGGTGGGATTCGTGCCGGGCGCGGTGGCCGTGGCCTGGAAGCAGTGGCCCGGCATGGCGCTGAACACCGGCTTCGACGCCGCCCTGCGCGCCGCCGTGCCGCCCGGCGGCAAGGTGCTGCTGCTGTGCCGCAGCGGTGTGCGCTCGGTGGCGGCAGCCAAGCGCGCAACGGAGCTGGGCATCGAGGCCTACAACATTCTGGAAGGCTTCGAAGGCGACCCGGACGGCGACGCGCACCGCAACCAACGAGGCGGCTGGCGCCTGCGCGGGCTGCCCTGGCGACAGAACTGATCAGCTGCGCACCAGGCGCGGCGGCTGAGCGGCCTGCCAGGCCGCGTAGCTGGTGTCCGTCGCGGGGGCGTGCGCCGGCTCCACGCTGAACAGCGCGGCCAGCAACCCACCCTCCGGGCCCAGCGCGAAGGCTGGCCGCAGCTGGGGCGGGCCGGTGCGGCCCAGTGCCTGTCCCAGCTCCAGGTCGATCAGTTGGCGGCCATAGCGGATCTCGGCCCGCGTGGCCTCGTCGGCCCCGACGGATTCGGCCAGCGACTCCAACTCCTCCAGGCCATCGGCTGGCTCCAGCTGCACCCAGCTGACAGCGCCTTCGGCCGTGCGCCCCAGCAGGCCGAACGGGTCGCCCAACACCACGTACTCGACGAACCCCTGGCGCGCCACCAGCTGATGCAGGGCCTGCGCCACCTGCGGCACGCGCAGCTGGGCGTTCTGCACCGGCGTCAGCGTGCTGCGCCAGATCTGCGAACACCGCGTGTTGGCATTGGACGGCATGCTGCGGAGCACCTCGTTCAGGCGGTCCGACACATCGGGCGCCTGCTTGGGCAGGAACTGGTCGATCAGGGCGCGGTTGAAGGCCTCCACCGCGATCTGCTCGTCGGCCTGGCCGGTCAGCAGCATGCGCAGGCCGGGCCAATCGCCAAGTGCGGCCAGCACCTGCAGGCCATCGACGTCGGGCATCGAATAGTCGGCCACGCAGGCGTGCGTGAGCGCATAGCGTGCAGTGGCGTGCTCGGCCCAATAGCGCAACAGCTGGGGCACGAGCGGCGTGGCGCCCTGGCGCCAGCGGTCGATGATCTGCTGCTGGGCCCAGGCATCGGCCTCCCAGCGCAGGGGCTCCTGCTGCAGCTGCGCCAGGCAGTCGTCCGCGCGCAGGAACAGCCGAACGTTCCAGCCGTCCGGAAGCATCAACCCCAGCATCTGCAGGTAGTCGGGGTCGTCATCCAGGAAGGCAAGGCTGCCTGGGCATTGAAACAGCGGAAAAGTCATTGCATACGGTCAAACAAGGGTGGCGCCAGTGGTATTGTCGCGGCACGGATTTGCCATGTCGACACGCCTACCTGCCAGATCTGACAGCACCGCGCTGCTGGACCTGATGCGCCGCTGGCACAGCGGACTACCCGAGTCTGCCGTGGAATCGGTGGTCGTGCTGGGCCCGGACGTGTTGGGCGATGCCGGCAGCCGGCGCCTGTTGGCCACTCACCCGCTGGATGCCCAAGCGGCCGCGTTCGCGCTCGTCGACGCGGGCGACTTCGGCGAAGGTTGGCGCGCCTCGCGCATCCCGCTGGCGGCCTGGCAACAGCTCGAAGCCTTTCACCCCCCCTCGGACACCGACTGGCGCAGCCGCTGGATGGCGCGCGGCGCCCGCAGTGTGGTGCGCATCGGCTTCGGGCTGCCGGCCGGGCGCCGCTTCGATTGCCTGGTGTTCTGCACCAAGGCGCTGGAGCACCGCGACCAGGCGGCCGCGCTGACCTGGCCCACACTGGAGATCTGGCCGGCCCTGAAGGCCGCGCTGGTGGCCGTCTACTGCCCGCTGACGCCGCGCGAACTGCAATGTCTGGTGCTGGCGTTCGACGGCCTCACGGCCCGCGCCAGCGCGCAGCGCATGGAGTGCACCGAGCGCACGGTGAACTTCCATCTGGCCAATGCCATGGCCAAGCTCAAGGCGGACAACAAGATCACCGCCATCCAGCGCGCTTGCTGGCTTGGCGCCATATAGAGACCAACCCCCCGGCGGCTTCGCCGCTCCCCCCTTCTGCTGCGCGAAAGGGGGCGCACCCAGCGGCCTGGCAGAGCCAGTTCCGCGGGTGCCCTGGCCCTGACAGGGCTTTCTCTGCGGCTGTGGACGGTCGCTTATGGCCTGCGTTGCAGGATGTCCTGCGCGGCGGTCTCGTAGAGCGCAGCGAGGCGCAGCACGCCGGCGTCGTCGCGCGGGCGGCCGATCAGTTGCAGACCCATGGGCAGGCTGCGGGCGTCGAAGCCGGCGGGTACGCTGATGGCGGGCAGGCCGGCGAAGGTGGCGTAGATGACCACTTCCATCCAGCGGTGGTAGGTGTCCATGGCGCGGCCGGCGATCTGCTCGGGCCAGCGCAGCTGGGCGTCGAAGGGCCAGACCTGAGCCGTGGGCAACGCCAGGAAGTCGTGGCGCTCGAACAGCGTCAGCAGGTGCTGGTAGAACGCGCTGCGCCGGGCGCTGGCGGCGGTGAACTGGGTGCCGGTCAGCAGGGCCGCCTGGTCGTGCTCCCACAGCGCCTCGGGCTTGATGAGCTGGCGGTTCTCCCGGCGCAGCAGGAAGGGCGCGATGCGCGACGCCACCAGCGCGCGTCGCCATACCAGCCAGGCCTCCCACACGGGCTCCGGCGCGGTGCCCAGCGGCGTCGGGTCGACCGCGCAGCCCAGCGCCTGCAAGCGTTCGAGCGCCTGCGTGCAGACGTCCAGGATGCCGTCTTCCATTGGCAAGTAGCCCTCCAGATCGCCCAGCCAGCCGATGCGCACATGGCGCGGCTCCAGGCCGGCCAGCGTGCCGTCGAACCGCGCGCCGTCGTCCAGCGACAGCGGCACGCGTGGGTCGTAGCCGGCCTGCGTGTCCAGCATGCGGGCCAGATCGCGCACGGTGCGGGCCATCGGGCCTTCGGTGCCGAGCTGCGCCATCCACACATCCTGCGCCGGCCACAGCGGCACGCGGCCCTGGCTGGGACGCATGCCGAAGATGTTGTTCCAGCCGGCCGGGTTGCGCAGGCTGCCCATGAAGTCGCTGCCGTCGGCCACGGCCACCAGGCGCAGCGCCAGCGCCACCGCCGCGCCGCCGCTGCTGCCGCCGGCCGCGCGCGTGGGGTCGTAGGCATTGAGCGTCGTGCCGAACACCTCGTTGAAGGTGTGCGAGCCCAGGCCGAACTCCGGCGTGTTGGTCTTGCCGATCACGATCGCCCCGGCATCGCGCAGGCGCCGCACCATCAGCCCGTCCTCGCGCGGCACGGCTTCGCGCAGTAGCGGCGAGCCCAGCGTGGTGGCGATGCCGGCGGTGGGCGCCAGGTCCTTGATGGCCTGCGGAATGCCGTGCAACCAGCCTTTGGACTGGCCGCGCGCGAGCACCGCGTCGTGCGCGTCGGCCTCGGCCAGCAGCACCGCGCTGTCGCGCAAGCTGACGATGGCGTTGTGGCGCGGGTTCAGCGCTGCGATGCGGGCCAGCGTGGACTGCATCAGCTCGCGGCATGAAAGCTGCTTGGCATGGATGGCCTGCGACAAGGCCGTGGCGTCCAGTGCGTCGAAAGAATCGGGGTGTGTCATGCCAAGCTTTATATTGCAGCCCGCGTCCCCACCACTGCAGGAGTTGTTTTGATGAAACGTCGTTCTCTGATCGCCATCGCATCCCTGACCGCAGCCATGCTGGCGCCGCTGCCGGCCCTGGCCCAGACTGCAGCCAACACGCTGCGCGTGGTGCCGCATGCCAACGTGACCATCCTGGACCCGATCTGGACCACGGCCTTCGTCACGCGCAACCATGGCTACATGGTCTACGACACCTTGTTCGGCACCGACGCGGCTGGCAAGGTCAAGCCGCAGATGGTGGACAAGTGGGCCATGTCCAAGGACAGCCTGACCTGGACCTTCACGCTGCGTGACGGCCTGGAGTTCCACGACGGCAAGCCCGTGACCAGCGAGGACGTGGTCGCCTCGCTCAAGCGCTGGGCCAGCCGCGACAGCTTCGGCGGGGTGCTGGCACGCAACGTGGAGGCCTGGACCACGCCGGATGCCAAGACCTTCGTCATCCAGCTCAAGGCCCCCTTCGGCGTGATGCTGGAGGCGCTGGGCAAGCCCTCCTCCAACGTGCCCTTCATCATGCCGGCGCGCATCGCGGCCACGCCAGGCAGTGAGCAGATCAAGGAACACATCGGCTCGGGCCCGTTCAAGTTCGTGCCGGCCGAGTACAAGCCGGGTGAGCGCCTGGTCTACGTGAAGAACGACAAATACAAACCACGCGCCGAGGCGCCGGACGGCACCACCGGCGGCAAGCTGGTCTACATCGACCGCGTGGAGTGGGTCGTCATCCGCGACCCGCAGACGCAGTTCAATGCGCTCTTGGCCGGCGAGGTCGACATCATCGAGCAGCCCACCTTCGAGCAGTACGCCACGCTGAAGGCGACCAAGGACATCAAGCTGGTCGATGCCCAGCCCGATGGCCTGCAGTACATCCTGCGCTTCAACCACCTGCACCCGCCGTTCGACAACGTGAAGATCCGCCAGGCGGCGATGGTGGCGATGGGGCAAGAGGCCTTCCTGAAGACGCAGGTCGGCGCGCCCGGCATGTACCGCTTCTGCAAGAGCATGTTCCCCTGCGGCACACCGTTCGCGAGCGAGGCCGTGGGCCCGAACTTCACCGGCAGCGCCAACCCGAAGAAGGCGCAGGAAATGCTGAAGGAAGCCGGCTACAACGGCACCCCCGTGCTGCTGATGCGCCCGACCGACCTGGCCTCCATCAGCAAGCTGCCGCTGGTGGCCAAGCAGCAGCTGGAAGCGGCCGGCTTCAAGGTGGACATGCAGCAGATGGACTGGGCCACGCTGGTGGCACGCCGCGCCAAGAAGGACGCGCCTTCGGCCGGCGGCTGGAACGCCTTCCTCACCGCGTGGACGGCCGGCGACATCCTGAACCCGCTCACCATGGCCATGATGAATGCGGCCGGCGACAAGGGCTGGTTCGGCTGGCAGGACGACAAGCAGATCGAGGAGCTGAAGGTCAAGTTCGCCCAGGCCGCGACCGATGCCGACAAGAAGAAGATCGCCGAGCAGCTGCAGCTGCGCGCGTTCGAGACCGCCACGCACGTGCCGCTCGGCCAGTACAACAACCCCGCTGCGGTGCGCACCAACGTGAGCGGCATCGTGCCCGGCGGCGCACAGGTCTACTGGAACATCAAGAAGAACTGACGCACCCCCCGCATGCTGCGTTTCCTCGCCCAGCGCCTCGGCGCCATCGTGCCGGTGCTGCTGGTGGTGGCTGTGGTGGTGTTCCTGATCCTGCGGCTGACACCGGGCGACCCGGCCGCCGTGATCGCCGGCAACAACGCCACGAACGAGGACATCGACCGCATCCGCGAGCAGCTGGGCCTGACGCGCTCGCTGCCGGCGCAGTTCTGGATCTGGTTCTCCGGTGTGCTCCAGGGTGACCTGGGCCACTCGTTTTACCTCGGCAAGCCGGTTACCGAACTCATCGCGCAGCGCATCGAGCCCACGCTCTCGCTGGCGGCCGGCACCATGCTGCTGTCGGTGCTGATCGCCGTGCCGCTGGGCACGCTGGCGGCCTGGCGCATGGGCGGCTGGCTCGACCGCATCCTGTCGGGCTTCTCGGTGGCGGGCTTCTCGGTGCCGGTGTTCGTGGTCGGCTACATCCTGATCTACATCTTCGCGATCGAGCTGCAGTGGCTGCCGGTGCAGGGCTACCGGCGGCTGTTCGGCCCGTCGTCGCAGGGCGTGGGCGCCTGGGCGACGCAGCTGGTGCTGCCCTGGGTCACCTTGTCCACCATCTACGTGGCCCTGATCGCCCGCGTCACACGCGCCAGCGTGTCCGAGGCGCTGACCGAGGACTACATCCGCACCGCGCGCGCCAAGGGCATCCGCGAGAGTGCCGTGCTGATGCGCCACGCGCTGGCCAACGCGGCCGTGCCGGTGGTCACCGTGATCGGCATCGGTGTGGCGCTGTTGATCGGTGGTGTGGTGGTGACCGAGACGGTGTTTGCCATCCCCGGCCTGGGCTCGCTGACGGTAGACGCGGTGCTGAACCGCGACTTCCCGGTGATCCAGGGCGTGGTGCTGTGCTTCAGCGTGCTGTATGTGCTGGTCAACCTGCTGGTGGACCTGTCGTATCTCGTGCTCGACCCACGGATCAGGTACTGAACTTCATGATGCCCCCACGCACACGCCTTCTCCTTGCGCCGCCGCCATGATCAAGCTCTGGCGCAACAGTGCTTTCAAATTCGGCATCCTCGTGCTGCTGACGCTGCTGGCAGTGGCGCTGGCCGCGCCGTGGCTGGGCACGGTCGACCCCTCGGCCATGGACTCGGCGCACATCAACACGCTGCGCGGCACGCGCGGCGACTTCGCGCTGCTGGACGGCACCAGCGTTGCGCACACCTTCTGGATGGGCGCCGACAACTTTGGCCGCGACATCTACAGCCGTGTGCTCTACGGCACACGCACCTCGCTGCTGGTGGCGGCGTTCACGGCCGGCGTGGCGGTGACCCTCGGCGCGGTGCTGGGCATGCTGGCCGGCTATTTCCGCAGCGTGGACATGGTGCTGATGCGCTTCATGGACGGGATGATGGCCATCCCCGCCATCCTGCTGGCCATCGCGCTGGTGGCGGCCCTGGGCGCCCAGCTGTGGACGGTGGTGATCGCGATCGCCATTCCCGAGGTGCCGCGCGTCACGCGGCTGGTGCGTGCCCTGGTGCTGACGCTGCGCGAGGAGCCGTTCGTGGAGGCAGCGCGCGCCCTGGCCACGCCCACGCACACCATACTGGCGCGCCACATCCTGCCCAACGCGCTGGCACCCCTGATCGTGCAGGGCACCTTCATCGCCGCCTCGGCCGTGCTGACCGAAGCCATCCTTTCGTTCCTGGGCCTGGGCCTGCCGGCCGAGATTCCGACCTGGGGCAACATCATGGCCGAGGGCCGCGTGCAGTTCACCCAGTACCCCAGCAACGTGCTGTTCCCGGCGCTGTTCCTGGTGCCCACGGTGCTGGCCATCAACCTGCTCGGCGACGGACTGCGCGACGTGCTCGACCCGAAGTTCGCAAAACGATGAAGCCGGTTCTGCAGATTGAGAACCTCAGCGTCGCGCTGCCCTCTGGGGCCGACCGCGCCCATGCCATCGAGGACGTGAGCCTCACCATCCTGCCGGGCCGCACGCTGTGCGTGGTCGGCGAATCGGGCTCGGGCAAGTCGGTCATGGCGACCACCGTCATGGGCCTGTTGCCCAAGGAATTGAAGCCCAGCGCCGGCCGTGTGCTGCTCAACGGCGAATCGCTGCTCGATGCCTCGGCCCTGCGCCTGCGCCAGCTGCGCGGCAAGGCCATGGGCATGGTGTTCCAGGAGCCGATGACGGCACTCAACCCGGTCATGCGCTGCGGCGACCAGGTCGACGAGCTGCTGCGCGCCCACACCGACTGGCCGACCGCACAGCGCCAGCAGGAGGTGCTGCGCATCTTCGAACGCGTGCGACTGCCCGAGCCGCCGCGCATGCTGCGCAGCTACCCGCACCAGCTGTCGGGCGGGCAACGCCAGCGCATCGTCATCGCGATGGCGATGATCCTGAAGCCGGCGCTGCTGATCTGCGACGAGCCGACCACGGCGCTGGACGTGACGACGCAGAAAGAGATCCTGCGGCTGATCGCCGACCTGCAAGCCGGCCAGGCGCTGGACACCAGCGTGCTGTTCATCACCCACGACATGGGCGTGGTGGCTGAAATTGCCGACGAGGTGCTGGTCATGCACCAGGGCCGCTGCGTGGAGCAGGGCCCCGTCGACGCCGTGCTGCGCGCGCCCCGGGCCGACTACACCCGCATGCTGCTGGACGCCGTGCCCAGCATGACGCCACCGCCGCCACGGCCTGCGCCCACCGGCCCGGCGCTGTTGGCCGCCCAGGCATTGGACAAAACCTACGTGAGCCGCAACTGGCGGGGCCAGCGCCGCGAGACCCACGCGCTGCAGCAGGCGGCGCTGGCCGTGCGCGGCGGCGAGACGCTGGGCATCGTCGGCGAATCTGGCTCGGGCAAGTCCACACTGGCGCGCTGCCTGATCCGGCTGATCGACCCTACGAGCGGCAGCATTCGCTGGGGCGAGGCCGAGGTCGCGCAACTGGGCGAGTCGCAACTGCGCCCGCTGCGCGACCGCGTGCAGGTGGTGTTCCAGGACCCGAACCGCTCGCTGAACCCGCGCCGCAAGGTGGGCGATTCCATCGTCGAAGGCGCCATGAACCTGGGCGTGACGCGCGCTGCAGCGTTGACGCTTGCCGAAGAACTGATGGACAAGGTGCGCCTGCCGCGCGAGGGACTGCAGCGCTACCCCAGCCAGTTCTCGGGCGGGCAACGCCAGCGCATCGCCATCGCCCGCGCGCTGGCCTGCAAGCCCGATGTGCTGGTGGCCGACGAGGCCGTCAGCGCGCTGGACGTGAGCGTGCAGGCGCAGATCCTCCAGCTGCTGCAGGGCATCCGCGACGAACTGGGCCTGGGGCTGCTGTTCATCACGCACGACCTGCGCGTGGCGGCGCAGCTGTGCGACCGCGTGATCGTCATGCACCAGGGCCGCATCGTCGAGCAGGGCACGACGGCCGCGCTGTACGCCAACCCGCAGCACGACTACACGCGCTCGCTGCTGCAGGCGGCCCCGGCAGGGATCAAGTGAACCACCCCCCAAGCTGCTTCGCAGCTCCCCCCTGCGCTGCGCGAGGGGGACGCACCCAGCGGCCTGGCAAAGCCAGTTCCGCGGGTGCCCTGGCCTGGCCTGCTCCGCAGCCATTCGACGGGAGGCACACCGTCCACTGGCTACCATGGGCGCCATGAAAATTCTCGTCGCAGGCTACCAGCACGAAACCAATACCTTCGCCCCCACGTTGGCCGACTGGGCCGCGTTCAACCGGGGCGATGCCTTCCCCGCCTACATGCGCGGCAGCGCCATGCTGGAGCAGTTGCGCGGCGTCAACATCCCGATTGGCGGCTTTATCGACGCGGCGGCGCGGCTGGGCTGGCAGCTGGTGCCCAGTGCCTGGGCCGGCGCGATCCCCTCCTCCTTCGTGACCGAAGACGCCTTCGAGCGCATCTGCGCCGCGCTGATGGACGACGTGCGGCAAGGTGGCTTCGACGCGGTGTACCTGGACCTGCACGGCGCGGCCGTGGCCGAGCACGCAGCCGACAGCGAGGGCGAGCTGCTGGGCCGCATCCGCCAGGCCGTCGGCCCGGATTTGCCCATCGTCGCCAGCCTGGATCTGCACGCCAACGTGACGCAGCGCATGCTGCGCGAAGCCGATGCGCTGGTGGCCTACCGCAGCTACCCGCATGTGGACATGGCGGCCACGGGGGAGCTGGCGGCCGAATTGCTGGTGCGCCGCCTGCGGGCCGGCCGGCGCGAGCCGGTGCAGGCGCACCGGCTGCCGTTCCTGATTCCGCTGAACGCGCAGAGCACCTGGATGGAGCCGGCCAAGACCCTGTACGACGCGCTGCTGGAGATCGACCAGCGCTACGGTACGGTCAGCAGCTTCTGCATGGGCTTTCCCGCGGCCGATTTCGACGAATGCGCGCCCATGGTCTGGAGCCATGGCGGCCAGGCCGAGGCCGCCGCGCAGGCCCTGTACGAGCGCGTGGCCGAGCCTGGCCAATGGCGCCCCGATGTGCTGGACGCTGCCGACGCGGTGGCCCAGGGCTTGAAGCTGGCCGAACACGCGACGCGGCCCGTCGTCATTGCGGACACGCAGGACAACCCCGGCGCCGGCGGCGACAGCAACACCACCGGCATGCTGCGCGCGCTGCTGCAACAGGGCGCAGGCCGCGTCCACCCCGAAGCCGTGGCGCTGGGCCTGATGTTCGACCCGGCCGCGGCCAGCCGCGCGCATGCCGCAGGTGTCGGTGCCCACGTCGAACTGGCGCTGGGCACGGCCGTGCCCACCTTCACCGGCCAGCCCAGCGACGCGCCGGTGCAGGGCCGCTGGCGCGTGCGCGCGTTGGGCGACGGCCAGGTCACCCTGCGCGGGCCGATGATGACCGGCGTGGTGTTGGACCTGGGGCCCTGCGCCTGCCTGGAGATCGAAGGCGTGCTGGTCGCCGTGGCGAGCGGCAAGACGCAGCTGCTGGACCGTGAGCTGCTGCGCATGGTGGGCATCGTGCCGGAGGCCATGAAGCTCATCGTCGTCAAAAGCTCCAACCACTTTCGCGCCGACTTCACGCCGATCGCCAGCCACATCCTCATCGCCAAGGCCGCCGGCCCGATGGCAGCCGACCCTGGCGATTTGCCGTGGAAGAACCTGCACCCGTCCGTCCGCACCCGACCGTAGTAGCGCGCACCCCGGGCCGCGCATGCCGCGTGGCGCCACGCATCACCGACAAGGAAATCCATGGCCACGCACCGCACCGATCAGCACGCCCTCGCCGACTGCACCGCCCATGAACTCGTGCAGCTCTACCGCACCGGCCAGGCCTCGCCACTGGAGGCGGCCAGTGCGGTGTTTGCGCGCATGGACCGCGTTGACCGCCGCCTGAACGCGTTCTGCCACCTGGACCCGGAGGGCGCCGCCCAGGCCGCCAAGGCCAGCACGCAGCGCTGGCAGCAGGGCACGCCGATCGGCCCTCTGGATGGCGTGCCGGTGTCGATCAAGGACCTCATCCTCACGCGCGGCATGCCGACGCGGCGCGGCAGCCACACCGTCGACCCGGACCAGCCGTGGGACGTGGACGCGCCCGTCACCGCGCGGCTGCGCGCGGCCGGCGCGGTGATTCTGGGCAAGACGAGCACACCCGAATTCGGCTGCAAAGGCGAGTGCAATTCACCGCTGACCGGCATCACGCGCAACCCCTGGAACGCGGCCAAGACGACGGGCGGCTCGTCCGGCGGCGCGGCGGCGGCGGTGGCGGCTGGCATGGGGCCGATCGCCATCGGCACCGACGGCGCAGGCTCGGTGCGCATCCCGGCGTCGTTCTGCGGCAACTTCGGATTGAAGCCCAGCTTCGGCCGCGTGCCGGCCTACCCGCTGTCGCCCTTCGGCACGGTGGCGCACCTGGGCCCGCACACCATGAGCGTGCTGGACGCCGCGACCGTCATGAACATCATCAAGCAACCCGATGCCCGCGACTGGACCGCCCTGCCCCCCGACACGCGGGACTACCTGGTGGGCTTGAACGATGGCGTGCGCGGCCTGCGCGTGGCCTGGTCGCCCACCTTGGGCTATGCCAAGGACGTGCACCCCGAGGTGGCCGCCGCGACGTTGAAAGCGGCCGAAGCCTTCGTCGCCATGGGCGCACTGGTCGAGCAGGTGGACCATCTGTTCGACGACCCTCTGGACATCTCCACCGGCCTGTGGTTCCTGGGCGCCTGGCAGGTGTGGAGCGGCCTGACGCCGGCGCAGCAGGCGCAGACCGACCCTGACTTCGCTGCGCAAGCGCAGATCGGCGCGCGCCTTTCAACGCTGGACGTGCAGGACCTGCACCTGCGCCGCGGTGCGCTGGGCTCGCGGATGCGCCAGTTCATGGGCGGCTATGACCTGCTGCTGACGCCCGCCGTGGCGGTGCCCGCGTTCGACGCGCGCCCCGCCGGGCAGGCGCCGATGGACGCGCAGGCCATGCTGGGCTGGTCGCCCTTCAGCTACCCGTTCAACCTGACGCAGCAGCCGGCCTGCAGCATCCCCTGTGGCCTGACGGCCGACGGCCTGCCGATCGGCCTGCAGATCGTCGGCCCGATGTTCGGCGATGCGCTGGTGCTGCGCGCCGCGCGCGCCTTCGAGAGCATGCAAACCATCCCCCGGCCGGACCTGACGCCGCTGCTGTAGACACGCGCTGATAATGCCGACCCAATGCGGCACACAGCGCGCAGCGCGGAGGAGACAAGCGTGACATTTCTGGCCATCGACATTGGCAACACCCGGCTCAAGTGGGCGCAGTACAACGCCCCGCATCCGGGGGCCCGGCTCATCGCCCACGGCGCCGAGTTTCTGGAGAACATCGACAAGCTGGCCGACGGCACCTGGGCCGACCTGGAGGAGCCGCGCTACATGCTGGGCTGCCAGGTCGCCGGTGATGCGCTCAAGCGCCGCACCGAGGAGCAGATGGAACTGTGGGACGTGAGCCCGCGCTGGGTCGTCTCCAAATCCGAAGAGGCCGGCATGACCAACGGCTACGAGCACCCGACCCGTCTGGGCGCGGACCGCTGGGTGGCGATGGTGGGCGCGCGCCACCGCGTGCTGCGGCGCGACGGCCCGCGGCCGATGGTGGTGGTGATGGTGGGCACGGCGGTGACGGTGGAGGCCGTGGCCACGGACGGCACCTTTCTCGGCGGCCTGATCCTGCCGGGCCACGGCATCATGCTGCGCGCGCTCGAATCGGGCACCGCAGGCCTGCACGTGCCGACCGGCGAGGTCTGCGACTTTCCCACCAACACCAGCGATGGCCTGACCAGCGGCGGCACCTACGCCATTGCAGGCGCGGTCGAACGCATGGTGCAGCACCTGCAGGCGCGCTGCGGCGAGGCGCCGGCCTGCATCATGACCGGCGGCGCCGGCTGGAAGATGGCGCCCCACATGACGCGCGAATTCGAGCTGGTGGACAACCTGATCTTCGACGGCCTGCTGGAGCTGGCGCACGCGCGCCAGGACAGCTGAGAACGATGAGCGCCTGGCACCGGGCCAGCGCGCTCACGCCTTGGCTGCCAGCCCGTCCACCGCCTGAAACATGGCCTGGCGCGCCTGGCTGATGACCTGCCCCTTCCAGGCGTCGGTGTCGGTGTAGAAGGCTTGCAGCAGCTGCGCGTGGATCTGCTGCGCCAGCGCCTCGGGCGCTTCAGGGTGCTGGTGCAGCCAGTGGTCGGCACGCAATGCCTGCATCACCTGCTCGAACGGCTGCGTGCCGAATTCCAGCGCCAGACCGGTGTATTGCGCCTGCGGGCATTCGTCGTAGACGGCCTGGAAGGCCAGGCCGGTCAGGAAGGCCGAGGTCGAGGAGCCGTCGTAGATCGAGGTCACGCCCGCGCCCCACCAGGCGCGCGCACGCGCCAGCGCGGCGGCATTGTCGCGGCAGGCAAAGATGCGCTCACCGATCCCGTTCGGCCCCAGGCCGGTGTGCAGGTCGATCCAGGCCAGGCGCGTGGCGCGCTGCGCGTGCGTGCGCAGCACCTGGCGCCAGGCGAGATTGCTCCAGGTCGGCGCCGTGCCGCCGAAGAACAAACCATCGGCGAAGGCATGCTGGCCCTGGCTGAGGGCGGCCTGCAGCGCAGTTGCGCCATGGCGCGCGATGTAGTCGGCAGTCGCCGCTTCGTTCTGCGCCGTCGGCGGCCAGGCCGCGGGCAGCATCAGATCGTGCACGGCGCGGTAGGCGTCGTTGACTGGCAGCGGCTGCGAGAAATCCTGGAAGTTGCGGTTCAGGTCCACGTTCTCGTGCGTGACGCGGCGGGTGAACGCAAAGCCGTGCGGATTCAGCGCGTGCACATAGAGCACGGCGACGCCCGCGGCCCGCGCCTTCTCACGCCATTCTTCATCGTGCAGCGCGAACACCTGCACGCCGCTGCCGCAATGGCCCTCCACGCCGTGGCAGGCGCTGGTCACGATCAACAAGGTCTGCGCGTCGGCGGGGCCGTCGCGCGCGACGTCCATGGCCAGCACCTCGCCCTCGGGGCCGGCCAAAGGGTGACGGTGCGACTCGATCATCAGGCCGGCACGCGCAGCCCCTTCCAGAAAGGCGACGCGGGCGCGCGCGTAACTCGGAGAAAAGGCCTGGGCAACGCCGATCATGCAGGGGCCTTGGCCAGCCACTCCTCGGCCAGCCGCACCCAGAAGGTGGCGCCCAGCGGGATCAGCTCGTCGTTGAAGTCATAGCTGGGGTTGTGGATGGTGCAGGGGCCGCCGCCGTGGCCGATGTCACGGTGGGTGCCGTCGCCGTTGCCGATGAAGCAGTAGGCGCCGGGCCGGGCCTGCAGCATGTAGGCGAAGTCTTCGGCGCCCATCGTGGGCTCCTGGGCGTGCACGTTGTCGGCCCCGACGATGCTGGCCATCACATCGCGCGCGAAGGCGGTCTCGGCCGGGTGGTTGACGGTGGGCGGGTAGTTGCGCACGAACTCGAATTCGCAAGTGGCGTCGAACGCGGCGCAGATGTTCTGCGCGATCTGCTGCATGCGCGTCTCGATCAGGTCGAGCACCTCCAGCGTGAAGGTGCGCACCGTGCCCTGCATCTCGCAGCTGTCGGGCACCACGTTGGTGGCCTCGCCGGCGTGCAACATGGTGACCGAGATCACGCCAGCGTCCACCGGCTTCTTGTTGCGGCTGATGATGGTCTGGAAGGCCTGCACGATCTGGCAGGCGATCGGCACCGGGTCGATGCCGTTGTGCGGCAACGCAGCATGGCTGCCCTTGCCGCGCACGGTGATCTTGAACTCGTTGCTCGAGGCCATCACCGGCCCCTCGCCCAGCGCGAAGCTGCCCACCGGCATGCCGGGCCAGTTGTGCATGCCGAACACCGCTTGCACCGGGAACTTGTCGAACAGCCCGTCCTTGATCATCTCGCGGGCACCGCCGCCGCCCTCTTCGGCCGGCTGGAAAATCAGGTAGACGGTGCCGTCGAAGTTCCGGTTCTTCGCGAAGTGCTGGGCTGCCGCCAGCAGCATGGCGGTGTGGCCGTCGTGGCCGCAGGCGTGCATCTTGCCGGCGTGCTGGCTGGCGTGGGCGAAGGTGTTGAACTCCTGCATGGGCAGGGCGTCGATGTCGGCGCGCAGGCCGATGGCGCGGGTGGAGGTGCCATTCTTGACGATGCCCACCACGCCGGTGGTGCCCATGCCGCGCTCGATGGGGATGCCCCACTCGGTCAGCTTGGCAGCCACCACATCGGCGGTGCGCACTTCTTCGAAGCACAGCTCGGGGTGGGCGTGGATGTCGCGGCGGATGCTGGCAATGCCGGCGGCCTGGCCGACGATGGAGTCGATGATCTTCATGGGATGTCCTGTGCGCGAGGGGTTGGCAGTCGGAATGCGTCAGCGTGTGAGCGCTGCAGTCTATCGAGGATGCACAGACAATGCCGCCCATGCTTTCCGCCCCCTCCCTTGCCCTCGCGCAAACCCTGGTACGAATGAACACCGTCAGCCAGAACTCGAACCTGGAGCTGATCCACCTGGCACGCGACCTGTTGGCCGGCATCGGCGTGAAGAGCCGGCTGACCTTCAACGCCGACCGGACCAAGGCCAACCTGTTCGCCACGCTGGGCGAGGGCAAGCCGGCCGGCATCATTCTGTCGGGCCACACCGACACCGTGCCCTGGGACGGCCAGGCCTGGACGCGCGACCCACTGTCGGCCACGGTCGAAGACGGCCGGCTGTATGGGCGCGGCGCGGCCGACATGAAGTCGTTCATCGCCATCGCGCTGGCGCATGCGCAGGCCCTGGCGAACAGCCCGGCGCCGTTTTCGATCCACCTGGCGCTGAGCTATGACGAAGAGGTGGGCTGCTTCGGCGTGCGCGAGCTGATTGCCGACCTGCGCGACGCCGGTGTGCGACCGCTGGCCTGCATCATCGGCGAGCCCACCAGCATGGTGCCGGCCATCGCCCACAAGGGCGTGTACCGCTACAAGTGCTGCGTGCGCGGCAAGGAGGCGCATTCTTCGCTGACGCCGCAATCGGTGAACGCGATCGAGATGGCGGCGCGGCTGGTGGGCAAGGTACGCGACATGGCCGAGGGCTTCGAGCGCGACGAGCCGCGCTACGACGGCTTCGACGTGCCGTTCTCCACGGCCAGCGTGGGGCAGTTCCACGGCGGCATCGCCGACAACGTGGTGCCGCGCGATGCGGAGTTCCGCTACGAGTTTCGTGATCTGCCGACGGCCGATGCGCGCGCCATGCAGCAGCAGGTGCTGGACCACGCGCGCACGCTGGAGCCGGCCATGCAGCGCGTGGCGCCGCAGGCGGGCTTTCGCTTTGAGACGATCTGCGAGATTCCCAGCTTCCTGGGCTCGGCAGGCGATGCGGTGACGCGGCTGGCCCAGCGCCTGGCGAACGAGCCGCGCACGACGCTGGTGGCCTTCGGCACCGAGGCCGGGTTGTTCAAGGGCGCCGGCATCCCGACCGTGGTCTGCGGCCCCGGCAGCATCCAGCAGGCGCACCAGCCCGATGAATACGTGAGCCTGGACCAGCTGGCGCGCTGCGAGGACTTCATCCTCGGGCTGGCCAGCACACGCGCTCTGGAATGAACATGGACACGACGACGCACCAGGTGCGGGGCGCCTGCCCGCACGACTGCCCGGACACCTGCGCGCTGCTGACCACCGTGGTCGACGGCGTGGCCACCAAGGTGCAGGGCAACCCCGCGCACGCTCAGACGGGTGGCGTGCTGTGCACCAAGGTGTCGCGCTACACCGAGCGCACCTACCACGCGGACCGGCTGCTGCAGCCCCTGAAGCGCGTCGGCCCCAAGGGCTCCGGCCAGTTCGCGCCGGTCAGCTGGGACGAGGCGCTGGACTTGATCGCGGCGCGGCTGGGCGCCATTGCCGCACGCACGCCGCAGGCCATCGTGCCCTACAGCTACGCCGGCACCATGGGGCTGGTGCAAGGCGAGAGCATCGCGGCACGCTTCTTCCACACGCTGGGCGCCTCGCTGCTGGACCGCACGATCTGCGCCTCCGCCGGTGCCGAGGCCATGGTGCAGACGCTGGGCGCCAAGGTGGGCATGAAGGTTGAGTTCTTCGCCGAGGCCAGGCTGATCCTGATCTGGGGCAGCAACGCGATCACCAGCAGCCTGCACTTCTGGCGCTATGCGCAAGAGGCCAAGCGCCACGGCGCCCGTTTGGTGTGCATCGACCCGCGCCGCACCGAGACCGCCGACAAATGCCACGAGCACATCGCGCTGCGGCCCGGTACCGATGCCGCGCTGGCACTGGCGCTGATGCATGAACTGGTGGTGCACGACTGGCTGGACCACGACTACCTGCGCGAGCACACGCTGGGCTGGGATGCGCTGCGCGAGCGGGCGCTGCAGTGGCCACCGGCCCGCGCAGCCGACGTGTGCGGCGTGCCGGCCGAGCAGATCGAGCGGCTGGCGCGCGACTACGGTGCCTGCCGGGCAACGCTCGGCGGCGCCGGCCCGGCCGCCATCCGTCTGAACTACGGCATGCAGCGCGTGCGCGGCGGTGGCAATGCGGCGCGCGCCGTGGCCTGCCTGCCGGCGCTGATCGGCGCCTGGCGCCACCGCGCCGGCGGCGTGCTGCTCAGCAGCTCGGGCCAGTTCCCGGTCGACCGCGCCGCGCTGCAGCGGCCCGACCTGCGGGCGGCGCAGCGCTCACGCACCATCAACATGAGCACCATCGGCGACGCGCTGCTCGAACGTGGCGGCGACAGCTTCGGCCCGCGCATCGAGGCCCTGGTCGTCTACAACAGCAACCCGGTGGCGGTGGCGCCGCAATCGGCCAAGGTCGTGCAGGGCTTTGCGCGCGAGGACCTGTTCACGGTGGTGCTGGAGCACTTCCAGACCGACACGGCGGACTACGCCGATGTCATCCTGCCGGCGACGACGCAGCTGGAGCATTGGGACATCCACGCCGGCTATGGCCATACCGACGTGCTGCTCAACCGGCCGGCCATCGCACCGCTCGGGCGGGCACGGAGCAACACGCAGATCTTTCGCGACCTGGCGTTGCGCATGGGCCTGGACAATCCCTGCCTGCAGGACGACGACCAGACTCTGTGCCGCGCCGCCTATGGCCAGCAGATCGACTTCGACCAGCTGCTGCGCGACGGCTTCGCAACGTTGGCGCTGCCGGACGCACCGTTTGCGCATGGCGGCTTTCCGACACCGTCGGGCCGCTGCGAGTTCTTCAGCCAGCGGCTGGCAGACCAGGGCATGGACGGTCTGCCCGACCACCTCCCGAACTTCGAAGCCATCGGCAGCAGCACCGAATGGCCGCTGGCGATGATCTCGCCTCCTGCCCGCAACTTCCTCAATTCGACCTTCGTGAACGTGGCCAGCCTGCGGGCCATCGAAGGTGAGCCGCTGCTGGAGATCCACCCCGCCGACGCGCTGGTGCGCGGCATCGTCGATGGCGCGGTGGTGCGCGTGTTCAACGCGCGTGGCACCTACCGCTGCAAGGCCCACGTGACCACCCGCGCCCGCGAAGGCGTGGTGCACGGCCTGAGCATCTGGTGGCGCAAGCTGGGCCTGGACGGGCGCAACGTCAACGAGCTGACCAGCCAGCGCCTGACCGACCTGGGCCAGGCGCCCACCTTCTACGACTGCCTGGTGGAGGTGGCGCTGGACGAACCAGCCGCGTCAGCCAGTATGGCCAGCAAGGCAGCGCCCGACACCGGCGTGCCGAACAAGTAGCCCTGGTAGGCGCTGCAACCTTCACGCGCCAGGAAGTCGCGCTGCGCCGTGGTCTCCACGCCCTCGGCCAGTACTTGCAGTCCCAGGCCGGCCGCCAGGCCGATGATGGTGCGAACGATGGCGGCATCGTTGACGTCGTGCACCACGTCCCGCACGAACGACTGGTCGATCTTCAGCTGGTCCAGCGGCAGCCTGCGCAGGTAGCTCAACGACGAGTAACCGGTGCCGAAGTCGTCCAGCGCGAAGCCAACGCCGAAAGCGCGCAGCGCCGTCATCTTGCCCACGGTCATGTCCATGTCTTCGACCAGCAAGCTCTCGGTCAGCTCCAGCTTCAGCAGCCCTGCATCGGCCTTCGTGTGCTGCAGCACACTGGCCACCTGGGCGACGAAATCGGGGTGGCGGAACTGGCGCGAGCTGACGTTGACGGCCATGGTCAACATGGCGGTGCGCGGGTCTTCGGCCCAGGCGGCAAGCTGCCGGCAGGCCTCCTGCAAGACCCAGCGTCCCAGTTGCAGGATCATCCCGGTGTCTTCGGCCAGAGGGATGAAGTCGGCCGGCGCGATGGCGCCGCGCTGGGCGTGCTGCCACCGGACCAGCGCCTCGACACCGGTCATGCGGCCTGCCGCATCCACCTGGGGCTGGTAGTGCAGCAACAGCTCTTCTTGCGCCAGGGCCAGCCTCAGGTCGGCCTCCAGCGCGGCCCGCGCGGTGACGGCTGCCTGCAGGCCGGGATCGAAGAACCGCAGGGTGTTGCGGCCCGCCGCCTTGGCCTGGTACATCGCGATGTCCGCCTGCTTCAGCAGTTCTCCGACGCTGTCGCTGTGGTGCTTGAACGGGGCGATGCCGATGCTGGACGTGGACAGGTGCTCGTTGCTGGCCAGCTGGTAGGGAACGCTCAGCGCCAGCAGGATCTTCTCGCCGATGTGGCGTGCCTGCATGGCCATTTCGTGCTCGCGCGGGCTCAGGTCTTCGAGCATGACGACGAATTCGTCACCCCCAAGACGCGCCACGGTGTCGACCCCGCGCACGCAGGCCAGCAGCCGGCCGGCGACCTGTTGCAGCAGCAGGTCGCCCATGGCGTGGCCCAGTGTGTCGTTCAGGGTCTTGAAGTTGTCCAGGTCGATGAACAGCAGCGCGCCGCCCCGCCCGGTGCGTTGCTCGGCCGCCAGCGCGCGCTGCAGGCGGTTCATCAACAGCAATCGATTGGGCAGCTGCGTCAGCGGGTCGTAGAAGGCCAACTGCTGGATTTCGTGCTCGGCGCGCTTGCGGTCGGTGACGTCGGTGTGGATCGCGAGGATCGCCTCGGCCTCTCCACGCTCGTCACGCACCAGCGTCCAGCGCGCACCCACCGTGACCGGGGAGCCGTCACGGCGGGCCTGGACCAGCTCGCCGCTCCATTCGCCGCGCTGGCATACCAGCGTCATGGCCTCCTCGAACGCGGCAGGCTCGGGGTGCAGGCTGGTGACGCTGAAATCAGGGCCTAGCTCCGCTTCGCGCCAGCCGTACAGGCGCTCGGCCCCTTGGTTCCAGAACTGGACGCGACGGTCCATGCCGTAGACCACGATGGCGTCCTGTGCCAGGTTCAACAATGACGCCTGGCGGCGCAGCCGCCGATCGGCATCCTGGCGCTCGATCTCCGAGGCAGCCCGCGCGGCGAAGATCTGCAAGGTCGAATGGACCAGGCCCACATCTAGCGGACTGGTGTCGAACAGCGTCACGATCACGCCGAGCAGCGCGCCCGACGAGTCTTCGACGCGAACACCTGCATAGGCCGTAGGATTGTGGCCGCTCAGAACGCCGCGCATCTTGGCGGAGAACGGCGGCAGCTCGGTAGCGAACACCGTGGGCTGGGTCAGCAAGGCCTCTGCCGGGGTGCCGTGAATCGGGTACTGGAGATTGGCGACCGCCTTGCCATCAACGACGGAGGCAAGCGTATCCAACATCAGCGGCTGGTCGCCGCGAAAGCGTGCGACGAAGGCCGCCCGTGCGCCGGCAGCATCGGCCATGTGCAGGGCCAGCTGCCCGAAAAACGCTTCGCCGGAAGCAGCCGACACGGCGATTGCAGCCTTCAGCACTGCCGCCTGCAGGCGCGCTTGCTGTGCGCGCGAACGCAGGTTGCCGATGCCGAAGGCCAGGTTGTTGGCCAGCTCTTGCAGAAGCGCGACCTCATCAGCGCCGATCCGCACCACATCGGGAGCGTACAGATAGAAAAACCCGAACGTGCGCCGCGCGTCGCGCAACGGAAGGCAGGCAACGCCACGAAATCCGTTGGCCACGAGATCTGGCAGCCAGGGCGCAAAGGAAGCATCCTGCCCGATGTCTTCCACGATGATCAGCTCGCCACTGCGAATGGTGCGCGCTGCAGGTCCGCTGCCATTCGGGCCGTCTTGGGACCACGACATGGCGATGCCCTTCATGAAGTCCGCATCGTCGCCCGCGTGGGCAATGACCTCGATGGTCTTGTCGACATCCTCGCGCGCGTAGCCCACCCAGGCCATGGCGTAGCCGCCGATCTCGACCGACGCGCTGCAGATGCCGCGCAACAGAACCTCTTCGGAATCGGCGCGGATCAGGCTTTCATTGCAAGCCTGCAGCATGCGACGGGCGCGGCTTAGACGGGCCAGTTCAGGGCCATCGTCGAACCAGGGTGTGACGTCCGTCAGGCCACCGACGACACGCTGCACAGCGCCACGATCGTCACGGCTCAGCCAGGCGCGGGCGCTGACCCGAATCGTGCGGCCGTCCTGGCGCAGGAGCCTGAAATCGCCCGTCCATCGGGCGCTGGAGCTGGCCAGTACGGCTTCGAGCGATTGGGTGACGCGCGCCCGGTCGTGCGGCTGGACGTCGGAGATCCAGGCGAGCCCATGCGTAGACCAGTGCTGCGCATCACCGCCGAGAAAGCCATGACAGGAGTGGCTCCACCAGACGGTCGCGCCCGGCACATCCCAGTCCCAGACGACGTCGGCCAACGCGAGTGCGGCTCGGCGGATGTCCGGCACGGCCACCGCATGCGATTCAGACGCCGAGGCTTCCACGACCGCACCCAACGGCGCGAGGCCTGCATCGGCCGGCTTTGCATCGCCCCGTCGAGATGTCATGGACTCCCCAAATTGCCGATGATGACCGGAAGAACAACACCGCTGGCCACGTTTCGTGCGATCACCGCACTAGATCAGTGCAATTCTCATCCACTTGCGCATTTTTTGCGCGGAACATGTTCAGGATTTGACGCTAAATACGCGCGTCAAGCGGGATCCCCCCGAGCGGTTTTGGCGCCCACATGTGTGCGGGCGAGGACATCGGCGAATCACGTGCAAAGCGCGCACGAACAAAAACGGCCGGTCAAATGACCGGCCGTTATGCTGTTTGTGGTTGCGCGAGCAAGATTTGAACTTGCGACCTTTGGGTTATGAGCCCAACGAGCTACCAGGCTGCTCCATCGCGCGACAAGACAGTGAGTATAGCACGTTTAAGCCTTGGCTTCGTCGGCCGAATCATTTTCGACAGCTGCGGGACGATCGACCAGTTCGACCAACGCCATGGGCGCGTTGTCGCCCACGCGGAACCCCATCTTCAGGATGCGGGTGTAGCCGCCCGGTCGCGCCTTGAAGCGGGGGCCCAGGTCGTTGAACAGCTTGGTGACGCTGTCACGGCTGCGCAGGCGGTCGAACGCCAGGCGGCGGTTCGCCACCGTGGCTTCCTTGGCCAGGGTGATCATGGGCTCAACGACGCGGCGCAATTCCTTGGCCTTCGGAACCGTGGTCTTGATGACTTCGTGTTCGATCAACGAGTTCATCATGTTGCGCAACATCGCAAGTCGATGCGAGCTGGTGCGGTTGAGTTTGCGGAGTCCGTGTCCGTGACGCATGGTGCTTTTTCCTTCAGCTTATTAAAAGGATGGCCGTATCAGGTACCACCCGTGCACATCCCGCGCTAGCGGGTGACTTATCGATCAGCGCTTGTCCAGGCCCGCGGGCGGCCAGCTTTCCAGCTTCATGCCCAGAGTCAGACCGCGCGACGCCAGTACTTCCTTGATTTCATTCAAGGACTTGCGGCCCAAGTTCGGCGTCTTCAACAACTCGTTCTCGGTGCGCTGAATCAAATCGCCGATGTAGTAGATGTTCTCGGCCTTCAAGCAATTGGCCGAACGCACCGTCAGTTCCAGCTCGTCCACTGGGCGCAGCAGGATCGGGTCGAACTGCGCATTGCCACGAGGCGCGGGCGCATCGAATGCGGCCAGTTCGCTGCCTTCCAGCTGGGCGAACACGGCGAGCTGTTCAACCAGGATCTTGGCGGAAGCACGCACTGCATCTTCGGCCGTGATCGCACCATTGGTCTCGATCTCGACGACCAACTTGTCCAGATCCGTACGCTGCTCGACGCGAGCGCTCTCGACGGTGTAGCTCACGCGCTTGACCGGAGAAAACGATGCGTCCAGCACGATGCGGCCAATGGACTTGGTCTGCTCGTCGCCGTAGCGACGCAGGCTGCCCGGAACGTAGCCACGGCCCTTCTCGACCTTGATCTGCATGTCCAGCTTGCCGCCTTGCGACAGCGTGGCGATGACATGCTCAGGGTTGATGATCTCCACGTCGTGCGGCGTCTGGATGTCAGCAGCCGTGACCATCCCCTCGCCATCCTTGCGCAAGCTCAGCGTGACTTCGTCGCGGTTGTGCAGCTTGAACACCACACCCTTGAGATTCAGCAAAATGTTGACGACGTCTTCCTGCACACCGTCGATCGACGAATACTCGTGCAGCACGCCCGCAATCGTGACCTCGGTTGCCGAATAGCCGACCATCGACGACAGCAGGACCCGGCGCAACGCGTTGCCCAGGGTGTGACCATAGCCGCGCTCGAATGGCTCCAGCGCAACCTTGGCCCGGTTCAGACCCAGTTGCTCTACGTTGATGGCTTTGGGTTTCAGCAAATTGGTTTGCATGCAGCGTCCTCTCAATACCCCCAGCTCGTTACACCGGTAAGGCTGGTGGAGTGCCTGGGCCGCAGTGCCCTGAAGGCCCAGGAATGAAATCTCTCGATACGGTGCGACTTAACGCGAGTACAACTCGACGATCAGCGACTCGTTGATGTCGGCGCCGAACTCGTCGCGGTCCGGAACCTTCTTGAAGGTGCCTTCGGCCTTGTCGATGCTGACCTCTACCCAGGCGGGAATGCCAACCTGCTGCGCCAGCTGCAAAGCCTCGACCACGCGGTTCTGCTTTTTGGACTTCTCGCGCACCGCCACCACGTCACCGGTCTTCACCAGGTACGACGGGATGTTGACGCTCTGGCCGTTCACCGTGATGGCCTTGTGCGACACCATCTGACGCGCTTCGGCACGCGTGGACCCGAAACCCATGCGGTAGACCACGTTGTCCAGCCGGCACTCCAGAAGGAACAGCAGATTGGCGCCCGTGTTGCCACGGCGACGATCGGCTTCCTCGAAGTAGCGGCGGAACTGCTTCTCCAGCACGCCGTACATGCGCTTGACCTTCTGCTTCTCGCGCAGTTGCAGGCCGAAGTCGGAGGTACGCGAGCCCGAAGTGCGACCGTGCTGGCCGGGCTTGGAATCGAACTTGGCCTTGTCGCTGATGGAACGGCGCGCGCTCTTCAGGAACAGGTCGGTGCCTTCACGGCGGGAGAGTTTGGCCTTGGGGCCTAGGTAGCGTGCCACTTGTGTAGTCCTTTGAATTCAGCTGCCACAGCGTCGCTGTGGGAGCCGTCGGTCTGTGTGCCGACGGCGGTGGGCTTGGATGATGGAGAAGGTCGCGGCGGCGATCAGATCCGGCGACGCTTCTGCGGGCGGCAGCCGTTGTGGGGAACCGGCGTCACATCGGAGATCGAAGTGATGCGGATGCCCAGGGCGCCCAATGCGCGCACCGACGATTCGCGACCAGGGCCTGGGCCCTTGATCTCGACGTCCAGGTTCTTGATGCCTTGTTCGATCGCGGCGCGACCAGCGACCTCGGAAGCCACCTGGGCTGCGAAGGGCGTCGATTTGCGCGAACCCTTGAAACCTTGGCCACCGGACGATGCCCACGACAAGGCATTGCCCTGGCGATCGGTGATCGTGATGATGGTGTTGTTGAACGAAGCGTGCACGTGCGCAACACCGTCGGAGACGTTCTTGCGGACCTTCTTGCGCACGCGTTGCGCGGCGTTGTTCGACGGTGCTTTAGCCATGGTGTTCTCTCAATCCTTACTTCTTCAGGGCCTGAGCGGCCTTGCGCGGACCCTTGCGGGTGCGGGCGTTGGTGCGCGTACGCTGGCCACGCATGGGCAGGCCGCGGCGATGACGGAAGCCGCGGTAGCAACCGATGTCCATCAAACGCTTGATGTTCATCGTGGTCTCGCGGCGCAGATCGCCTTCGATCGTGAACTGGCCGACTTGGTCGCGGATCTTTTCCAGATCGGCGTCGGTCAGGTCTTTGACCTTCTTCGAATATGCGATGCCGGTGGCCTCGCAGATCTGGCGCGCACGCGTGCGGCCGATTCCGAAGATAGCGGTCAGGCCGATCTCAGCGTGCTGATGCGGCGGAATGTTGATACCAGCAATACGTGCCATAACGTCCTCTTAAACTCTTGCTCAGCCTTGGCGCTGCTTGTGACGCGGATCGGTGCAGATCACACGAACCACGCCCTTGCGACGGATGACTTTGCAGTTGCGGCAAATTTTCTTTACCGAAGCCGAAACTCTCATAACTCTCTCCTAAAACTGTTTAACCGTTTCAACCCGCTTGGCACGGACCACTGTCCGCGCACTCGCCAGGTGACATGTCAATCTCAACCGCCCTTGAAGTTGGCCTTCTTGAGCAAGGACTCATACTGCTGCGACATCATGTAGTTCTGGACCTGGGCCATGAAGTCCATGGTGACCACCACAATGATCAGCAGCGACGTACCACCGAAATAAAACGGCACGTTGTACTTGAGAATCAGAAATTCAGGCAGCAAACAAACAAACGTGATGTAGATCGCGCCCGCAAGCGTCAACCTCAGCAAGATCTTGTCGATGTAGCGCGCGGTCTGCTCACCAGGCCTAATGCCGGGAATGAACGCACCGCTCTTCTTCAGGTTGTCTGCGGTTTCACGGCTGTTGAACACCAGCGCCGTGTAGAAAAAGCAGAAGAAGATGATCGCCGCAGCGTAGAACATCACATAAATCGGCTGGCCCGGACTTAGCATGCCGGCAATGTCCTTCAGCCAGCGCATGGAATCACCCGAACTCACCCAGCTCACCACCGTTGCCGGCAGCAGGATGATCGACGACGCGAAGATCGGCGGAATCACGCCTGCCATGTTCAGCTTGAGCGGCAGGTGTGACGACTGACCGCCATACACCTTGTTGCCCACCTGACGGCGCGCGTAATTGACCAGGATCTTGCGCTGGCCGCGCTCCACGAACACTACAAAGTACGTCACCGCTGCCACCGCGATCACGATGACCAGTGCCACGATGATGCTCATCGCACCCGTACGCACCAACTCCAGAAGCCCGCCGATGGAACTCGGCAAACCTGCTGCGATGCCGGCAAAAATCAGGATCGAAATGCCGTTGCCCAGACCCCGCTCGGTGATCTGTTCACCCAGCCACATCAGGAACATCGTGCCAGCCGTCAGGCTCACCACGGCAGTGACGCGAAAACCGAAGCCAGGCGAAATCACCAGGCCTGCCGAGCTTTCGAGCGCAATCGCGATCGACAGCGACTGGAACAAGGCCAGGGCCAGCGTTCCGTACCGCGTGTACTGCGTGATCTTGCGACGGCCTGCCTCGCCTTCCTTCTTCATCTGCTCGAAGGTCGGCACGACGTAGGTCATCAACTGCATGATGATCGACGCCGAGATGTACGGCATGATGCCCAACGCGAACACGGTAAAGCGCGACAGCGCGCCACCTGAGAACATGTTGAACAGACTCAGGATGCCGCCCTGCTGCCCACTGAAGAGCTGCTGCAGTTGTTCCGGATTGATGCCCGGCACCGGAATGTGCGCTCCGATCCGGTACACGACCAGCGCCAGCAACAGAAAGACGAGCCGGCGACGCAGGTCGCCGAACTTGCCGGTCTTTGCAATGTTTGCGGAGCTAGTGGCCACCGGTCGAATCCTCGTTCACGGGTGCTGGGTTCAGGCCAGGCTGCCGCCGGCTGCTTCGATCGCAGCCTTGGCGCCAGCCGTCGCACCGATGCCGGTCAACTTCACAGCGCGCGACAGCGTGCCGGTGTTGATGACCTTCACCACCTTGGCCATCTCACCGATCAGGCCAGCCTGCTTCAGGCTCATCATGTCGACGTCGGACGCGCCCAGCTTCTCGAGCGAAGTCAGCGTGACCTCGTCGTTGAACTGCAGCAGGTGCGACTTGAAGCCACGCTTGGGCAAGCGACGCTGCATGGGCATTTGACCGCCCTCGAAGCCCACCTTGTGGTAGCCCCCAGCGCGCGACTTCTGACCCTTGTGACCGCGGCCTGCGGTCTTGCCCAGGCCGGAGCCGATGCCACGGCCGACACGGCGTTTGGCGTGCTTGGCGCCTGCAGCCGGTTGAATGCCATTGAGTTCCATCATCGACCTCTTCAGAGAACCTTGACCAGGTAGCTGATCTTGTTGATCATGCCGCGCACTTCCGGCGAGTCCTGCAGTTCGCTCACGCTATTGAGCTTGCGCAGACCCAGGCCACGTACGGTGGCGCGGTGCGATTCCTTGGTGCCAATCGGGCTGCGCACCAATTGCACCTTGACAGTTTGTTGGGTAGTCATGTGATTACCTTGCTCAGCCGACGATCTCTTCGACCGTCTTGCCACGCTTGGCGGCGATCTCGGCCGGAGTGGTGGAGTTGCGCAGCGCGTCCAGCGTTGCACGCACCATGTTGTAGGGGTTGGACGAACCGTGGCTCTTGGCCACGATGTCGGTCACGCCCAGCACTTCGAACACCGCGCGCATCGGGCCGCCCGCAATGATGCCGGTACCCTTGGGAGCAGGCGCCATCATGACGTTGGCCGCGCCGTGGTGACCGTACACCTTGTGGAAAACGGTACCGTTCTTCAACGTGACCTTGACCATGTTGCGACGGGCTTCTTCCATCGCCTTCTGCACGGCTGCGGGCACTTCCTTGGACTTGCCCTTGCCCATGCCGACGCGGCCATCACCGTCACCGACCACGGTCAGTGCGGCGAAACCGAGAATACGGCCGCCCTTCACCACCTTGGTCACGCGGTTGACCGCGATCATCTTCTCGCGCAGACCGTCCTCAGGCCCTTCAGCCTTGCCCTGCATCTTGCCTTGCATTCTTGCCATGATGAATTCCGATCTGTTTAGAACTGCAAGCCAGCTTCGCGGGCAGCGTCGGCCAACGCCTTGACGCGGCCGTGGTAGGCGAAGCCGGAGCGGTCGAACGCAACCTTCTCCACGCCAGCAGCCTTGGCCTTCTCGGCGATCAGCTTGCCGACGACCTGGGCAGCGGCGGCATTGCCACCCTTGCCCGAGCCGCCCAGTTCCTTGCGGATGGAAGCTTCGGCCGTGGACGCGCTGGCCAGCACCTTCGCACCGTCGCCGGAAATCACGGCGGCGTAGATGTGCAGGTTGGTGCGGTTCACCGTCAGGCGTGCGACCCCTTGCGTAGCGATCCGGATTCGGGTCTGCCGCGCACGGCGCAAACGTTGTTCTTTCTTGGTCAACATGATGCTGCCCCTTACTTCTTCTTCGTTTCTTTGATCGTGATCTTCTCGTCCGCGTAGCGGATGCCCTTGCCCTTGTAAGGCTCTGGCGGACGAATAGCACGAATCTCGGCGGCGATCTGGCCGACGCGTTGACGGTCTGCGCCCTTGAGCACAATTTCCGTCGGCGCCGGCGTGGCGACCGTGATGCCCGCAGGCATATCGACGTTGACCGGATGCGAGTAGCCGACAGCCAGGTTCAGCTTGGCGCCTTGCGCCTGGGCCTTGTAGCCCACGCCGACCAGCGTCAGCTTCTTCTCGAAGCCCTTGGTCACCCCGACCACCATGTTGTTCACCAGCTGACGCATGGTGCCGCTCATGGCATTCGCTTCACGCGATTCATTGACGGGAACGAAGCTCAGCTTGCCGTCTTCGTTCGTGACCGTGACCAGCTGGTTCTGGGACAGAGACAAATTGCCGCCCGTGCCCTTGACGCTGATCTGGTCATCCTTGATCACCACATCCACCCCTGAAGGGATGGACACCGGCATTTTTCCTACTCGAGACATGTTCGATTTCTCCTCGGTGCCGGGCTTAGGCGACGTAGCACAAGACTTCGCCACCCACACCGGATGCGCGCGCCTTGCGGTCGGTCATGACGCCCTTGGGCGTGGTCACGATCGCCACACCCAGGCCATTCAAGACCTGGGGCAGAGCGTCGTGGCCCTTGTAGACGCGCAGGCCGGGGCGGCTCACACGCTCGATGCGTTCGATCACGGGACGGCCGGCGTAGTACTTCAGCGCAATCTCGAGTTCGGTCTTGCCACCTTCGTTCTTGACGCGGAAGCCGTCGATGTAACCCTCGTCCTTCAACACCTGGGCGATGGCGATCTTCACTTTGGAAGAAGGCAGCGACACCGTGGTCTTGGACACCATCTGCGCGTTGCGGATGCGGGTCAGCAGGTCGGCAATGGGATCACTCATGCTCATATCGAATCTCCTGCCTACTTACCAGCTGGCCTTGGTCACGCCGGGAATATCCCCAGCGAAAGCCAATTCACGGATCTTGGCGCGCGCCAGACCGAACTGGCGGAACGTGCCGCGCGGGCGACCGGTCATTTCGCAACGGTTGCGTTGACGCGTGGGGTTGGCGTTGCGCGGCAGCTTTTGCAGTGCCAGGCGAGCCAACGCGCGCTCTTCATCGGACTTCTTGGCGTCGTTGGCGATGCCCTTCAGTTCGGCGTGTTTCGTCGCGTACTTGGCAACCAGACGGTCCCGCTTCAGTTCGCGTTGGATCAAAGCTTGTTTAGCCATGGATGACCTCAGTTCTTGAACGGGAACTTGAAACCGGCGAGCAGTGCCTTGCACTCTTCGTCGTTCTTGGCCGTCGTGGTGATGCTGATGTTGAGACCGCGCAAGGCATCGACCTTGTCGTACTCGATCTCAGGGAAGATGATCTGTTCTTTGACGCCGATGTTGTAGTTACCGCGGCCATCGAAGGCGCGGCCGCTGATCCCGCGGAAGTCACGCACACGCGGCAAAGCCACGGTGACGAAACGATCCAGGAACTCATACATCTTGACGCCACGCAGCGTGACCATGCAGCCGATGGCCTGGCCTTCGCGGATCTTGAAACCGGCGATGGCCTTCTTGGCCTTGGTCACGACAGGCTTCTGGCCGGCGATCTTGGTCAGGTCGCCGACGGCGTTGTCCATGACCTTCTTGTCGGCGACGGCCTCGCTCACACCCATGTTGAGCGTGATCTTGGTCAGGCGGGGGACCTGCATCGGCGACTTGTAGCCGAACTTGGCAACCAGCTCGGGAGCCACCTTGTCGCGATAAATTTCTTGAAAGCGCGTCATGCTCATGCCACCTTGATGTCTGCGCCGCTGGACTTGAAGACACGCGAGCGCGTCTTGCCGTCTTCCGACAACTTGATGCCCACGCGGTCGGCCTTGCCGGTCGCGGCATTGAAGATCGCCACGTTGGACTGATGGATGGGCATGCCCTTTTCCACGATGCCACCGGTGGTGCCCTTCAACGGGTTCGGCTTGGTGTGCTTTTTGACGAGGTTGATGCCCTCGACCAGCACATGGGAGTCATCCGTGCGCTGCAACACCGTGCCGCGCTTGCCCTTGTCGCGCCCGGTCAGCACGATCACTTCGTCGCCCTTGCGAATCTTGTTCATGTGGCGTCCCCTTACAGAACTTCAGGAGCCAGGGACACGATCTTCATGAACTTTTCAGTGCGCAGCTCGCGCGTCACCGGTCCAAAGATGCGGGTGCCGATGGGCTCCAGCTTGGCATTGAGCAACACGGCTGCGTTGCCATCGAATTTGACGAGCGAACCGTCACCACGACGGATGCCCTTGGCGGTACGCACCACAACAGCGCTGTAGACCTCGCCCTTTTTGACGCGGCCTCGCGGCGCGGCTTCCTTGATGCTCACCTTGATGATGTCGCCCACGCTGGCATAGCGCCGCTTGGAACCACCGAGCACCTTGATGCACAGGACGGACTTCGCACCCGTGTTGTCGGCCACGTCCAGCCGGGATTCAGTTTGGATCATTTCAGTAATTTCCCAACTTGTACCGGGAGGGCATGACACCGGGAAACCGGCACCACACCCACCTGATCAGTCTTGGGCCCGTCGCGCACACTCCGAACCACTCGGGGTGCTTGCGTTTGGGCAAGAGCAACGCTTTGAAGGCGAAGCCCGCGATTATGCTTGCCCGAAATCGCCCTGTCAACACGTTTCGATCAGATTGTCGAAGTAGGCAGCTCCTGGTAGGAAGCGGCGAGCGCCAGAAAGGCGTCCAGCTGGGGGTCGACACCCGTTTCCTCCCGCATCACCGCAGCAACAAGCGGCGCCAGCGCAGCGGCGCGCTGCGCATCGAGAAACAGCAGTCGCACGCGGCGGGCCAGCATGTCCTCGACAGTGCGCGCGTACTCATGACGTGCGGCGAACCGCACCATGGCCTCGGTGAGGTTGTCGCCCAGCATGCGGTCGGCGCCGGGTAGGGCGACCACCGCCGGCCAATCGCTGCCGTAGCTGTGCGGGCCTTGCGCCTCGGCCATCGAACGCCGGTTCTGCGGCAGCAGATCGTCGGCCCCCCACAACTGCAGCCGCTGCGTGCGGCATGGCGCCCGCTGCGGCAGCAGCCCGTCTTCCAGGCAGCGTGCCAGCACGTCTTCGGCCATGGCCCGGTAGGTCGTCCACTTGCCGCCCGTGACCGTGACCAGGCCACTGCGGCTGACCAGCACCGTGTGTTCCCGGCTCAGTTGCCGGGTGGCGGTGGCATCGTCCTGCGCCGGTCGCACCAGCGGGCGCAGGCCCACCCAGCAGCTCAACACGTCTGCCGGGCGGGGCGCTCGGGCGAGATAGCGCGCGGATTCGCGCAGGATGAAGTCCAGCTCCTCGCCGAAAGGGCGTGGCTCGCGCGCGAGGTCCTGTCGCGGTGTATCGGTGGTGCCCAGGATCAGCTTGCCGAGCCAGGGCACCGCGAACAGCACCCGCCCGTCGGCCGTCTTGGGCACCAGCAGCGCATGCTCGGTCGGCAGAAAGCTGCGGTCCACCACCACGTGCACGCCCTGGCTCGGTGCGACCAGCGGCTGCACGGGCTGCGAAAGCGCCGCCGCGTCCTGCTCGCGCAGGGCATCGACCCAGACACCGGTGGCGTTGACAACGCAGCCGGCGCGCACGGTGTGGAACGCGCCGGTCTCCTGGTCCTGCACGCGGACACCGGCGATGCGGCCGTTCTCGTGGATCAGGTCCGTGGCGGCGCAGTAATTGAGAACCAGCGCGCCCTGGGCGGCGGCCGTGCGGGCCAGCGCCAGCGCCAGCCGGGCGTCGTCGAACTGGCCGTCCCAGTACAGGATGCCGCCCTTGAGTCCCTGGGTGCGCAGCCCGGGCAGCGCCGCCTGGGCCTTGGTGCGGGTGAGGAAGCGCGTCGTGCCCAACCCGGCCTCGCCAGCCAGCAGGTCGTAGGCCTTGAGCCCGGCACCATAGAACGGGCCTTCCCAAAACTCATAGCAGGGCATGACGAAGGCCAGCGGCTGCGCCAGGTGGGGGGCGTTGCGCAGCAGCGTGGTGCGCTCGCGCAAGGCTTCGCGGACCAGGCCTATATTGCCCTGGGCCAGGTAGCGCACGCCACCGTGGACCAGCTTGGTCGCGCGCGACGAGGTGCCCTTGGCGAAATCGTGCGATTCCACGAGCAACGTCTTGAGCCCGCGAGAAGCCGCATCCACCGCCACACCCAGCCCGGTCGCGCCACCGCCGACCACGACCAGGTCGTAGCGATCGCCCTGGGCGAGCTGGGCCATCAAGGAAGCGCGCGGCGTGGCAAGAAGCTGGGTGGTCGAGGGCATCAAGCCATTCTCGCGCGGCCGCATGAACGGCCGGGTTGGCGACAATGGCTGCCCCTGCCCGGACCGGGCATTGCCCTTGCCTCCCACCACCATGAACAACCCACCATCGAACGCATCGATCGCCTTCATCGGCGGCGGCAACATGGCCAGCGCCATCATCGGCGGCCTGCTCCGAGAAGGTCTGTCGGCCAGCCGCGTGCGGGTGGTCGAGCCCTTTGCAGAAACGCGGGCCAAGCTGGCAGCGGACCACGGCGTGACCGCCCTTGAATCGGCCGGCCCCGCACTGGCCGATGCCGATCTGGTGGTCTGGGCCGTCAAGCCGCAGGTCTTTCAGGAAGCCGCCGCCCCGGTGCGCGCCCACACCGCCCAGGCGCTGCACCTGAGCGTGGCGGCGGGCATCCGCAGCGACAGCATCGCGCGCTGGCTGGGCACCGAGCGCATCGTGCGCGCCATGCCGAACACACCGGCGCTGATCGGCCAGGGCGTGACCGGCCTGTTCGCTCGCGACGCGGTCACGGCGGCGGACCGCACGCGCGTCGAGCAGGTGATCGCGTCCACGGGCGCGTCGCTGTGGGTGGCGCAGGAATCGCAGCTCGATGCGGTGACGGCGATGTCCGGCTCCGGCCCGGCCTACGTGTTCTATTTCATCGAAGCCATGGTGCAGGCCGGCACCGACATGGGCCTGCCACCAGAGCAGGCGCACCAGCTGGCCGTGGCCACCTTCACCGGCGCGTCCGAACTGGCCCGCTGCTCCGACGAGCCACCCGCCGTGCTGCGCCAGCGCGTCACGTCCAAGGGCGGCACGACCTATGCGGCGATCACGTCGATGGAGCAAGCTCAGGTTGCCGAGGCGTTCGTCAAGGCCATGCGCGCCGCTGAGCAGCGCGCACGGGAACTGGGCGACGAGTTCGGCGCGGGTTGAGCGCGCCTCAGCGCAGCGTGTAAGCGGCGGCGATACCGCCAAACACCGCAAACCCCAGCCAGTGGTTCAGCCGAAAGGCCTTGAAACACCCATCGCGCGTGCGGTCCTTGATCAAGCCCGCATGCCACACCACCTGCGCAGCCGCAGCGGCGATGCCCACCAGGAACAGCCAGCCCGGCACCAGCTGCCGCAGCGCAAACGTCCAGACCAGCAGGAACAGCGCGTAGCACGCCAGCACCGCTGGCACGTCGAAGCGCCCCAGCGTGATCGCCGAGGTCTTCATCCCGATCTTGAGGTCGTCGTCCCGATCCACCATCGCGTACTCGGTGTCATACGCGATCACCCAGAACAGATTGCCCACCAGCAGAACCCACGCCAGCGGTGGCACGCTGTCCCACGCGGCCTGCAGGCTGAACGCCCCACCTTGGAACAGCTCCCACGCCGGCCCGCCGCGCACGGCCGAGAACGCCATCGGAATGCCGAAGCTGAACGCCACGCCCAGCACTGCCTGCGGCATGGAGACGAAGCGTTTGGCGTAGGGGTAGACAAGAGTCACGGCCAGCGCCACGAACGACCAGGCGATGGTGGCCAGATTCGTCGTCAGCACCAGGCCGAAGGCCGCCAGCGCCAGCACGGCCCCCAGCGTCAACGCCTCGCGCACAGAGACGCGCCCGCTGGTCACGGGCCGCTGCGCCGTGCGCTTGACATGCTTGTCGAAATCACGATCTGCCACGTCGTTGACGCAGCAGCCGGCGCTGCGCATGAGGATGGTCCCGAGCACGAATACCGTGAGCAGGTGCCAGCCGGGGAAGCCATCAGCCGCCACCCACAGCGCGCTGAGCGAGGGCCACAGCAGCAGCAGCCAGCCAGCCGGCCGGCTCCAGCGGATCAGGTCGAGGTAGAGCTGCAGCCGGCCCGGTGGCGCGGCTGGCATCGACGCGGCCAAGGCTTCACTCTTCGAGCAAGGAGCGCAACATCCACGCGGTCTGCTCGTGCACCGTGAGGCGCTGCGTCAGCAGGTCGGCCGTGGGCTCGTCGCTGGCCTTGTCGGCCGTGGGGAAGAGTTCGCGCGCGGTGCGGGCCACGGCTTCGTGGCCCTTGACGAGGATGCGCACCATCTCCAGCGCGTTCGGCGGCTCGACCGGTGCGTCGGGCAGGCTGGCGAGCTGGCTGAACTGCGTGTACGAGCCAGGCGCCTTGTGGCCCAGTGAGCGGATGCGCTCGGCGATGGGGTCGACGGCGTTCCACAGCTCGGTGTACTGGGTCATGAACATCACGTGCAACGTGTTGAACATGGGACCGGTCACGTTCCAGTGGAAGTTGTGCGTGGTCAGGTACAGCGTATAGGTGTCAGCCAGCAGGTGTGACAGGCCCTTGGCGATGGCCGCGCGGTCTTTGTCGCTGATGCCGATGTTGATGCCGGGTGCGGACGACGATGCGGTTGCGGCGGACTTGGGGTTCTTGGCCATGGGTTCTCCGTTGGATGAAAGCAAATATTCTGAAACAGGCGGCTGGGACGCTGCAATCTGGCGCCGCCTATGCCGGCGACGGGCAACGGCCAATCAAGACAGCCTCTTCACGCCCGGCAGCTCGCACGCGTAGATGGCGTTGCGCAGCGCGGCGATGGCCTCGTAGCGCGTGAAGCTGCGGCGCCAGGTCAGCACCACGCGCCGCGTGGGCGGATCGCCATCGAAGGGCAGGTACTTGACGTAGGGCTCCTCGCCCCGGCGGCGCTTGCCGGCGTGCGCCGACAAGGCCTCGCGCGGCACGCCCAGGCGCGGCACCAGCGTGACGCCCATGCCGGCGGCCACCATGTGCTTGATGGTCTCCAATGACGAGCCCTCGAAGCTGCGGCGGATGCCCTCGGCGTCGCTGGAAAAGCGCGCGAACTCGGGGCAGACCTCCAGCACATGGTCGCGAAAGCAGTGGCCATTGCCCAGCAGCAGCATGGTCTCGGCCTTGAGCTGCTGGGCGGTGATGTGGTCCTGCTTGGCCAGCGGGTGCGAGGTCGGCACGACGGCCAGGAAGGGCTCGTCATAGAGGGGCGCAATCGCCAGCCCGGTGTCGGGAAAAGGCTCGGCCACGATGGCGCAGTCCAGCTCGCCGGTGCGCAGCGATTCGAGCAGCTTGACGGTGAAGTTTTCCTGCAGCATCAGCGGCATCTGCGGCGTGCGCTGGATGGCTTGGCGCACGAGGTCGGGCAACAGGTAGGGGGCGATGGTGTAGATCACGCCCAGGCGCAGCGGACCGGCCAGCGGGTCCTTGCCGCGCTTGGCGATTTCCTTGATGTTGGCGGCCTGCTCCAGCACGCTTTGCGCCTGGCGCACGATCTCTTCGCCCAGCGGGGTCACGGTGACTTCGTTGGCGCTGCGCTCGAACAGCTTGAGGTCCAGTTCTTCTTCGAGCTTCTTGATCGCCACCGACAGCGTGGGCTGCGACACGTAGCAGGCCTCGGCGGCCTTGCCGAAATGCTTTTCGCGGGCAACGGCGACGATGTACTTCAGTTCGGTGAGGGTCATCTCACAGCTCCGCTGACAGCTGCTCGCCGTTGTTGATCGCCTGCGCGGGTCGATCCCCGCAAGCGGGGCCCCTCGCCCTTCGCTCCGACGATCACGGCGACGATGTACTTCAGTTCGGTGAGGGTCATCTCACAGCTCCGCTGACAGCTGCTCGCCGTTGTTGATCGCCTGCGCGGGTCGATCCCCGCAAGCGGGGCCCCTCGCCCTTCGCTCCGACGATCACGGCGACGATGGAATTCAGTTCGGTCGGCGTCATGGGATCTATTGTGGCCCCCTCACGCCTTGAGGAATTCGGCCTTGCCGCCCAGCCAGCGCTGCACATGGCGCTCGGCCAGTTCGGGGTAGCGGTCCAGCATCACGGGGGCCAGCGCGCGCGCCCAGGCCAGCAGGTCGGCGTCGGTGCTGAGGTCGGCAAAGCGCAGCAGCGCCGCGCCGGACTGGCGTGCGCCCAGGAACTCGCCCGGGCCGCGGATTTCCAGGTCGCGCCGGGCAATCTCGAAGCCGTCGGACGTCTCGACCATGGCTTTCAGCCGCTCGCGCGCGGTCTGGCCCAGGCGTGGCGCGTCGCCCGTGGAGAACAGCAGCACGCAGGCCGATGCCGCCGCCCCGCGCCCCACGCGCCCACGCAGCTGGTGCAGCTGCGACAAGCCGAAGCGCTCGGCATGCTCGATCACCATCAGCGAGGCGTTGGGCACGTCCACACCGACCTCGATCACCGTGGTGCTGATCAGCAGACCCATCAGCCCGTCGGTGAACAGCGACATGACGGCTTTCTTCTCGGCCGGTGCCATGCGCGAGTGCAGCAGGCCCACCAGCACGCCGGGCAAGGCATCGGCCAGCGCTGCATGCGTGGCGGTGGCGTTGGCCAGGTCCAGCGCCTCGCTCTCTTCGATCAGCGGGCAGACCCAGTAGACCTGCCGGCCCTCGTCGATCTGGCCACGGATGCGCTCGACCACCTCGTCGCGCCGCGCGTCGTGCACCACGCGCGTCAGCACCGGCGTGCGGCCGGGTGGCAGCTCGTCGATGGTGGACACATCCAGGTCGGCGTAGTAGCTCATGGCCAGCGTGCGTGGGATGGGCGTGGCGCTCATCATGAGCAGGTGCGGCTCCTGCCCCTCGGCCGCCAGCTTGCCGCGCAGTGCCAGGCGCTGGGCCACGCCGAAGCGGTGCTGCTCGTCGATGACGGCCAGGCCCAGGCGCTGGAACTGCACCTTGTCCTGGATCACGGCGTGCGTGCCGACGACCAGCGCGGCCTCGCCGCTGGCGATCAACGCCAGCATGGTGTCGCGCTCCTTTTTCTTTTGGCCGCCGGCCAGCCAGGCGATGCGCCGGCCGTGAGCGGCTAGCAGGGGCTCCAGCCAGCCCACGAGCTTGCGGAAATGCTGCTCGGCCAGGATCTCGGTGGGCGCCATCAGCGCGCACTGCCAGCCGGCGTCCATGCACACCGTGGCGGCCAGCGCGGCGACCACGGTCTTGCCCGAGCCCACGTCGCCCTGTAGCAGGCGGTGCATGGGCAGTGCGCGCGCGAGGTCGGCGGTGATCTCGGCCACTACGCGCTGCTGAGCGCCGGTCAGCGCGAACGGCAACGCGGCCAGCAATTGCGCGGGCAGGGCCTCGGCACCTGCGGCCTGCAACACCGGCGCCTGCAGCCGGCCCCGCTCGCGTTTGGCAGTCAGCTGCGACAGCTGTTGTGCCAGCAGTTCCTCGGCCTTCAGGCGCTGCCAGGCTGGGTGGCTGCGGTCGGCCAGCGCCTCGACCGACACATCGGGCGTGGGGTGGTGCAGGAACTCCAGCGCCTGCCGCAGGCTCCAGGCTACGGGCGACTGACCGGGCGGCAGCGTTTCGCGCAGTTCGGCACGGGCCAGGCCCGCCAGCACGGCGCGGCGCAGGTAGGTCTGCGGCAGGGCGGCGGTGGTGGGGTAGACCGGGGTCAGCGCGCTGGGCAGCTCACCCGCTGCCGCGCGAAAGTGGGGATGCAGCATCGTGCGGCCGACGAAGCCGCCGCGCACCTCGCCGCGCACGCGCACCCTGGCCCCGGGCGCCAGGGCCTTCTGGTGCGAGGGGTAGAAGGTGAAGAAGCGCAGCACACAGGTGTCGCTGTCATCGTCCACCGTCACCAGCAGTTGGCGGCGCGGGCCCAGCTTGACTTCGCAGGTCTGCACGGTCGCCTCGATCTGCACGACCTCGCCGTCACGCGCATCGGCCAGTCGGGTGATGCGGGTTTCGTCTTCGTAGCGCAGCGGCAGGTGCAGGGCCAGGTCGATGTCGCGCTTGAGGTCCATCTTCAGCAGCGCGCGTTGCGGCCCACTGAGCTTGGCCGAGGCAGCGGGCTTGGCAGGCTTGGCGGTCAGATCCACAGGACGCTCACTGGCCTTGCGCTGCGGGCCGCTTGCAGCAGATGGCGCACAAGGCTGTATGGCCCCTTCGCCCATTGGGAAGATGGAGAAACGAGAGACGCGGCGCGCTGACGCGTGCTGCCAGTTGCATGTCAGCGCAGATCGGCCAGTGCCGCCTGGGCATCCGAAAACCGAAACGCAAAGCCACTGCGCAGCAGCGCTGCAGGCACCACGCGCTGGCCCTCGCGCAGCAGGTCGGCCTGCTCGCCCATCAGCACACGCAGCGGCAGGCCGGGCAGGGGCAGAAAGCAAGGCCGGTGCATCAGCTTGGCAGCGATACGGCTGAACTCGGCCTGGCGCACGGTGCCCGGTGCGGTGACGTTGTAGACCGGCGTGGCAGGTGCCCGGCCGGCGTCGTGCGCTTGGCGGGCCAAGGTCCAGGTGTGGGCGATGGCTCGCAGCAGATCCTCCACATGCACCCATGAGAACCATTGCCGCCCGCCGGCCAGCGGCCCGCCCAGGCCCAGCGAGATCGGCAGCAGCAACTGCGGCAGCGCGCCCCCGCGCCCCAGCACCACGCCAAAGCGCAGGCGCACCACCTCGACACCCAGCGGCGCCGCGCGCATGGCGGCCTGCTCCCAGCGCTGGCACAACTCGGACATGAAGATGGGCTGCGGCGGCGCGTCTTCGGTGAGGGCGGAGTCGTCTCTCGGAGACTGCACCCCGTAGTAACCGACGGCCGAGGCCGAGAGCAGCAGCCAAGGCTTGCGCGGCAGGCCGGCCATCCACTCGACCAGCTGGTTCGTCAGCCCCTCGCGGCTGGCGAGCAGCTGCGCACGGCGCGCGTCAGTCCACGGCAGGCCCAGGATGCGCGCACCCGCCAGGTTGATGACCACGTCGCAGGGTTGCTGCTGCTGCGCGATGTCCTGCAGCCGCTCCACGCAGCGCACGCCGGCGCCCAGATGGCGGGCAGCGGCGGTGGCGTTGCGTGTCCAGACCGTGACCGTATGGCCTCCTTGCACCAGGTGTTGCACCAGCAGCCGGCCGATGAAGCCCGTGCCCCCGGTCACCAGCACATGCTGCGGCACGGGGCCGAAGCGGATCGGGTCAGCGGTGGTGGGTGTGGTTGGCATCGGCGGATTTTGCATGGCATGCGAAGGCTGCGCAGGGGGCATGGGAGAATCCCACGCTTCCTTGGAACGGGCCTGTCCAGCCCTCAAGCCCATGCGCGCTTTCACGCTCTCTGATTTCGATTTCGACCTGCCGCCCGAACTGGTGGCGCAACACCCCGCCACCGAACGCAGCGCCTCGCGCCTGCTGGACGGCACCGGCGCCACCCCGGTCGACCGCATCTTCCACACCCTGCCCACGCTGCTGCGTGCGGGAGATCTACTGGTGTTCAACGACACGCAGGTCGTCAAGGCGCGCCTGTTCGGCGAGAAACCCACGGGCGGCAAGCTGGAGCTGCTGGTCGAGCGGGTGTTGCAGGGCCAGGAAGTGGTGTGCCACATGAAGGTCAGCAAGAAGCCGACCGTGGGCACCACGCTGCAGATGGTGGGGGGCTTTCGCGCCACCCTGCTCGGCCGCTGGCCCGAGGACGACGGCCCGCTGTTCCGCTTCGCGTTCGAGAGCGACGCGGGCGAAGACCCCTACGCGCTGATGGCCCGCTGCGGCCACGTGCCGCTGCCGCCCTACATCACGCACACGGATTCGCTGGAAGACGAGAGCCGTTACCAGACCGTGTTCGCCCGCGTGCCCGGCGCTGTGGCCGCGCCCACGGCCGCGCTGCATTTCGACGAGGCTCTGCTGGCGCAACTGGAGGCGCGCGGCGTGCAGCGCGCCAACGTCACGCTGCACGTGGGCGCCGGCACCTTCCAGCCCGTGAAGACCGAGAACATCGCCGAGCACACCATGCACGCCGAGCGCTACGAGGTGCCCGCCGCCACGCAGCAGGCGATTGCCGATTGCAAGGCCAGAGGTGGCCGCGTGGTCGCCGTGGGCACGACGACGGTGCGCACACTCGAATCCTGGGCCAAGAGCGGCGAAGCAACCGGCGACACGCGCATCTTCATCACACCGGGCTTCGCGTTCCAGCATGTCGATGTGCTGGTCACCAACTTCCACCTGCCCAAGAGCACGCTGATGATGCTGGTCAGTGCCTTTGCGGGCTACGAGCATGTGATGGCGCTGTATGCCCACGCGGTCCGTGCGGGCTACCGGTTCTTCAGCTATGGGGATGCGATGCTGCTGCAGCGCCGCTCGCCTGAACCCCTCGAATCGTGATCGATCAAGTGATCGTACTACGATAAAATCATCGATATGAAAAGCAACATCGTCACCGTGTCGCCCAAGTACCAAGTGGTCATTCCGCAGTCGGTGCGAGAGCACCACAGCATCCGTCCCGGCACCAAGATGGCCGTGCTGGATTTCGGCAACGTGATCCGTCTCGTGCCGATCAAGCCGGCGGCCGACTACATCGGCATCGCGGCCGGCTTGCGCAACACTGACATCGACGACGACCCGGAGCGCTTTTGAGCACGACAGCCAAGCGCGGCGCGCCCCTTGGCCCGCTAGTGCTCGACAGTTCCTGCTGGCTGGAGTTCTTTGCCCGTTCGGACCGACTGGAGCTGTTCCGTGCACCCATCCTCGCGGTCGAACTGCTGATCGTGCCGGTGGTGACGGTCTACGAGGTGTACAAGAAGATTCGCCGCGAACTTGGGGAGGACGCTGCCACCGAAGCGGCCGCATTGATGCAATGCGGCGATGTGATGGACCTCACGCTACCACTCGCTCTGGCCGCAGCCTCCAATGGTCTGCCGTTTGCTGACAGCCTGATCTACGCCTGCGCCCAAGCGCGCGGAGCAACGCTGTGGACCCAAGACGTCCACTTCGAAGGCCTGCCGGGCGTGCGCTATTTCTCCAAGACCTGATGCTTCACTTCCAACTCCTCACCACCGACCCCACCAGCCACGCCCGCCGCGGCACGCTGACGCTGAACCACGGCGTGGTGCAGACGCCCATCTTCATGCCCGTGGGCACCTACGGCACCGTCAAGGGCGTGATGCCGCGTTCGCTCGACGAGATGGGCGCGCAGATCATCCTGGGCAACACCTTCCACCTGTGGATGCGGCCGGGGCTGGACGTGATCCGCCAGTTCGGCGGGCTGCACCGCTTCGAGCAGTGGAACAAGCCCATGCTCACGGACTCGGGCGGCTTTCAGGTCTGGAGCCTGGGGGCGATGCGCAAGATCAGCGAAGAGGGCGTCAAATTCGCCTCGCCCGTCAATGGCGACAAGCTGCTGCTGACGCCCGAGGTCAGCATGCAGATCCAGACCGATCTGAACAGCGACATCGTGATGCAGTTCGACGAGTGCACGCCTTACGACACCAACGGCCACATCACGACCGAGGCCGAGGCCCGTGTCTCGATGGAACTCAGCCTGCGCTGGGCCGAGCGCTGCCGCACCGAGTTCGCGCGGCTGCAGAACCCCAATGCCCTCTTCGGCATCGTGCAGGGCGGCATGTTCGAACACCTGCGGCAAGAGTCGCTGGAGCAACTGGTGGCCATGGACTTTCCCGGCTACGCCATCGGCGGCGTGAGCGTGGGCGAGCCCAAGGAGGAGATGCTGCGCATCATGGCGCACACGCCGCACCGGCTGCCGGCGCACAAGCCGCGCTACCTGATGGGCGTGGGCACGCCGGCAGATCTGGTCGAGGGCGTGGCCCAGGGCGTGGACATGTTCGACTGCGTGATGCCCACGCGCAACGCGCGCAACGGCACGCTGTTCACGCGCTTTGGTGACCTCAAGATCCGCAACGCCAAGCACCGCAGCGACGAGCGCCCGCTGGACACCACCTGCACCTGCCATGCCTGCGCCGGCGTGGATGGCGTCGCCTGGGACGCGGGCGGCCGCGCCGGCTTCTCGCGCGCCTATCTGCACCACCTGGACCGCTGCGGCGAGATGCTCGGGCCGATGCTGACCAGCATTCACAACCTGCACTACTACCTGAACCTGATGCGCGAGGTGCGCGAGGCGCTGGATGCGGGCCAGTTTGCCGAATTCCGCCAGCGCTTCAAGGCGGACCGCGCGCGCGGCGTGTAAGGCCCATGCGCCCCGTCCTGCAAGCCCCCCTCATCGCCCGCGTCCTGCTGCTGCTCCTGCTCGCGGCGGGCGTCTATTTCTTCCGCGGCTTCGTCGTGCCGGTGTTGGCGGCGCTGATCATCGGCTTTGCCAGCTGGCCGCTGTACGAACGGCTGGTGCAGCGCTGCGGCGGCCGCACGGCGCTGGCCGCCAGCCTGGCCACCGTCGTCGTGGTGCTGGGGCTGATCGTGCCGCTGTCGCTGGCGCTGCACTTCGCACTGCAGGAGGCCGGCAGCTTCGTCCGCTGGCTGTTGGAGGCCAATCGCCTGGGGGCGCCTGTGCCGCGCTGGGTGCAGGAATTTCCGCTGGCCGGCGCGCGCATGGCCGTGTACTGGCGCGAGCACCTCGGCGAGCCCGGGGCGCTGGGTGAATGGGTACAACTGCTGAGCGGCCAGCACATCGGCAACATCTACCGGCTGGCGCTGACCACCACCGGCACCCTGCTGGGGCTGGCACTCACGATCCTGTTCATGCTGATCACCCTGTTCTTCGTCTACAAGGACGGCGCGCGCATGGTCACGCAGCTGGACGCCGTGGGTGAGCGCGCGCTGCCGCTGCGCTGGCAGCGCTTCTCGCGCGTAGTGCCGGCCACAGTCAGCGCCACCGTCACCGGCATGGGCCTGATCGCCCTGGGCGAGGGCCTGGTGCTGGGCATCGCCTACTGGGTCGTGGGAGTGCCCTCGCCGGTGCTGCTGGGTGTCGTCACCGGCTTCATGGCGCTGATCCCCGGGGGGGCGCCGCTGGCGTTCACGCTGGTGTCGCTGTACCTGGTCGGTGCCGGGCACCTGGCGGCCGGGGTCGGCCTGTTCGTCTGGGGTTCGGTGGAACTGTTCATCGTCGACAAGACGCTGCGCCCGCGCCTGGTGGGCGGGCCGGTCAAGCTGCCCTTTCTGCCGACATTCTTCGGCCTGGTCGGCGGCGTCAAAACGATGGGCTTCGTCGGCCTGTTCGTCGGGCCGGTGCTGATGGCGCTGCTGGTGGCCATCTGGCGCGAATGGGTGCTGAGCATCCGCGCGGAGCAGCTCCCGGCACCGGCACCGGCATCAGCACCAGCACCATCGCCGCAGCCGCAGCCGCAGCCGCAGCCGCAGCCGCAGCCACAGCCACCCGGCTAACGCCGCGTCAGGCGGCAGGGGCGCCGGGTGTCCGTGGGGCGACCGGTAGCGCGGCCGCGCCAGCCGCCGCCGAGACATCGACCGGCTCCCGCCCCGCCGGCGTGCCGCAAGAAAAACAGAACTTCGAGAACGTGCTCTTGCGCGTCGCGCAGTGCCCGCAACGGTCGAACAGGCCGATGCCGCAATGCGGGCAGAAGTCCAGCCCGGCGGCCTTCAAGTCCACCTGCCGCTCGCAGCCGGGGCACACGCCTTTGGCCAGCCGCGTCAGCGCCACGTCGTAGCTCAACTCGTGGCGGCGGACCACGTCGGGCTGGTCTTCGGCCAGCTTCTGGCGCGCGAGATACCGGTTCAGCGCGACGATGGCGTAGCGGCCGACCAGCACGGTCAGCGCGATGCCTACGACGTAGCGCACATAGCCGCCGTAGCTCGGCAAATACGGCACCAGCTCGACGAAGAAGGCGAACAGCGCGAAGAAGATGAAGCCCCAGACAAAGGGCCAGTAGGTGCTCTTGCGCTTCTTGGCGAACAGCCAGCCCGCCACCACCAGCAACGGCAACGTGAGCGCCAGGCGGTAGCCGAACACGCGCAGTTCGATCCGCCGGTTCTCGGCCTGCAGGCGATCGTGCGCCACGGCTTCCAGTTCGCTGAGTTGCTCGCGCACGCGGTCCAGCGACTGCTCGGCATCCAGCGTCGCCTGCCGTTGCGCGTCGATGCGCCGCTGGGCTTCGCCTTCCCTGGCCTTCAACGCGTCCAGCGCCTGGGTTCGCATGATCAGCTCGGCGTCCTGGTCGGGCTGCGCGGTGGCGCGCCGGGTCGCCAACCAATTCGTGAAGGTCTCGCGTGCGGCGGCGGTGGCCTGCTGCGCGACCTGCAGCGCCAGCTCGGCCTGCTCGCGCTCGGCATTCGATCGCTGCTGCGCAAGCTCGCCCTCGCGCAGCTGGGCGCGCAGCGGCTCTGCGGCAGCGCGGTCGATGAAGTCGTCTGCCTGCAGGCTGCGCTCGACCTGCGGCAGATCGCCGACGATGCTGCCGCCGAGTCCGATCAGGAAGCTCGCGAACACGAAGGCCACCAGCCACAGGCCGCGGCGAAACCACTTTTCGGAAAGACGCAAGGCGTTGCTCATGAACTGTCTCTACCAGGGTTGCAGAACGACCGGCGCGGCGCCAAGAGCCGCGCACGCCATCCAGTTGAAGACGGATCCGATGGTCGCCGAATGTCAGGCCACAGAACCACTGAATGCACCCGGCGTTTCTCGATCAGATGCCTTTTTGCAGCAACACAGCCACCTCACGCTGCAGCGCCTCGGGCGTCGCCGCCTCGGCCGCCAGCGTCGGCCCCACGTTCAGCCCCACGCGGGTGAACGCACCGCGCCGGAACGGCCGCACCATGGCGCCGCCAGCCTCGATGCGGCTGAAATACGAGCCCCACAGATTGGTCAACGCCATCGGCACCACCGGCACGACAAGGCCGTCGGCGCGGGCGCGTTCCAGAATCTTGGCGATGCCGCCCTTGAATGGCATCAGCTGCCCATCGCGCGTGATGCCGCCCTCGGGAAAGATGCCCAGCAGATCGCCGCCCCGCAGCACCTGGGCTGCGGCCTCGAAGGCGCCGGCATAGGCGACCGGGTCTTCCTTGTGCGGCGCGACCGGGATCGCCTTGGCCAGCCGGAACAGCCAGCCCAGCACCGGCACGCGGAAGATGCGGTGGTCCATCACGAAGCGGATCGGCCGCGGGCTGGCCGCCATCAGCAAGATCGCGTCGACGAAGCTGACGTGGTTGCACACCAGCACGGCCGGGCCGGTGGTCGGAATGTGCGCGTCGCCCTGCACGCGAAAGCGGTAGACGAAGTGCGACAGCACCCAGGCGATGAAGCGCAGCAGGTATTCGGGCACCAGCAGGAAGATGTAGGCCGCCACCACCAGGTTGGCCAGGCCGGTGAACAGGAAGATCTGCGGCACCGTGAACCCGGCCGCCAACAGCGACCCGGCGATCAGGCTGCTGGCGATCATGAACAGCGCGTTCAGGATGTTGTTGGCCGCGATGATGCGGGCGCGGTGCGTGGCCGGGCTGCGCAACTGGATCAGCGCGTACATGGGCACGCTGTACAAGCCGGCGAACAGCGCTAGCAACGCCAGATCGGCCATCACACGCCAATGCGCGCCCTGCGCCAGGAACGCTCCCAAGCCCATGACGGCCGCGTCCGGCAGGCTGCGCAGCGCGAAGTACAAGTCGATGGAGAACACGCTCATGCCGATCGCGCCCAGCGGCACCAGGCCGATCTCCACATGGCGCCGGCTCAACACCTCGCACAGCAGCGAGCCAATCGCGATGCCGATGGAGAACACCACCAGCAGCAGCGAGGCGACCTGCTCGTCGCCGTGCAGCACCTCCTTGGCCAGGCTGGGAAACTGGCTCAGGAACACGGCGCCGAAGAACCACATCCAGCTGATGCCCAGCAGCGAGCGGAACACCACCAGGTTGCCATGCGCCAGCTTCAGGTTGCGCCAGGTCTCGCTGATGGGATTCCAGTTGATGCGAAGACCCGGGTCGGTGGCCGGCAGCGGCGGAATGCCCTGCGCTGCGAGCCGGCCCAGCACCGCCAACGCCAGGCAGGCCACGGCCACGCTGGGCCGACCGACACCGGGCAGCGCGATCAACAGCCCGCCGACGATGTTGCCCAGCAGGATGGCCACGAACGTGCCCATCTCGACCATGCCGTTGCCGCCCGTCAGCTCGCGCTCGCTCAGCACCTGCGGCAGGTAGGCGAACTTGACCGGGCCGAACAAGGTGGAATGCAGCCCCATCAGGAAGGTGCATAGGAGCAGCACCGGCACCTGCACCGCAGGGGCCGTGCTCAGAAAGCCCCAGGCTGCCAACGCCATGATGGCGATCTCCAGGTTCTTCACGAAGCGGATCACCTGCGTCTTGGGCAGTTTGTCCGTCAACTGGCCGCTGGTGGCCGAGAACAGCAGGAACGGCAGGATGAACAGCGCGCCGATCACCAGCCCCGCCATCGACGGCGGCAGCCACGACAGGCTGAGCTGGTAGGTCACCATCACGGTGAACGCGAACTTGAACAGGTTGTCGTTGGCCGCACCGGAGAATTGGGTCCAGAAAAATGGCGCGAAACGCCGCTGGCGCAGCAGGGCGAACTGGTTCGGGTGGGCGGACGGGTCAGTGGTCATGGCGGAGATCGGTGAATGGCGCGGATGCTACCGGCTGGCGCAGCGCGGCCAGCACCGGCCAGGCAGCGCCAGCCGCGATCAGGTGCTTGAGACTGTGGCCTGAGATCACGCCGGTCGTGGCGTCGAAGATGGCGTGGTCGCCCAGCTCACACAGCTTGGCCAGGGCGTAAAGCCCGATCACAGCCCCGAGCCGAACCACCGGCACGCCAGGGCGCGGCGGCAGCACGGAGAAGGCCAACACCAGCAGCATGCCGCCGCCCTGCAGCACGGCCCAGGGCCGCACCTCGTCCTGCACCAGCGAGGCCGCAACCGCCAGCGGCGTGGCCAGCAACAGCACGGTCGCCAGCGCCCCACCCGCCCGGTCACTGATGCGCCCGGCCGCGCCCAGCCCCAGCACGCCGGCAAAGGCCACCCCCATGCCGAGCCGGTCCAGCGCCAGGCCGGCATCGTCGGGCTGCCAGTGGTAGACAGACGAGCCCAGCGCCGTCAGCGCCAGCCCGACGAAGAACAGTGCGGCAAGCCCTCGCGTCGTCGCCTGCAACCCAGCCCACGCACTGCGCAATACGAACAGCCCCCAAGCCGCGAGCACCCCGAACCCCAGGTTGCTGAGCACGTCGAGCGCATTGGGCATGCCGGCCAGTTGGCGCCGGTCGGCGAAGTCATGCGGCGCCAACGGCAGCACCAGCGTGGGACCCCACAGTGCCAGCGCGGTCAGCACGAGGCTGACCAGCAGCAAGCCCCATTCGGACCGGGACAAGAAAGAGGGACGGGTAGGCATGCGCGAGGCTCCTGCGAACAAGAGTGCCGCACGGTGCCCACGGACCTCGCGGGCGGCCGCGGCGGGGAGTTCGCCGCATGCACGGCGCTGCGGCGCTGATCAGTCGGCGGCGGTGAACACCGTCAGCACGCCGGTGTAGCCATACAGGTGGTGCCGCGCGATTTCGCCGCCGGCAAAGAAGCCGACCAGCGGCACGTCGCCCAGCGCATGGCGCACGATCTGCATCTCGGCGCTGGGGCCGCCGAAGTGCGGGCCCCCGCGCCCGGCGCAGCTCACATAGACGGCACCGGCCATGCGGCGCGCCGGGTGCGGGGCCGAGGCGGCGACGTTGGCGGCCAGCGCGTGGGCGGCGTCCACCGCCATCTCTTCGGGCTCCAGCTCTTCGCGGATCTCGGCGCACACGCGCACCAGGTCGGCCCGCGCCGCCACCGGGTTGCGCTGGCAGAAGGCCAGGCGTGTGCCGACCTCCACCGCCTCGGCAATCGCAACACCCTGGCGCGACGGGCCCAGCCCGACGATGTGGCGCACCCGCACGTCCGGGCCGAAGCTGCCGGGCCGGCGCACGCCGTCGCTGCCGGCCATGCCCGGCGCCGCGCGCAGGCCGGCGAGCGTGGCGCGCACGCGGGCCAGCGCTTCACGCGGTTCGTCCAGGGTGACGCCGAGGTCGGCCAGCAGCACCTGCAGCGCCGGCTGGCCGTCCAGCTCCGTCACCACGTTGCCTTCGCTTTTGGTGACGCTGCGCTCGGCCGCGATCGGCTGGCAGCCCTGCGTGACGCGCGAGACCAGGGCCACGTCCTGCGTGAAAGCCACGCCCGACAGGCCGCCACGAAACACGCCGCGCGCCGCGCCGTGGCCCTTGATGTTGCCGTTGCCGCCGATGGCGAACTGCACCACGTCCGACCGGCTGGAGGCCAGGCCGCCGAACAGGTAGCCGGTGTCGGTGCGGCCGGCCATCTCGGCGATCAGCTCGGTCACATCGGGCGTGTTGGCGTCGGCATGGACCAGCGCCGTGTGCGCCTGAAAGCCCATCCCCAACGGCGCCACGCCGGAGAATACGCGGTAGTCGTGCGCGGGCACGCCGCACAGCATGACGGCCAGCGCCGGCTCGTCGAAGTACTCCACGTTGTTGGCAGCGATGCCCACGCCGACGGTGCCGGACCAATCGGTCACCTCGGGCAGCTCGGCACTCAGGTGGTCCAGGATGTCCTGCGCCGCGCTGGCGTAGTGGTCGGTGATGTAGAGCAGCCCCAGGCCGGGCGAGGCGGCGTAGTCCGGCAGCGCCATCTGCGCGCGCAGCTGGGCCAGCACCAGCCCGGCCGCCATGCGCCACTGCGGATGCGTGGCGTGTCCGTAGGGAAAGAGTTTCATGGGTCCATCCTGCCACGATCAGCCACAGCCTGGATGTGGCCAGGGTCAAGCGCGCCGCGCCGCTTGCAGGCTGCGCACGGCGGGCGCGCTCGCTAGGTGCGGCCCGGCGTTGCGCTCAGGCCGCGGCGGCGGAGCGAAGCTTCCATGGGCGGCTTGGCGAGGCTCACCGCGCCCGCTTGCGCGCTGCGGCCTTCTTGGCCACCGGCGCCTTGGCGGCCGGCTTGGCCGGGGCCTTGGCAGCGCTCTTGCGTGCGGTCACGGCCAAGGCGCCAGGCATGTGCGCACTGCGGGCGGCAGCATCCTTCATCGCGGTGCTGGCGATCTGCTGGAACTGCTGGGTCAGCGCGCCCCACCACTGCATGGGGTCGACCACGCCGGGCATGCTCTTCCTGTCAGACCCCTCGTCCGCGTCGCCCACATCGGCCGATTCGGCACGTGGCGACTCGCTGGGTGAAGGCGCTGGCCGGGCAGCGGGGCGTGGCGCAGGTGCTTCGCTGGGCTCGACCGCCTTGGGCGTGAACGCCTTGGCCACTTCGCTCATGCTGACGTTCATGCCCTTGAGTGTGGCCAGGGTCATCTTCTGCACCTCCAGCGCCTGCACGGTCGCCTTCAGCGCCATGGCGTTCTGGTCGAGCCAGAACTGCACGGCCTTGAGCTCGGTGATGCGCTTGTCCAGCTCTTCGACGCTGAGCGTGGGCGCCACCCAGCTGCCCAGGCTGGGGATTTGCGGAATGCTCTGCGCGGCGCCTTTGGCCAGGCTTTGCAGAAAATCGAAGCCGGGCACGAACTTGCCGAAGCCGGATGCGGATGTGTCGTCGCTCATGAGGTCTCCTCGTCTTTGTGGTCGTTAACTGGCGGTGAAGGTCGGTGGCAGACCGGCCCCGTCACAGCTTAATGCAAGGCGGCGCGCCTGAGTCGTTCAGTGCTTGTGTGCACCGTGCGCGGCCTGCGCAGCCGGCGCGCCCGGCGCCACGGCCGCCACCGGCACCTGCAGCGCGAGCTGGCTCTGCGTGCCCTTGGCGTCGGCGAAGGTCAGCGTGAGCGGCACGGTGCTGCCCTTGGCCAGCGCCGACTTCAGGTCCAGCAGCATGACGTGGTAGCCGCCCGGTTTGAGCTCCACGGCGGTGCCGGCGGGCAGGTCCAGCCCGGGGATGGCGCGCATGCGCATCACGTCGCCATCCATGCGCATCTCGTGCACCTCGACCACGCCGGCCACGGGGCTAGCCGCGCCGACCAACCGCGCGCCGGCGCGGGACGTGATCTTCATGAAGGCGCCGGTGCCGCTCTGGCCCGGAACCGAAGCGCGGACCCAGGCGCCCTCCACGTCGACGGCGGGCTGGGCGTGGGCGGGGACGGATGTCAGCGTGAGGACGGCGGCGAAGAGGAGGCAGTGGCGGCGTTGCATGGATGGTCCTGAAGAAAAGAGAAGCGTCACGCCATTTTCCGGTCGATCTGTCCGAAGTTCAGCCTTGGCCCAGCATGGACAGCATCTGGCGTTGGTAGATGTTGGACGCAGGCAGGCGCCAAGTACCTAGGCAGCCACCACTTCCTGGTCGATGGCGCCAAAGACGCTCAGCCCATCGTCCCCCTTCATCTCCACCCGCACGCTGTCGCCCACGCGCAGATATCCCGTGCTGGCCTGGCCGTCCTGCAGCGTCTCGATGGCGCGCTTGTCCAAGAGGCTGTGGCAGCCCTTGGGCCATTGCGGCCCGCCTTTGCCGTCCACCGGGCGGTTGCGCACCGGGCCGGCGCCGACGACGCTGCCCACGCCCAACGGCCGCGTGGCGCAGAGCTGGGCAATCACCTCGCCGAAGTGCAGGCGCATGTCGGCGCCTGCATCGGCCATGCCCACACGACGCCCGTTCCAGTGCGTCTGCAGCGTGCGTTGCAGCCGGCCCTGGTTCCAGGCGCCGCCGAGTTCGTCCGGCGTCACCGCGACGGGGCTGCAGGCGGTGGCCAGGCGGCGCTGCACCTCCTGCAGGCCGGCGGCGCGCAGCCGGGTGTCGTTGACCAGCATCAGCAACCGCACGCCGTCCAATGCCTGCTCGGGGCTGGCGCGGGCGGCGATGTCGGCGGTGACCACGGCCAGGCCGGCGCCGAAATCGGCGGCCATCTGTTCCGAGGGGCAGCGCAGCGGGTCGCACGGGCCGGCGAAGGCGCCTGCGCCACACACCAGCCCAGCAGCCGCCTGTGCGTCCGTGTCGGCCGCGAAGCCGCCGTCGTACACATCGGCCTGTGCCCATGCATAGGCGCGCGGCAGCGGCGCCATGCACTGGCGCGGATCGAACGGAAAGGCGTGGCGCGCGCGGCTGGCGTTCAGGGCGTCGTAGACATCCTGGAGCTGGGGGGCGATGAAGTTCCAGTCGTCCAGCGCCTGCTGCAGGCGGTGGGCGATCTGGCTGGCGTAGTGGGCGGTGGCCAGATCGCGCGAGACGACGATCAGTTGGCCATCGCGCGAGCCGTCCAGGTAGGTGGCGAGTTTCATGGTGTGCTGTGCGGAACGCTGCCGCAAGGGGCTTGGCGGCGGGCCTGCGCCGATGGCCGGCATGCATGGACAATGGCCGGGTGCGACGGAACCGATCGGCTGCCGAGGGCGTGCAGGATACAACCAATGCCACGCCCCCTACCACCCGTGGCCTGGCCCTGCTGGTGCTGGGCGTGACGTTGGCGCACCTGGCGCTGCTGCAGACCTTGCCCGCCTCGCTGGCACCGCCCGACAAGGCCCGCACCCGCGCCTTCACCACCCGCACCATCGTGTTGCAGCCGCCGCCGGTGGCCGAGGCGCCAGCGCCCGCCGCGGCAGCGGCACCCCCCCCGCCGCGCCCCAAGCCACGCCCCCGGCCGCGCCCTGCCACCCCGCCGGTTGCGCCGGTCGCCGATCCGGCCATCCTGAGCGCGACGCCGCCCCCGGCCGAGCAAGGCACGCCCGCCGAGCTGAGCGCTGCGCCGGAGCCGACCACCGTTGCCGCCGCCCCCGAAGCTGCAGCGCCCGAAGCGGCGGCCTCCGCCCCCGTCGCCGCCCCCCCCGCGCCAGCGCCGCAGCCGGACGCTCAGCCGTCCAGCCTGGCCCTGGCCATCCCCGGCTCGGTGCGGATCCACTACACCGTCACCGGCGAACACAAACAGCAGGCCTACCACGCCTTCGGCGAGATGCTGTGGTTGCAGGACGGCCAAACCTACGACCTGAGCCTGGGTGTCAGCGCGTTTTTTTATGGCGAACGCGTGCGCAGCAGCACCGGCGCCATCACCGGGCGCGGTCTGGCCCCGACGCGCTTTGCCGACAAGTGGCGCCGACGCAACCTGGCCGCCCATTTCGAGCGCGACAAGGGCGAGGTCAGCTTCAGCGCCACCACGCCCCGCGCGCCCTTGCTGCCCGACGCGCAGGATCAGCTCAGCGTGTTGATGCAGCTGGCCTCGCAGGTGGCCGGCGACCCCGCCAGCTACCCGGCTGGCAGCACCATCACGTTTCCAGTGGTTGGCCCGCGTGATACCGACACCTGGTCGTTCACGCTGCAGGGGCAGGAGACGCTGTACCTGCCCACTGCCGGCCAGACGGACACCCTGCGCCTGACGCGCAACCCGCGCCGTGAGTTCGATCAGAAGGTCGAGGCCTGGCTGGCGCCCAGCATGGGGTACTTGCCGGTGCGTGTGCGCATCACCCAAGCCGATGCCAGTTTCATGGATTTGATCGTTCGGAGCACCGAAGCGCCGTAGTGAAATAAAACTTAGATTTTGTGCAAGTAGTCGCAGGACTACCCGGTTTAAGCCTTGAAACCGGCCCAAATGTTGCAACCTGGAGCGCAAGATGATGCAAAGAGAAAGGGTCCTTGCGATGAACATGCTCTACGACTCGGATTCGTTTGTGGTGGTCCACATGGAACCCCACGCTGGCGATATCGACGTGCAAATGCAGGACGGTGTGGGCCTGGTCGCGCGTGCCACGGACGAGAAGAAGCCCCTGGTCGGTGGCCATCCGGCGCTCGAGCGCCATGGCTTTGAGATCGTCGACAAGCGCTCGGGGAAAGAGGTGTACCTCGATGGCTCCTGGGCTGAACTGTTTCAACAGCAGATCGCCGCCTGGCGTGCCCATACCCCGACCCAGGAAGAGGTCGAAGACACGCTGGAGCGCTATGCCGTGCTGGCGCAAAACCCTGTCGTGATGCATTGACCCCTGTTGCGTAGCGGGCTTGTGGGCCTGCGCGCAGCCCCCAAAGCGGCATCATGCAGAGGATGCTTCGCCGCAACCAACCCCTCGCTCCCCTGCGCCAGCTGGTCTTGCTGGCGGCCTTCTTCCTCACCGCGTGCACCCTAGCGCGCAATCCCTCCCCCACTTTCGACCCGCAGACCCTGCTCCCGGCAGACGCGATCCTGCTCGGCGAACAGCACGATGCGCCGGAACACCAGGCCATCCACGCCCAGACCGTCGCCGCCTTGGCTGCGCGCGGCCAGCTGGTTGCCCTGGCATTGGAGATGACCGATCAGGGCCGCAGCTCGCGGGGCCTGGCCGTCGATGCGGACGAGGCTGCCGTGCGCAACGCATTGCACTGGAACGACGAAGCGTGGCCGTGGGCTGCGTATGGTTCGGCGGTGATGGCCGCAGTGCGCGCGGGCGTGCCGGTACTCGGTGCCAACCTGCCGCGCACCGCGATGCGGCCCGCCATGCAAGACAGCACGCTGGACGCGCGGCTACCAGCCCCGGCCTTGCGCGCCCAGCAAGACGCCATCCGCGCCGGCCATTGCGGGCTGTTGCCTGAGACGCAGATTGCCCCCATGGCCCGCATCCAGATCGCCCGCGACATGGCCATGGCCGGTACCGTGCGGGACGCCGCGCGGCCTGGCCAGGTGGTGGTGTTGCTGGCCGGCAGCGCACATGTGGACCGCACCTTGGGTGTGCCGCGGTACCTGCCGCCAGAGCTGCAGACGCGGGCCGTGCGGCTGCTCGCCGGCGGCCCGCCCGGCGCGAGTGGATCCACGCCAGAATTCGACAGCATCTGGGCCACGCCACCCGTGCCCGTCAAAGACCACTGCGCCGACCTGCGGCGGCAAATGCAGCGCTGAGCCTCGTGGGGCCGGTCGTGGCCATGACACTTGAGCGGGACCGGCAATGAGCGCAGGACCGACCCCAGCGCCCGGGCCGGCCCGCCGCCGTCAGCGCGCCCCCAACTACCGCTGCGACAATCCCGCGCCTATGACGACGACCAGCGCCTACATCCTCACCCTGTCTTGCCCCGACCGCACCGGCATCGTCCATGCCGTCTCGGGCTTTCTGCTCGAGCGCGGCGGCAACATCGAAGAGGCCGCGCAGTACAACGACCACGCCACCGGCCTGTTCTTCATGCGCGTGCGCTTTGCCTGCAGTGCCGAGCGCGCCGAACTCCAAGCGCAACTGGCCGCTTTCGCCGAAGGCTTCGCCATGCGTTGGAGCCTGCACGCCACGGCCGAGCCCATGCGCACCGTCATCATGGTCAGCAAGGAAGGCCATTGCCTGAACGACCTGCTGTTTCGCTGGAAAAGCGGGCTGCTGCCGGTGGACATCCGCGCCATCATCTCCAACCACCGTGATTTCTACCAACTGGCGGCCAGCTACAACGTGCCGTTTCACCACATCCCAGTGACGGCGGCGACCAAGGCGCAGGCCGAGTCGCGCATCTACGAGGTCATCGAATCGGAAGGGGCCGAGCTGGTGGTCCTAGCGCGCTACATGCAGATCCTGTCGGACGATCTGTGCCGCAAGCTGGCCGGCCGCGCCATCAACATCCACCACTCGTTTTTGCCCAGCTTCAAGGGCGCCAAACCCTACTACCAGGCGCATGACCGCGGCGTGAAGCTGATCGGCGCCACCGCCCATTACGTGACAGCGGACCTGGACGAAGGCCCCATCATCGAGCAGGACGTGGCCCGCGCCGACCACAGCAAGACGGTGGAAGACCTGACGGCCATGGGCCGCGACACGGAGAGTCAGGTGCTGGCCCGCGCCGTCAAGTGGCACAGCGAGCACCGGGTGCTGCTGAACGGCCACAAGACGGTGATCTTCAAGTAGCGGCCAGGTGGCCCGCGTGTGGCGCCTGCGGTGCCGCGCGCGTCGGCTGCCGGTGTGGCGCTCAGCCCTCGGCCTGGTTCGCCATGGTCTCGCCCAGGCGGATCGCGCGGCCCGGTGCCCAGGCCGGGTTGAACGCCAGCGGCCCCTGCGGAAACAGCATCACCACGGTCGAACCCAACAGAAAGCGGCCCATCTCGTCGCCCTGCTTCAGCACCACGGCGCCGCCCGCTTCGCCTTCGCCATAGCGCCATTCGCGCAGCTCGCCCAGGCGCTGCGGGTTCACCACGCCGTGCCACACGGTGGCCATGCTGCCAACGATGGTGGCGCCCACCAGCGTCAGCACGAACGGGCCATGGGCGGTCTCGAACACGCACACCACGCGCTCGTTGCGCGCAAACAGCCCGGGCACGCCGCGCGCGGTCGTCGGGTTCACCGAGAACAGGTCGCCCGGCACATAGACCATGCGCGTGAGGCGCCCGTCGCAGGGCATGTGGATGCGGTGATAGTCGCGCGGGCTCAGGTACAGCGTGGCAAAGCTGCCGTGCTGGAAGTGCGCCGCCAGCGCCGCATCGCCACCCACCAGCGCCTGAGTCGAATACGCATGCCCCTTGGCCTGGAAGATCTGCCCGTCCTCGATGCGGCCGAACTGGCTGATGGCGCCATCCACCGGGCAGACCAGGTCGGCCTGCGCCAGGGGGCGCGCGCCCGGCTTGAGCGCGCGCGTGAAGAAGTCGTTGAAGCTGGTGTAGGCGGCGATGTCGGGCTCTGCCGCCTCGTCCATGTTCACGCCGTACTTGCCGACGAACCAGCGGATCAGCCGCGTGGTCCGCTCACCGCGCCGGCGCGAGGCCACCCACCCCGCGAAGCGGGTCAACCGGTGTTTGGGCAACAGGTACTGCGGCAAGACGGCAAAGCGATCGGACACGTTGGGCAACCCGGCAAAGTGGAGCGTTTCAGTGTAGCCGTGGCCCCTGCGCGCCCCGTAGGCCAGCGGCTGCCATGACAATCGGACATGGCCACGCCCGCCCGCATCCCGCCGATCCAGTGCCTGCTGACCTTCGAGGCGGTCGCGCGCCTGCGCAGCGTCACGCTGGCGGCCGACGAGTTGTGCGTGACGCCCAGCGCCGTCAGCCACCGCGTGCGGCAGCTGGAACAGACCATCGGCACCAAGCTGTTCGGCCGCGCCGATTTCTCATTGACGATAGAGGGCAGCGAATACCTGGCCAACGTGCGCGAGGCACTGGCGAGGCTGGAACGCTTCCCGGGCGCGCAGCCAGCGCCGGGCAAGCGCAAGCTGCGCGTGGCGGTGACGCCGACGTTCGCGCGCTCGCTGCTGATCCCGCGGCTGCGCCAGTTCACCGAGGCCTACCCCGAGATCGACCTGACGCTGCAGGTCAGCATCCCGCTGCTGGATGTGGTGGCCGAGGATGCCGACCTGATGGTGCGCTTCGGCACCGGCCGCTATGCCGATGTCGAGCACGTGTGCCTGGCGCGCGACGAAGTCACGCCGCTGGCATCGCCCGCCTACGTGCGCGAGCACGGCCCGTACGGAGCGCCGCAGGACCTGGAAGGCGAGCGGCTGCTGCGCTCTGCACTGGACCCGTGGCGCACCTGGTTCGCCGCCCATTCGCTGGATTGGCCCGAGCCCACCGAGGGCTCGCAATTCAACGACGTCGGGCTGATCTGCGACGCGGCCGCTGCCGGCATGGGCATCGCACTGGCGCGCCTGAAACTGGCTACGCCCTGGCTGGACAGCGGCGCCCTGGTGCGCCTGGGCACCACACCCGCGTTCACCAGCAGCGTGCCGAGCCCGCACGCGCACTACCTGTGCTGGCACACCGGCACGATGGACCGCTGGGAATGCACGGCGTTTGCCGACTGGCTGCGCCAGGCGATCGTGTGAGCGCGGCGCGCCGGTCGCCTCCAGGTGCACGCTCCGTACCAGCAGGCGACGCGACGCTGACGCGCGCCGCCCCACAAGCGCTTTCACGGCCGGCCTGAACTTTCCTCATCCGCCACCAGCGGGCACTGCCGTACAGTGCGCACTCGCCCAGCCAGGAGAGCGCGATGCCCCCCACCCACCCCACCGCTGCGCCCGACACCGCGCGCAGCGCCACCCTTGCCGCACTGGCAGCCACCCTGCCCGCGCACGCGCTGCTGTCGCAGCCTGAGGACACCACCCCCTACGAATGCGACGGCCTCACGGCCTACCGCCAACGGCCCATGGCCGTGGCCCTGCCCGAGACTTACGAGCAAGTGCAGGCCGTGCTGAAGACCTGCCACGCGCTCTCTGTGCCGGTGGTCGCGCGCGGCGCCGGCACGGGCTTGTCCGGCGGCGCCATGCCGCATGCGCAGGGCGTCACGCTGTCGATGGCCAAGTTCAACAAGATCCTGAAGCTGGACCCGCAGAGCCGCACCGCCGTCGTGCAGTGCGGCGTGCGCAACCTGGCCATCAGCGAGGCCGCCGCGCCCTACGGCCTGTACTACGCCCCCGACCCGTCGAGCCAGATCGCCTGCACCATCGGCGGCAACATCGCCGAGAACTCGGGCGGCGTGCACTGCCTGAAGTACGGCCTGACCGTGCACAACGTGCTGAAGATCAGCGGCTTCACGGCCGACGGCGAGGCCGTGACCTTCGGCGGCGACGCGCTGGACGCGCCCGGTCTGGACCTGCTGGCGATTGCCATCGGCTCCGAAGGCATGCTGGCCGTGGCCACCGAGGTCACCGTCAAGCTGGTGCCCAAGCCCCTGCTGGCGCGCTGCATCATGGCCAGCTTCGACGACGTGCGCAAAGCCGGCGACGCGGTGGCCGCCGTGATCGCAGCCGGCATCATCCCGGCCGGGCTGGAGATGATGGACAAACCCATGACCGCCGCCGTCGAAGACTTCGTGCACGCCGGCTACGACCTCACGGCCGAGGCCATCCTCCTGTGCGAGAGCGACGGCACGCCGGAAGAAGTCGAGGAAGAGATCGGCCGCATGAGCGAGGTGCTGCGCCGCTGCGGCGCCACCGCCATCACGGTGAGCCAGGACGAAGCCGAGCGCCTGCGCTTTTGGAGCGGGCGCAAGAACGCGTTCCCTGCATCGGGCCGCATCAGCCCCGACTACATGTGCATGGACTCCACCATTCCCAGGAAGCGCCTGGCCGACATCCTGCTGGCGATTGCCGAGATGGAGAAGAAGTACGGCCTGCGCTGCGCCAACGTGTTCCACGCCGGCGACGGCAACCTGCACCCGCTGATCCTGTTCGATGCAAACGACCCGGACCAGCTGCACCGCTGCGAGCTGTTCGGCGCCGACATCCTGGAGACCAGCGTCGCCATGGGCGGCACCGTGACCGGCGAGCACGGTGTGGGCGTGGAAAAACTCAACAGCATGTGCGTGCAGTTTTCGGCCGAAGAGAACGCGCAGATGATGGGCATCAAGTACGCCTTCGACCCCAAGGGCGTGCTGAACCCGGGCAAGGTGATCCCCACGCTGAACCGCTGCGCCGAGTACGGAAAGATGCTGGTGCGCGGCGGGCAGATCAAGCACCCGGATCTGCCGCGGTTTTGATGGTCTGCAAGGCGTGCAGCTGAACTACTCAATTCACTGAGTAAGATATCTCAACCTATTGAGTAATTTATCTCAGCGGATTGAGTAAATTCCAGATGCCCCTCCAGATCCAGCGCGCCGCACTGCCCGCATTCACCGCCCGCCTGCGCGAGCAGCGCCGCTTTTTGCAGGTCGTGGCCGGCCCGCGCCAGGTCGGCAAGACCACGCTGGTGCGCCAGGCGCTGGCGGCCTTGGCGGGCGATGGCATCGCCCAGCACAGCGTCAGCGCCGACAGCCCCGGCCTACAGGGCACCAGTTGGCTGGCCGCGCAGTGGGAAACGGCCCGTGCCCTGGCCGCGCAGGCCGGCAGCTGCGTGCTGGTGCTCGACGAAGTGCAGAAGCTGCCCGGCTGGACCGAAGAGGTCAAGCGCCTGTGGGACGAAGACACCGCCGCCGGCCGCGACGTGCGCGCCGTGGTGCTGGGCTCTGCCCCGTTGCTGATCGCGCGCGGGCTGACCGAGAGCATGGCCGGCCGCTTCGAGATCACCCGCATGGGCCACTGGCGCTACACCGAGATGCGCGAGGCCTTCGACTTCACGCTGGAGCAATACATCTTCTACGGCGGCTATCCCGGCGCCGCGCCGTTGGTGAGCGACGAAGAGCGTTGGGCCGCCTACGTGCGCGACGCGCTCATCGAGACCACCATCAGCAAAGACGTGCTGCTGATGGCGCCGGTGCAAAAGCCCGCGCTGCTGCGCCGCGTGTTCGATCTGGCCTGCCGCTACAGCGGCCAGATGCTGAGCTACCAGAAGATGATGGGCCAGCTGGCCGACGCCGGCAATACGACCACGCTGGCGCACTACCTGGAACTGCTGGAAGGCGCGGGCATGGTCTGCGGTCTGCAGAAGTACGCCGGCCAGGCCGTGCGCCAGCGCGCCTCCAGCCCCAAGCTGCAGGTATTCAACACCGCGCTGATGGGCGCCGTGGCAGTGGCCGACGGCTGGGGCTTCGAGCGTGTGCGTGCCACGCCAGACCTGTGGGGCCGCGTCGTCGAAAGCGCCGTCGGCGCCGAGCTGCTGGCGCGCCGGCTGGCGCACAGCAGCACACACCCGGCGCTGAACTACTGGCACGAATCTGGCAAAGAAGTGGACTACGTGCTGCCCGACGCCCAAGCCCCGTTCGCACTGGAGGTCAAGAGTGGCCGCCAGCGCGGCAACACGTCCGGACTCGACGCGTTTCGCAGCGCGTTTCCGAAGGCCCGGCCGCTGGTCGTGGGCACCGGCGGCGTGCCGTTGGACACCTGGTTCACCAGCCCCTGAGGGACACCCCGACATGACCACCCCCACGCGTATCGCGCCACCTGGCGCTGGCCACTTCAGGAACGCTGGCGCCGCTTCGCACGGCCGGGCGCCACGCACATGACCGCCCTGCGTGGGCTGGCCTGGCTGCTGGCGCTGCAATCGCTGGGCGAACTGCTGGCGCGCGGGCTGTCGCTGCCTTTTCCCGGGCCGGTGGTGGGCATGGTGTTGCTGCTGGTGGCGCTACGCTGGGAAGTGGTGCGCACGCCGGTCGCGGCCTGTGCAGACTTTTTGCTGGGCCACCTGTCGCTGCTGTTCGTGCCGGTCGGCGTGGGCGTCATCACGCACCTGGGCCTGCTGGCCGAATACGGCGCGCGCATGCTGGCCGTGATCGTGTTGTCGACCTGGGTCGGCATCATCGTGACGGCGCTGACCCTGCGCGGCGGCCGCACGCCGCCGACGGAGGACTGAATGAAGCTGCTCCCACGCACATCGCGTCGCGCATCCCGGTCCCCCGAGTCGGTGCATCGGTTGCTGCCGCTGGGCGGGCGCCACTGACATGTCGCAGTTCGTAGAACTCTGGGTCTACCTGTCGGCCACGCCGCTGTTCGGCCTGACGGCCACGCTGGTGGTCTATACGCTGGCGCAGGCCGCCTATGCGCGGCTAGGTCAGGCGCCCTGGGCCAACCCCGTGCTGTGGAGCGTGCTGACGATTGCAGCGGTGCTGCTGGTCACGCGCGTGCCCTACCCCACGTATTTCGCTGGCGCGCAGTTCATCCACTTCCTGCTGGGCCCGGCCGTGGTGGCATTGGGTTGGCCGCTGTGGCAGCGCCGCGCCGAGTTGCGCCAGCGGTGGGGCCGGCTGCTGCTGGCCGCGCTGGCCGGTGGCGCTGCGGCCTGCGCCACGGCCGTGGTGCTGGGCCGTGTGCTGGGGTTGCCGGAACAGGTCGTGCTGTCGCTGGCGCCCAAATCCGTCACCGCGCCGGTGGCCATGGGCGTGGCGCAGGCGATCGGTGGCATCCCGGCGCTGGCGGCCGTGTTCGCGGTGCTGACGGGGCTGATCGGCGCGCTCAGCGGCAAGTACCTGTTCGACCTGCTGCGCATCGCGCGCGACCCGGCCGGCTGGCGTGCGCGCGGCTTCGCGCTGGGCACTGCCGCGCACGGCATTGGCGCGGCACGGGCGATGCAGGTGGATGCCGATGCCGGTGCCTACGCCGGGCTGGCGCTCGGGCTGCAGGTGGTGCTGGCATCGCTGCTGATGCCGCTGGTGTTTCGGTGGGTGTAGCGCTTCAGTCGGCGCGCGCGGCGTGCAGCACATCACGCGTGCGCAGCGCCCCGGCCCGTGCCGCCTGCGCGTAGTCGTCGCCCGACGACGCGTACAGGATCGCGCGTGAAGAGCTGACGACGACCTGCCCCGTCGTGCGCCCGCCTTCGCCGCGCCAGGCAGCACGCACCGTGGCCTGCGCGTCGCCACCCTGGGCACCGACGCCGGGGATCAGCAGCGGCAGCGTGGGTGCCAGCGCGCGCACGCGTTCCAGCTCGGCCGGGTAGGTGGCGCCGACCACCAGGCCCAACTGGCCGTTGCGGTTCCACGGCCCTTGGGCCAGTGTGGCCACATGCTCGTACAGCAGCGGCGTGCCGGCGACCGAGGCCAGGCGCTGGCTCTGCAAGTCGTCGCCACCGGGGTTGCTCGTGCGGCACAGCAGGAAGGCGCCCTTGCCGTGGTGGCGCAGGTACGGCTCGACCGAATCGAACCCCATGAACGGCGACAGCGTGACGGCGTCGGCGCCGTAGCGCTCGAAGGCCTCGATGGCGTATTGCTCGGCGGTGGAGCCGATGTCGCCACGCTTGGCGTCCAGGATCACGGGCACGTGCGGGGCGGCGCGGCGGATGTGGGCGATCAGGCGTTCGAGCTGGGCTTCGGCCCGGTGCGCGGCGAAGTAGGCGATCTGCGGCTTGAAGGCGATCGCCAGATCGGCCGTGGCGTCGACGATGGCGGCGCAGAAGTCGTGGATGCGCGCGGCGTCGCCCCGCATGCCGGCGGGAAAGCGCGCCGGGTCCGGGTCCAGGCCCACGCACAGCATGGACTGGTTGCGCGTCTCCGCGTCCTGCAGCATCTCGGTGAAAGTCATCCGGCGATTCTACGAAGCGGCCTCGCGGGCGACAGCAGCGCGCAGGGGCTGCGACTACCATGCCGCGCATGCAAGCCCTCACCACTCGACAAGCGCTGATGCTCGTGGGCCTGACGCTGGTCTGGGGGCTGAACTGGCCGGTGATGAAGGTCGGCGTGACGGGCTTTCCGCCGCTGACCTTCCGCATGATTTCGCTGTGGATCGGAGTGCCGCTGCTGGGCCTGGGCCTGCTGGTGCTGCGCACGCCGCTGCGCGTGCCACGCGCCCACTGGGGCGCGCTGTTCTGGCTGGCCGTGACCAACATGATCGTCTGGCACGCGCTGATGGTGCTGGCGGTGCAGGCGCTGTCCAGCGGGCGCGCGGCGATTTTGGGGTATTCGATGCCGATCTTCTCGGCCGTGTTCGGCGCGCTGTTCTTCAGCGATCGTTTGCGCGCGCGGGCCTGGGCCGGCGTGGCGGCGGCGGCGCTGGGCGTGCTGCTGTTGCTCTGGCATGAGCTCAGCAACATGGCGGGCCGGCCGGTGGGCGTGTTGCTGGCGCTGGCCGGTGCGGCCACCTGGGCCATTGGCACGCAGAAGATGCGGCGCCACACCATCCCGGTGCCCACGCCGGCCATCGTGTTCTGGATGACGGCCATGAGCATGCTGGTCATGACGGTGCTGAGCACGGTCTTCGAGAGCGCGCGCTGGGCAGCGCCGACGGCGCCGGTGTGGGGCGCGATTCTCTACAACGGCATCCTGATCTTCGGCGTGGCGCAGGTGGTGTGGTTCCTGCTGGCGCGGGCGCTGCCGCCGGTGGCCTCGTCGCTGTCGGTGATGCTGATCCCGATCCTCGGCGTGTTCAGCGGCGCCTGGTGGCTGGGCGAGGCACTGCACTGGCAGGACTGGGCGGCCATGGCGCTGATGGTGCTGGCGATTGCCTCGGTGCTGTGGCCGGACCGGGCCGCGCCGGAAACGAAGCCGCAAGAGGCCTGAGCCTCACTCGGCCGCCCGCTGAGGCTCAATCCGCAGCCGCAGGCGAAGGCGTTCCCGCCAGTTGCCCCACGGCCAGGCACAGATCGGCCCAGGCCTTGGCTTTGTCCGGCAGGCTGCGCAACAGGTAGGCCGGGTGGTAGCTGACGACCACCGGCACGCCCTCGTAGCGGTAGACCTTGCCGCGCAACCGGCCCAATGGCGTGGCGTGCACGTCAGGCACGCTTGCGGCCAGCAGCGATTGCACGGCGAAGCGGCCGACGGCGAAGATGATCTTGGGCTGCAGCAGCGCGATCTGGCGCTTCAGGTAAGGCTCGCACTGCGCCACTTCTTCCAGCTCGGGGTTGCGGTTGCCCGGAGGGCGGCACTTGAGCACGTTGACGATGAAGGCCGCACGCTGCGGCTCGGCCGGGTCGCCACGGCGGCTGACGCCGACGGCGGCCAGCATGTTGTCCAGCAGCTGCCCGGCAGGGCCGACAAAGGGCTCGCCGCGCAAGTCTTCCTGCTCACCGGGCGCCTCGCCGACGACCAGCCAATCCACGCGTGGGGGCTTGGCGCGGTCGTCCAGCGTCGGGCCGACGCCGAACACAGTGTTTTTGCGCGAATTGCAGAGCTTGCAGGCCTGGCAGCCGGCCACCGACTCTTGCAGGGCCGGCCAATCCATCGCGGCGATGGCCTGGGCGCGGCTGTCGGCGGCGCCGACGGCCAGGGCTTGGGCAGCGACCGCGGCAGACGTCGGCGCCGGCGCGGGGCGCACTGGCGTGATGGCGCCGGCCGTGGCACGCGCTGGGGCTGCAGTGGCCGTGGCCGTGGCCGTGGCGGGCAAAGCGACCGGAGACGTGGACGTCAGCGCGGCATCAGGCGGGCTGGCCGGCGCCCCCGCATGCGCAGCGGCTTCGGCGGCGGGCGCCTCGGCCGCCGCAGGCACATGCTGCGGCCACCAGACGCGCACCTGCATCTCTTCCAGCATCGCGCGTTGCCGCGCATCGAGTGACAGGGCCATCCGTTCCTCAGGATCCGAGCTGCAGGCTCATGACGATCGCGTCTTCGCGCTTGAAGGTGGTGTCGGGGTAGTAGGCCTTGCGCAGGCCCACACGCCGAAAGCCGTGGGCGACATAGACCTGGAACGCGCGCAGGTTGCTGGCGCGCACTTCCAGCCACAGCCACTGCGCGCGCTGGCCACGCGACCACAGCGCCAGCGCATCGAGCATGACGCGGGCCCATCCCTGGCGTTGGTAATCCGGTGCCACGGTGATGTTCAGCAGGTGCACCTCGTCCACGCCCTTCATGGCGACGAAATAGCCCAGCATGGCCTCGTCGGCCAGCAGCACCTGGGCCTGGTAGCCGCTGGCCAGCGCGTCGTGAAAGTTGCGCAGCGTCCACGGGTGGGTGTAGCAGCGCTGCTCGACGGCAGCGATGGCGGGCAGGCGCTCGGCCGTCATGGGCTCGAAGCGGGCTTCGGCGGCGCCGGTGGGCAGCGCGCTCATGAGGCCGCCATCTTCTCGGCCATCCGCTCGGCCGTGGTCTTGGCGACTTTGTCGCGGATGTAGCGCGGCAGCGCCAGGTGGGCGGGCACCGCCAGGCCTTCGGCCAGCAGCTGGGGCGCCACGCGCAGCATGGCCAGCGCCGTCGGCAGTGCATTGACGCCCGGCGCTGCTGCGCCCATGCGCGCCCCGTACACGGCGGCGGCGTTGCCGGCCAGCACCCAGCCCGGCGGCACCTGCACGGCCTGCGGCGCCAGCAACTCGAAATCGCCCTCGCGCAGCCACTGCCCCTGCGCGTGGCGGTAGCGGCCGGTGTAGACCTCGTCCATGCGCGCATCCAGCGTGGCGACGATCTGCTCGGCGCCGTGCTGGTGGCGGGCCTCTTCGGCCAGGGCCAGCAAGGTGTCGACCGGCAGCAGTGGCACGCCGGTGGCGCGCCGGGCCTCGGTGCCGAAGGCCAGGCCCTGCGCCACCGCGCAGGCGGTGCGCAGCCCGGTGAAGGAGCCGGGGCCGCAGCCGAAGGCGATGGCGTCCAGCGCAGCCAGGTCCAGACCGGCCTGCGCCATCAGCGCCAGGATGGCGGGCACCAGCGTGGCCGAGGCCTGGGCCCCGCCCGGCGCGGCATGCGACCAGACGCGCGTGCCGTCGCCGACCGCCACCGAGAGGGTCTCGGTGCTGGTGTCGAAAGCCAGCAGCCTGGTGCCGTTCGTGCCATTGCGCATTGCCGGGATTATTGCGCGCGGGACACGCAGACCGCCGCAGCCCCCCCGGGTTGACACCAGTAGACTCGCGCGCAATGTCGCCCATATTTCTGTTCTCATTCGGTCGTTTTCTGGCCTGCCTGCTGGTCGCCCTGGCCGCCACGCCGGCCAGCGCCGCCCCGCCCGGTGCCGACCAGCCGCTGCCTGCCGAGGTGGCCACGGCGCTGGCGCGTGCACGCGTGCCGCGCGACGCGGTTGCCATGCTGGTGCTGCCGCTGCAGGGCGAGGCGGCCCGCCTGCGCCACCGCAGCGACGCGGCGATGAACCCGGCCTCGGTCATGAAGCTGGTCACCACCATGGCGGCGCTGGACATGCTGGGGGCGCAGCACACCTGGAAGACGCGCTTCTACGCCGACGGCCCGATCGCCGAGGGCGTGCTGAACGGCAACCTGTACATCCAGGGGGGCGGCGACCCCAAGCTGGTGCTGGAGCGCATCCAGGCCGCGTTTGTGCAACTGCAGGCGCGCGGCGTGCGGCGCGTGCGCGGTGACATGGTGCTGGACCACGGCATCTTCGCGCCGGTGCAGGCCAAGCCGGCCGATTTCGACAACGAGCCGCTGCGCCCCTACAACACCACGCCGGACGGCCTGCTGGTGAATTTCAAAGCCGTGATCCTGCGCTTCGTGCCGCAGCCCGACGGCGGCACGGCCCAGGTGCTGAGCGAGCCGCCACTGGCCGGACTGACGGTGGCCGCCAGTGTGCCGCTGACCACCGAGCCTTGCGGCGATTGGCGCGCCAGTCTGCAGGCTGACTTTTCCGACCCCGACCACGTGCGCTTTGCCGGCCGCTACCCGGTGCGCTGTGGCGAGCGCGACTGGGCGGTGGCCTATGTCGACCCGGCCCGCTACGCCGGGCGCGCGCTGCTCGGCCTGTTCCAGGCCGGCGGTGGCCAGCTCGATGGCCAGCTGCGCGAGGGGCGCGTGCCGCCGCGGGCGCGGCCGCTGATGGAATCGCCCTCCTTGCCGCTGGCCGAGGTGATCGCCGACGTCAACAAGTTCAGCAACAACGTGATGGCCCAGCAGCTGTTGTTGACGCTGGCAGCGCAGCGGCAGCTGCCGGCCAGCATGGCCGGTGGGCGCGAGGCGATCGGCGCCTGGTGGCGCCGCTTCGTCGGCAGCGACGTGCCGGCGCCGGTGCTGGACAACGGCTCGGGACTGAGTCGCGACGAGCGCATCACCACCGGTGCGCTGGGCCGCATGTTGCAGCGGGCGGGCATGCACGCCGAGGCCGCCACCTACCAGCAGTCGCTGGCGCTGGCCGGCCTGGAGGGCACGACCCTGCGCATGCGCGAGCGCGGCTTGGCACCGAACGCCATCGGCAACGCCTGGCTGAAGACTGGCTCGTTGCGCGACGTCGTCTCGGTTGCCGGCTATGCCCGGGGCCGCAGCGGCCGGCCGTATGTGGTGATCGGCATCGTGAACCACGCCAACGCCAACGCTGCCCGACCAGCGTTGGACGCACTGCTCGAATGGGCCGTAAACGACCTGTGAGAGTTACCAGTCAACGTGGTATGCACGCTGCATTAGCAACGAAATACGTAACAGTGCTGCATAAAGCAAATGCATGCCAGGACAATGCCTCCTCATTTTAAAGGGGTATTGCATGCAACGTCTAAGAACAACTCTGTCCGCAGTGGCAGTCGCCGTAGTGCTCGTCGCCTGTGGTGGTGGTGATGACGACCGCCGCTACGACACGCTGGTCTCGTTCGGCGACAGCCTGAGCGATGTCGGCACCTACCGCACGCCGGGCATCGCGGCGCTGGGTGGTGGCAAGTACACCGTCAATGGCCTGACCGACGGCGTGTGGGTCGAGCAGCTGGCGATGCGGCTGGACGTGCCGACGCTGTGCGCGGCGCAGACCGGCTTGCAGGCGACCGGTCTCTTCGCCGACCTCGCCGGCCCGGTGACCAACCAGCCGGCGTGCACGGCCTATGGCCAGGGCGGCTCGCGCGTGACCGATCCGATCGGGCCCTGGAACGCGGCACTGCTGGCCCTGCCCTCGGCCGACGCCCAGTTCATGGGCCAGCTGGGCCAGCTGACGTCGCCGGTGGCCCACCAGATTGCCCGGCACCTGGCTGCCAACGGTGGCAGCTTCAGCGGCAAGGAGCTGGTGACGGTGCTGGCCGGTGCCAACGATGTGTTCGTGCAGGCCGATACAGTCGTGCTGGCGGTGGAGACTGCGTCAGCGCAAGCCGCCGCGCAAGCCGCCGCCCAGCCCGGCGCCACGGCCGAGTCGATCCAGGCCGCCGCCCAGGCCGCCGCTCTCGGTGCGGTGCAAACTGCCGCGCCCACTGCGCTCGCCGCACTGGCCCAGGCTGGTGCCGAACTGGCCGCGCTCATCAAGACGCAGATCGTCGCCAAGGGCGCCACCCGCGTGGTGGTGCTGAACCTGCCCAACATCAGCAACACGCCAGCCACAGCGCGGGCCGAATCGAACGTGCCGGGCTCCAGGCAGCTGGCGGACCAGATGACGCTGACGTTCAATGGCGCGCTGGCCAATGGCCTGGTGGGCACGTCGGCCACGGTGCTGCCCATCGACCTGTACACGGCGAACACCGACCACGCGGCCAACCCCGCCAAGTACGGCTTGAGCAACGTGACCGACCAAGCCTGCAGCAACAGCTTCCCGAACGCCCCCGGGTTTCTGGCGCCTTCGCTGATCTGCAACACGAGCACGCTGATCGCCGGCGACACCTCGCGCTTTCTGTTTGCCGACGAGGTACACCCGACGCCCTACGGCCACAGCCTGGTGCGCGAGCTGACGTTGCAAGCGCTGAAGACGGCCGGCTGGCTTTGACGCGAGCGCGCGACAACGCGCGCCCTGAAACGACGAAGAGCCCCGCAGGGCTCTTCGTCGTTCAACGCCCGATCACCAGCGGTTGCCGATGCGGTCGTAGGCGTAGTCGCCGAACAGGCGGTGGGCAACCGCCGTGGGGTACACGGCATCGGCGAACATATACCGGTTGTAGTCGACGCCCGGCGTGATGGTGCTGGCCGTGCAGAGCGACGAATTGAGCTGACCTGCGCCGATGCCGATGCCGGCGCCGGCATCAGTGGTCGTGCAGACCGGTGTCACCGAATTGTCCAGGCCGAAGCTCGAAGGCTCGGTCGCCAGCAGGTTGAAGTAGTACGCGGCGTCGACATACAGCACGCTCGCGCCCAGGTCGACCGCCGAGACCAGGAAGCCATCGTTCAGGCGCTGGGTCGCCTCGCGCAGCAGCGACGTGCGGTCGGCATCGGCCTGGCCCCAGGGCGTCACGCCCAGGTTGTAGGGGCCGATCACGACCACGTGCTGGGCACCGGCCGCCACCAGCCTGCGCGCCTGCGCGCCCATGGCTTCGCCCACCAGGCGCAAACGGGCCATCATCTGGTCGCGCGTCTGCGTGCCAGCCGTGAAGGCCGCCGTCTCGGCAATGATGTCGCCAATGCCGCCGCTGAGCAGGATCACGTCGTCCGGGCCGATCGTGTCGGTGGCGACAAAGCTGTCGATCTGCTGCGTGACGCTCAGCGTAGCGGCGTTGCCGACGGCGTCGGGCGTGTCAATGAAGCGCGCACTGGCCTGGCCGTAACCCGTGCCCCCGGCGTTCGATGCGGTGAACGTGCGGCCATAGCGCACGGCCAGTTGCTGCAGCCAGTGGTTGGTTGCCGTGTCGTTCACGGTGTACTTGTTGCCGTTCTGGCCCAGATCGGAAAACGCATCGCCGAAAGAAATCAGCCGGTTCGGCGTCAACGCCGATTCGGTGCTGCTCGAACCGCACGCGGCCAGCAGGGCCAGGGATGCGCAGGCAGCAACAGCGGCCAAGGCGCGCCGCAAGGAAAATCCACTCATCGGTCTCTCCAGAAAGGGGTTGGTCGAGTGTACGGCGGGGGCACTTGCGGCCTCGTCAGGCCGCCGCCGCGCGCTGTAGGCGGTCGCGCACACCTTCCCAGGCGGGCGTGTCGGGCGGCGTTTCGACCCAGATCAGGCGAACGCCCAGGGCATCCAGGTCGCGCAGCATGGCGAACAGCTGCTGCGCCGCCGCAGCAGCGTCGTCGGGCATGCGGCGGAACACCACGCGCCCGGACGGGCTGCGCAGCAGGGCGCGCGCGTAGACCGCAATGGCGGGCGCGTCGGCAGGCGCGCTGAGCAGTACGGCATCCGGCTCGACTCCCAGCACATCCAGCGCCGTCTGCAGGGCACTCGCCGTCATCAGGCGCACGCCCGCGCGTGGGGCGTAGTGCGCCTCCAGCGTGCCGGAGGCGCGCGGATCGGGCGCGTCCAGTTCCTCCTTGCTGCGCAGCGGCAGGCCGCAGGCGCGCTCGATCTGCTGCCGGTCGATGCCACCGGGGCGCAGCAGCACGGGCACACCGCGGGTGCAGTCGACGATGGTCGATTCGATGCCGACCGCACAGGCACCGCCATCGAGCACCAGCAAGGCGTCGCCGAATTCGGATGCCACGTGCGCAGCAGTGGTGGGGCTGACGCGGCCGAACTGGTTGGCGCTGGGCGCGGCCACGCCGTGCACCCCCTTGCGCGCAGCGGCCTGCAGCACGGCCTGCGCGATCGGATGCGAGGGGCAGCGCAGGCCGATGGAATCCTGCCCGCCGGCCGCGGCGGCGGCCACATCGGCGCGGCGCGGCAGGATCAACGTCAGCGGTCCGGGCCAGAACGCGCGCATCAGGGCCTCGGCCCAGGCCGGCACGGCGGCGGCAAACGCGGCCACGGCGGGCGGCACGGCGCCGGGCGCACCGGGGGCAACGTGCACGATCAGCGGGTGATCACTGGGCCGGCCCTTGGCGGCAAAGATCTTCGCCACGGCCGCATCGCTGCCCGCGTCGGCCGCCAGGCCGTAGACGGTCTCGGTCGGCAGGCCCAGCAGCTCGCCGTCGGCCAGGGCCTGCGCGGCGCGGTCGATGGCGCCCGGGGTGTCGGCGGCAAGCACCGTCATCAGAACGCGGCGATGCCCAGCAGCGCAGCCGCCTGCAGCGCCGTGGCGCGCACCCCTTCTACCGTGTCGCCGGTGATGTTCAGGTGCCCCATCTTGCGGGCGCGGCTGGCCTTGGTCTTGCCGTACAGGTGCAGGTGCGTGCCGGGCAGCGCCAGCACCTGCGCCCACGGCGGGCTGACGGGCTCGGCGCTGGTGGCAGTGCGCACACCATTGGCGTCGAACCACAGGTCGCCGAGCACATTGAGCATGACGACCGGACTGTGCTGGCGCGGCGGCACCAGCGGCAGGCCCGCCAGCGTGCGCACCTGCAGCTCGAACTGCGAGACGTCGCAGGCGTCCAGGGTGTAGTGGCCGCTGTTGTGCGGCCGCGGCGCGATCTCGTTGACGACCAGCCGGCCATCCTGCAACACGAAGAATTCGACGCACAGCACGCCGACGTAGGCCAGCCCTTCGGCAATGGCTCTGGCCGCAGCGATGGCCTGGTCAGTAACGGGGGCCGGCAGCACACCGTCGTGCACGGTGGTCACGGCGAGGATGCCGTCACGGTGCAGGTTGTGCTGCACGGGGAAGTGCACCATCTGGCCGTCACGCCCACGCGCGACGATGACCGAGCATTCGGCGGCCAGCGGCAGCATCTGCTCCAGCACGCAAGCAGTGCGCCGCAGGCTGTCCCACGCGGCGGCCAGTTCGGCCTGCGTCTTCACGCGCACCTGCCCCTTGCCGTCGTAGCCGAGCCGGCTGGTCTTGAGGATGCCGGGCAGCAACGTGGCGGGCACCCGGGCGAGATCGGACTCGGTCTCGATCACGGCATACGGCGCACAGGGCACGCCCAGCCGCGTGAAGTGCGCTTTCTCGCTCGCCCGGTCCTGGGCAATGGCCACGGCCGCAGCGGCCGGCGCCACCGGCAGGCGCTCGGCCAGCAGGGCCAGCGCCGGGGCGGGCACGTTCTCGAACTCGGTGGTGACGGCGTCGCAACACGCTGCGAGTTCGGCCAGTCCCTGGGCGTCCAGATAGTCGCAGGCCACGTGGTGGTGGCTGACGCGGCCGGCCGGGCTGGCCGTATCCGGATCGAGCACGGCAGTGAAGTAGCCCATGCGCTGTGCGGCGTGCACGAACATGCGGCCGAGCTGGCCGCCACCCATCACGCCCAGCGTGGCGCCGGGCAGCAATGGCAGCGGCGAGACGATGCCGTGCGGTGCACCGTGGGACGGCCCGGCGGTGGCGGTGCTCACTGGGGTACCTTCGGCTTCGCCTTCGGTGCGAGCTTGCTTGGGGCGGCCCGGCGCGGCGCTCATACGGGCGGCAACTGCATGGCACGCGCCGCAGCCGTCTGCTCAGCGCGGAAGGCCTCGAGCTTGGCGCGCAGGGCCGGGTCTTCGGTGGCCAGCATGGCCACCGCAAAAAGCGCCGCATTGGCAGCGCCGGCCACCCCGATCGCAAACGTGGCGACCGGGATGCCCTTGGGCATCTGCACGATGCTGTGCAGGGAGTCCACGCCCTGCAGGTGCTTGCTGGCCACCGGCACACCCAGCACCGGCACCGTGGTCTTGGCCGCCAGCATGCCGGGCAGGTGCGCGGCGCCGCCGGCCCCCGCGATGATGGCCTTCAGCCCGCGCGGCGCGGCCGCTTCGGCATAGGCAAACATCTCGTCCGGCATGCGGTGGGCCGAGACCACCCGTGCTTCGTGGGTGATGGCGAATTGCGTGAGAATCCCCACCGCATGTTGCATGGTGTCCCAGTCACTGCTGGAGCCCATGACGATTCCGATTTGAACTGCGCTCATGTCGCAATTTTACTTTTCACCCCCAGGTGCTCCCGATGATTGACATCACTCTCGACAATTTCCAGTCCGACCTCATCGATGCATCCGCCACCCAGCCTGTGCTGTTGGACATCTGGGCCGAGTGGTGTGGGCCCTGCAAACAGCTCGGCCCGCTGTTGGAAAAGCTGGAGCGCGACTACGAAGGCCGCTTCCTGCTGGCCAAGCTGGACGCCGACAAGGTGCCGCAGATCGCCCAGCAGCTGAGCCAGATGTTCGGCGTGCGGAGCATTCCGTTTTGCGTGATGTTCTCGGGCGGTCAGCCGGTCGATGGGTTCGTGGGCGCGGTGCCGGAGGCGCAGATTCGCGAGTTCCTGGACAAGCACGTGCCGGCCGAGGAAGAGCTTGCCAGCGCCGACGATGTGGATGCCGCCCAGGAGTTGCTGGCTTCGGGCGATACCGACGCCGCGCTCATCAAGCTGCAGGAGGCGCTGGCCATCAACCCGGCCAACGACGATGCGCGCTACGACTACATCAAGCTGTTGATCAGCGCCGGCCACCTGGACGATGCCGGCGCCGCGCTGCAGCCGGCGCTGGTGCAGATCCCCGTGCAGTTGCGCTTCGAGGCGCTGTCCAACTGGCGCAGTGCGTTGCAGGCCATTGCCACCGACCCGCGCCAGGCATGGAGCGTGGAGCAGTTCGACGCCAAGATTGCCGAGAACAAGCGCGATTTCGATTTGCGCCTGGCCAAGGCCCGCGTGCTCTTGGCCCATGGCGAATGGGTGGGCGCGATGGATGAGCTGCTGGAGATCATCATGCGCGACAAGAAGTGGGGCGACGAAGCGCCGCGCAAGACCTATGTCGCCATCCTGGAGCTGCTGAGCCCAGCCAAGCCCAAGGCCGGCCCCGAAGCCGGTGGCAAGGCTGCCGGCAGCATCGAGCTGACCGGCAAGGCCGCGATGGTGGAAGACCCGCAGGCGGCGCTGGTCTCCAGCTACCGCCGCAAGCTCAGCATGGCGCTGAACTGAGCGCTTGAGAGGCCAACAGCCGCCGCGCTGAGGTCGCCCACCCAAGGCTGCCGACCTGCGCTGCCGACTTGAGGCGGCCGCTCCGGCGCGGGGTGCGCGAAGCGGCCGCCCTGCAGCAGCCGCCACGCCTCACGGCCTGGCCTGGTCCGGCCGACGGTAGTCGCACACGCCCTGCGGGAAGATGCGCTTGAGCAGCGCGGCTTCGTTCGCATCGGGCCGCCAGTCGCCGTAGCTGCCGTCCCAGATCGCGCGTTCCACCGATTTCAGCGCGCAGCGGTAGATGCCGCCTTCCAGCGGCGCGCCAGCGACCGTGCGCGAGGTGCCGTACAACGGGAACGCCTGCGTGCAGTTGCCTGGCGCGCGCCGGTCCAGGATGCCATTCCACACACCGTCGCCCGCGAACATGCGCCGGCCCTGCTGGTCGTAGCAGGCATCCACCGCCTCGGCCGGCTTGTTGCGCACGATGCCCCGGTGCGGGTTCTGGCGGATGTTGGCCAGCCAGCGGTCCATCACGCCCAGCGCCTCCAGCGTCTGGCTGGCCTTGGGCACGCCGGGCACGGTGTCGGTGAACCACACGACCAGGTTGTCGCTGTCGCCCATGCGGTCCTGCACACGCTCGCGCACGGCGAAGGACTGGTGACTGTTGTGCATGTCCAGCTCACGCTCCATGTATTGGCGATGGTCGATGGCGGGCACGTCGAGCTTGCCGTGGAACACATGGCCCGAGGTATAGGCCGCGCGCATGGCTCGCCCGTCGCCCACCGTGCGCGGGGCCGGCGCCTCGTCGGTACCCAGGTGCATGTTGCGCCGGCTCCAGGGGTCGAAATAGCCCGGCATGGTCAGCGCCTTGTTGACTTCGGCCGCGCCGGTGCCGAAGAACGGAAAGCCCTCCTGCACCATGTCGCTGGGGTGCTTCCAGCCGCCCACATGCCAGTTCAGGTGGATGAACTCCGAGGGCGTGATCTGGCCCGCGCGCAGCGCCTTCAGGCCGTACTGCACGCCCACGTTGTCCCAGGTGGAGCGTGCCGCGCCGCTGGCGTCCACACCGTAGACGTTGCGCAGGTCGTCGTAGTGCGTCCAGCGGATGGCGGCGATGTCGCTCTGCGGCACGTAGAACTGCTGGTTCGGCGCCTGGCCGTACAGCGGGTTCAAAGTCAGCGGCGTGAGGCCGCGCCAGGCCGGCACGCATTCGCTGCTGCCAACTGCCGTGCTGTAGCCCAGTGCGGTCTTCAGCGGCGCCAGCGGGTCGTTCACGCGGGTGTTCGGGCCGCCGGGCGGGTTCTCCTGCGCGTTCATGCCGACCAGCAACGTGCGGTTTTTCGTAACGCGCCATTTGGGGTTGGCGCGGTCGGTCGCGTCCATGTAGTGCTCCAGCAGCTCGCAGTCGCCGACGTGGATGGTCTGCGTGACCATGTCGGGGTAGCTCTGCACCGGCAGCAGGCCGTCCAGCACACCCGGGTGGTTCTGCGCGATCAGGTACTGCTGGATGGCGCCACCGGAGCCGCCCAGCCCCACGGTGTAGAGCGGCACGCCGTAGCGCTCGACGAAGCGCTCCTTGGTCATCATGGCCGTCTCGCCGGCCAGGTTCATGTTGTAGTGCGTGCCGGTGTTGTTGCCGCTGGAATGCACGATGGCCCAGCCCTGGCCCAGCACGTCCAGGTTCATCGAGCCACCGTGCACCGTGCCCTGGCTATGGCCGACGGCTACGCCGCCCTGGAACCAGTACATCAGCTTGCCGTTCCACCGGCTGGTGTCGGCCTGGGCCGCGTTGTCGGCACCGGGCAGGGGTGCCAGCATGGCGATGCTGTAGAGGAAGCGGTTGATGCTGCCGATCTCACGGCGCACGACGAAGTCCACCTGGCGGCCATCGGCCAACGTGGCCTGGGCCATGTCGGCCGGGCGCGCGCCACCGGCCGGCAGGGGCTGCAACGCGCCGGCCGTGTTGCGGTACTGGTAGCTGACGAAGGTGTCGATGGAGCAATTGCGGCTGTAGCCGATGACCTGGCCCTGCGCGTCAAAGACCGCATGGCCCGGCGGGCTGGCACTGTCCACCAGCGGCTGGCGTGCAACAGCGCCCTGGACGGTGGTGCAGACGAACGGCGTTTGCTGCGGGCCGGTGAACATCGGGCCGGTGATCGGATGGTTGGTCAACACCAGGCGGTCGCGCTGGTTGCCGTTGCCGTTGCCGCTGCGCAGGCCCACCTCCAGCACGTTGCGGCCCAGGGCCAGGCCGCCGAGCACGCCTTCCAGTCCCTCCTCGGTGGGCTGCAGCGCAGGTCGCACCACCCGGCCGTTCAGCCGCATCTCCAGCTTGTCGCGCAAGCCCCTCGGGGCTTGGACGGCAATGCGCGCGTCGCCGCCAGAGACGCTTTCCGGCGCGCTGGACAGCACGCGCAAGCGCACGTTGTGGCCCCTGCCGTCGTCGCCGCGGCTGGCCTGCGCGTCCCGTCGCGCTGCATCGCCGGCCGCCCCCGCGTCGACCGTCGCCCTGCCCTCACCTGCGCCACCCAGCAGGGCAGCCACGGCCGCGCAAACGGCCCCCGTGTGAATCCGTCCCATGTTGTCTCCTTGCGCGCGTACGCGCGGGTTGCGAACGCCGGGCATCGGTGCGAACCGGCCACGCAGGCTATGCCGTTCGCCGGCGCTTCACCATCCGGATCGAACCTGATCGATTTATGCAACAAAAAGGCTGCCGAGTTGGCAGCCATGGGACGTAGGGAGAACTTCTGCCCGGCGCGGCGAGGCCATCTTCGGGCGGCCGGGCGAGGCCCGCCAGCTCAGGCGCTCAGGCGCTGCCAGGCTTCCTGGTACTTGGCGGCCGTCTTCTCGATCACCTCGCGCGGCATGCGCGGCGCTGGCGGCGTCTTGTCCCACGGCTTGCCGTTGATGCGCAAGGATTCCAGCCAGTCACGCACGAACTGCTTGTCGTAGCTGGGCGGGTTGATGCCTTCCTGCCAGCTCTCCGCCGGCCAGAAGCGTGAGGAATCGGGCGTCAGCACCTCGTCCATCAGCACCAGCGTGCCGGCCTCGTCCAAGCCGAACTCGAACTTGGTGTCGGCAATGATGATGCCCTTGGCCAGCGCGATCTCGCAGGCGGCCTGGTAGATGCGGATGCTGGTGTCCTTGATCTGCGCAGCCAGCGCCGGGCCAACGATTTCGACCACCTTCTCGTAGGTGATGTTCTCGTCGTGCTCGCCGGCTTCGGCCTTGGCGGCGGGTGTGAAGATCGGCTCGGGCAGCTTGCTGGCGTTCGTGAGGCCAGCCGGCAAGGGCACGCCGCAGACGGCCTGGCCTTCCTGGTACTCCTTCCAGCCGCTGCCGGCCAGATAGCCGCGCACCACGGCCTCGACCGGGATCGGCTTCAGCCGCTTGACCAGCATGGCGCGGCCCTGCACCTGGTCCACCTCGTCGGGTGCCACCACGCTCTCGGGTGATTCGCCGGTCAGGTGGTTGGGGCACAGGTGGCCGAGCCGCTCGAACCAGTACAGCGCCATCTGCGTCAGCAACGCGCCCTTGCCGGGAATCGGCTCGCCCATGATCACGTCGAAGGCACTGATGCGGTCGCTGGCCAGCATCAGGATGCGGTCGGTGCCCACGGCGTAGTTGTCGCGCACCTTGCCGCGGGCGAGCAAGGGGAGAGAAGTCAGCTTGGAGGTGTGCAGTGCGGAGGTCATGGTGGGCGCTGGCAGAGGTCAGAGAACGATCGCGACCAATTGTCCCTCAGCCGCGCGGGGGTCGGCCTGCAGGGCGGCAAGCCCTTGCCCAAGCTCAGAGGACGCACTGGCGAACACGTGGCATCACACGAAATGCAGCCGCGGATCCACACCGGCAATGCGCTCGAAATCGCGGTCGTCATGCAGCAAAGGTTCGTCAGTCTCGATCGCGCAGGCGGCCACCAGGCAGTCGTTCGGGCTGCGCACGGTGATGCCCTGCCAGCGGCACCGCGCGTAGAGGATGGCGGCCCGGCGGGCGGTTTCGCGGGGATCGTCGCAGGCCAACGGCGGAACGAGATCCAGCTGCGACTGCAGGCGCATGAAGTGCTGCGCATCGCTGGCGCCTTGCAGCACCTCCTGGTACACGACGTCCGGCATGTACAGCGATTCGCCGCGCCGCAATACCTGCATGAGTCGGCGCGCGACAGGAATGTCGAACCCGCGCAGCATGGCAATCCAGGCCGACGAGTCCGCAATCATTTCGCGCGCTGGGCGTTGGTCCTGGTGGCCAACCTCACGGCCGACTTGGCGGTCGACTTCGCAGGCCGGGCCGGGCTGACCTGATAGGCCGCCTGCGGCTCGGCCACATGGGACTGCGCGTGAAACAGCGCCTTGGGGTCGTAATCGTCTGCAATGACCCCAGTGCCCACCAGTGCCAGCAGGCCAGAGTAGTCCGGCTTGCGCACGTAGGCGCGCAGCGCGGCCTCGATGGCGGCCTTCTTGGTCTTGACGCCGGCACGGGCCATGGCCTGTTCGACGAGCGCGTCGTCGAGCACGATGTTGGTACGGGTCTCCATGGTCATACACCTTTGATGTGTATGAACGAGTATGCCAAAAAAAGGCCGCGTGGAGCGGCCTTTTGCGAGGCGTCGGAGTGCCGTCAGGCGATCGATGCTTGGTAGATCGACTCGATTGCGGTGTCCAGTGCGGCGTCGAACTGTGCGTCGGTCTGCTGCGCCGACAGGCCTTCGGTCAGCGCGCGACTGAAGCTGGCGATGACGCCGGGGTTCTTGGCCAGCATGGCGTTGGAATCTTCGCGGCTGTAACCGCCGGACAGCGCCACCACGCGCACGACCTTGGGGTGCTTCACGAGTTCGCTGTAGAAGCCGTCGACCGAGGGAATGGTCAGCTTGAGCATGACCTTGGCGTCCGCCGGCAGCGCGTCCAGGCGCTTCAGGAAGGCTTGCTTGAGCAGGGCTTCGGCTTCCTTCTTGTCGGTGGCCTTGATATTGACTTCCGGCTCGATGATGGGCATCAGGCCGCCCTTCAGGATCTGCAGGCCGACCGCGAACTGCTGGTCCAGCACGGCGTCGATGCCCTTGGCGTTGGCGCTGTTGATGACCGAGCGCATCTTGGTGCCGAAGACGCCCTTCTTCACGGCGCGCGCGACCAAAGCGTCGAGCTCGGGCATGGGCTTCATCAGCTGCACGCCATCGGCTTCGTCGGCCAGGCCTTTGTCGACCTTCAGAAAAGGCACGACCTGCTTTTTCTCCCACAGGTACTGGGCCGCGTCCATGCCGTCGAACTGGCGGTCCATGGTCATCTCGAACAGGATCGCGCCAAGCACGCGACGGCCATCGAACACGGGGCTGGTAACGATGCGGTTACGCATCGCATGGACCATGTCGTACATCGCTGCTTCGCCGCTGTAGGCCGATTCGTCGACGCCGTAGAGCTTGAGCGCTTTGGGCGTGCTGCCCCCGCTTTGGTCCAACGCAGCGATGAAACCGCCGCCGGTGGTGACCTTATTCAGTTGATCCTGATTCACTGGTTCGCCTCTCTGAAGTTACACAGCCGCTTTGCGGCAAGAAAAATCGGGCAATTGTAGGGCGAGCCCCCCTGCCCAGCCGGCCGCGCAGAGCGGGCCTGGGCCGTAACTCGACCGTAACTCGCACAGAACCTGTCCCCGGCGCGTCCATCAGTTGTCAGCAATCCGCGCACATCGAGCCCACGGCCACCCGGATGCCGGCCACCGCGCGGTTGTCGCGCAGGACGCGGCCTTCCGCGCGCGTGAGACACCTGCGCGAGCTGCTGCACGCCGGCACATTCGTGAACTCCCATGCTGCAGTGCACACCACCAGCGGGTCCAATCGAATTTTTCAGCCAAGAAAGATGATTCGCATGCACTTGAGTACCCTGCCCCTGCGCGCCACCGCCACTGCGGCGGCCTTGCTGGCAGCCCCGCTGCTGGCGTCGGCCCAGGTCACGTTGAAGCCGGACAACCAGTGGCGCTACCTGCTGACCGCAGGCGCCAATGCGTCCACCGGCAACAGCAAGTCGGCCGCACTGAATGTGAGCGCCGAGGCCGCCCGGGTCAGCAACATCGACAAATGGACCGTCGTCGGTCAGGCCAACTACGCCCGCCACGACGGTGTGACCGAAACCGAGCGCTATGCGCTGGGCACGCAGTACACGCGCGATCTGACGCCGGTGTGGTTCGGCTTCGGCACGGCCGATGCGTTGCGCGACCCGCTGGCCAACATTTCCACGCGCATGTCCGTGGCATCGGGTGTGGGCTACCACCTGGTCAGGAACGAGCGCACCACCTTCGACGTCTCCGGGGGTCTGGGCTACAGCCGCGACCGCTACAGCCAGCCGGCGCAGGTCGACGGCCAACTGCGCGACACGTATGGCCGCCTGGAGCTGGTGCTGGCCGAAGAATCGAACCACAAGCTGACCGACACCACCAGCCTGCGCCAGCGCTTCGCGGTGTTCCCGAATCTGCGCGACACGGGTGCGTACCGCGCCACGTTCGATACCAACATCACGGTGGCCATGACCAAGGATATGAACCTGACGGCCGGGCTGAGCTACCGCTACAACAGCGACCCGGGCGTGGGTGTGAAGAAGACGGACGCGATGTTCATCACCGGCGTGTCGTTCCGCTTCGACTGACGCGGCCGCGCGCCGCAGCGTCGGCGCGCGTCAGCTGACCTTGCAGATCTTCAGCATGTTGGTGCCGCCGGGCGCGCCCATGGGCTCGCCGCAGGTGATGGCGTAGACATCACCGCTCTGCACGATGCCGCGCTTCTTCAGGTGGGCCTCCGCCTGCTCCAGCGCCGTGTCACGGTCGGTGTGCACGTCCATCAGCAGCGGGCGCACATTGCGGTAGAGCGCCAGCTTGCGCTGCGTGGCCAGGCGCGAGGTGAGCGCGTACATGGAGATGTGGGCACGGTGGCGGCTCATCCACAGCATGGTGGAGCCGGATTCGGTCAAGGCCACGATGGCCTTGGCGCCGACATGGTGCGCCGTGAACAGCGCGCCCATGGCGATGGACTGGTCGATGCGGCTGTAGCTGCGGCCGCTGAAGTCGGCGTCCAGCTGCTTGTCTTCGGCGGCCTCGGCAGCCTCGCAGATGCGGCTCATCTCCTGCACCGTCTCCAGCGGGTAGCGGCCTGAGGCCGTCTCGGCCGACAGCATCACGGCGTCGGTGCCGTCCAGCACGGCATTGGCCACGTCGCTGACTTCGGCGCGCGTGGGCACTGGGTTGCTGATCATGGACTCCATCATCTGCGTAGCAGTGATGACCACCTTGTCCATGTCGCGCGCCATGCGGATCATCTTTTTCTGCAGCGCCGGCACGGCGGCGTTGCCGACCTCCACCGCCAGGTCGCCGCGCGCCACCATGATGCCGTCGCTGGCGCGCAGGATTTCTTCCAGACGGGGGATGGCCTCGGCCCGCTCGATCTTGGCGATCATGCCGGGCTTGTGGCCGTACTCGGCCGCCGCCACGTTGCACAGCTGGCGCGCCATTTCCATGTCGGTGGCGTTCTTGGGAAAGCTCACCGCCACGTAGTCGGCCTGGAAACTCATGGCGGTCTTGATGTCCTCCATGTCCTTGAGCGTCAACGCCGGCGCGGTCAGGCCGCCACCTTCCTTGTTGATGCCCTTGTTGTTGGACAGCTCGCCGCCCAGCTTGACGGTGGTGTGCACCTGTTCACCCTTGACACCGTCCACCGTCAACACGATCAGGCCGTCGTTGAGCAGCAGGCGGTCGCCGGCCTTCACGTCACGCGGCAAGTCCTTGTAGTCCAGACCGACGCCGTTGATGTCGCCCAGCTCGGTGCGGACTGCATCCAACACGAACTTCTCGCCCGGCACCAGTTGCACCTTGCCTTCGACGAACTTGCCGACGCGGATCTTGGGGCCCTGCAGGTCGGCCATGATGGCGACCTCGCGACCTGCCTTGCGCGCGGCCTCGCGCACCATGGCGGCACGGGCGATGTGGTCCTGCGCCGTGCCGTGGCTGAAGTTCAGGCGCACGACGCTGACCTTGTGCACGATCATCTGCTCGAGCATCTCCGGTGTATTGGAGGCTGGCCCCAATGTCGCGACGATCTTGGTCGCGTGGCGGGGCAGTCGGTTCTGGCTCATTCTTGTCTCCTTGGGCTGGCGTCATTCCTGCGCGGCGCCCGCGCGGGCGATGAAAGCCCGCGCATTCTCACACGCGGTAACCGCGTGGAAACTCGAGGCGGCGCGCCATCGGTCGCGCCATCTGTTGACCGGGATCAGCGACGCCTCGCCCGCCCGCGGTTACGGTGGGGGCACCGATTCGCTCATCACCGTGCCATGCTGCCTGCTCCCGATCCCGCCCCGCCGACGACGCTGCCCGCGCCCTTGCCGACGGGCACACCATTGCCCCACCGCAAGACCATCCGCGCCTGGCTGATCCCGATCTCCCAGCGCAGCACGGTGCACGCGCTGGCCCTGCTGGCCTTCGACCTGCTGCTGTTCACAGCGCTGATCGCCGGCACCGTGGCGCTGCATCCCATCTGGCTGCGCGCCCTGTGCGGGTTGGCGGCCGGCTTCGTGATCGGCCGCCTGTTCATCATCGGCCACGACGGCTGCCACCAGAGCCTGACACCGCACCGCCGGCTGAACAAGTGGCTGGGCCGCATCGCCTTCCTGCCCTCGCTGACGGCCTTCAGCTTGTGGGACATGGGCCACAACGTGGTGCACCACGGCTTCACGAATCTGAAGGGCGTGGACTTCGTCTGGGCACCGCTGACCCGGGCCGAGTACGAGGCCCTGCCGCCGCTGCGCCGTGCGATGGAGCGCCTGTACCGCAGCGGCTGGGGGCCGGGCCTCTACTACATGGTGGAGATCTGGTGGAAGAAGATGATGTTCCCGAACCAGGAGGCCATGGGCAAGACCTGGCGGCCGATCTTCACCAAGGACTGCACGCTGGTCACCGGCTTTGCCGCGCTGTGGATTGCCGCGCTGGTGGCGGGTGCTCTCGCGACGGGCCAGGCCGTGTGGCTCGCGGTGCTGCTGGGTTTTGTCGTGCCGATGGCGTTCTGGTTCCACATGATCGGCTTTGTGATCTACGGCCACCACACGCATGTGCGCGTGCAGTGGCATGACGAGAAAGCAGCCTGGCAACGGGCGCAACCCTTCGTGTCGACCACGGTGCACTTGTGCTTTCCGCTGCAGATCGGCGCGCTGATCCACCACATCATGGAGCACACGGCGCACCACGTGGACATGAGCATCCCGCTGTACCGGCTGAAGGAGGCGCAAAAGACGCTGGAGCATCTGCTGCCGGGCCGCATCATCGTGCAGCGCTTTTCATGGCGCTGGTATTTCGACACCGCACGCGCCTGCAAGCTCTACGACTTCTCGCGCCAGTGCTGGACCGATTTCCAAGGCAGCGCCACCAGCCCCCGGCGTGCGGCCGTGCCCACCAACTGACGCACGCGACACGCCGGCATGGAACGCCGGCGCCCGGGCAGAGTCGGACGGTCAAACCCGCACCACAGGAGACCGACATGCCCGAACACGACCCTGCCGCCCTGCGGCCGCGCGAATCATCCTCTTTCGGCGGCGTGGTGGCCATCGCGGTGGCGCTGCTGCTCGCAGCCGGCGCCTGGTGGTTCTGGTGGCGCACGCCGGACACCCCGACTGCACCGCCTGTGGCCGTGGCCCCTGCTGCCCCGCCCGCGGCGGCACCCGCCGAGCCTTCGGGCCCGCACTACCCATTGGCGGCGCTGCCGCCGCCAGACCCGGCATTGCCGGCCCTGGCTGCTGCCGATACCCACGTCACCGACGCGCTGGCCGCCCTGTTCGGCCGGGGCCCGGTGTCCGCGCTGCTGCAGACAGACGGCTTCGTGCCGCGCGTCGTCGCCACGGTGGACAACCTCACACGCGCGCAGGCGCCGGCCCGGCTGTGGCCGGTGCACGCGACAGCGGCGCGTTTCCAGGTGGAGGGCGAAGGCGCGGCCCAGGTCATCGCGCCGGCGAACGCGAAGCGCTATGACGCGCTGCTGACCCTGGCCGAGTCAGTGTCGGCGGACCGCGTGGCCGCGCTGTACGTGCGGCTGTACCCGCTGTTTCAGCAGGCCTACGAAGAGCTGGGCTATCCGCGTGGCTACTTCAACGACCGCCTGGTTGCCGTGCTGGACCATCTGCAGCAGGCGCCTGAGCCGCAGGGGCCGCTGCGCGTACAGGTGACCGAGGTGAAGGGCCCATTCGCCGATCCACGCCCCTGGGTGCGCTACGAGTTCACCGATCCAGCGCTGCAGAACCTGTCCAGCGGCCAGAAGATGCTGGTCCGTATGGGGCCGGCGAACGAGCGGCGGGCCAAGGCACTGTTGGCCGACCTGCGCCGCCACGTGGCGACGGGGGCCGTCACCCGAGCGCAATAGCCCGGGCGATCAGCCCGCAGCGCGCCTGGCCAGGATCTCGAAGGCCGGCAGCGTCTTGCCTTCCAGCACTTCCAGGAAGGCCCCGCCGCCGGTCGAGATGTAGCCCACATCTTTTTCGATGCCGTACTTGGCGATGGCGGCCAACGTGTCGCCGCCACCGGCGATGCTGAACGCGCTGCTCTGCGCGATGGCGCGCGCGATGGCCTCGGTGCCACCGGCGAAGGCGTCGAACTCGAACACACCGACCGGGCCGTTCCACACGATGGTGCCGGCCTGCTGCAGTTGCGCGGCCAGCCGGGCCGCGGTCTTGGGGCCGATGTCCAGGATCAGGTCGTCCTCGGCCACGTCCGCAGCGGCTTTGACGGTGGCTGGCGCATCGGCCGAGAAGGTCTTGGCGGTGACCACGTCCTCGGGAATCGGCACCTCGGCGCCGCGCGCCTTCATGGCCTCGATCACGGCCTTGGCTTCGCCGACGAGGTCGGCCTCGGCCAGGCTCTTGCCGATGGGCAGGCCCGCGGCCAGCAGGAACGTGTTGGCGATACCGCCGCCGACGATCAAGCCGTCCACGTTGTTCGACAGCGATTTCAGGATGGTCAGCTTGGTGCTGACCTTGGAGCCGGCGACGATGGCCACCAGCGGGCGCTTCGGGTTGGCCAGCGCCTTGCCGATGGCGTCGATCTCGGCCGCCAGCAGCGGGCCGGCGCACGCCACGGGCGCGAATTCGGCGATGCCGTAGGTCGTGCCCTCGGCCCGGTGCGCGGTGCCGAAGGCGTCGTTCACGAACACGTCGCACAGTGCGGCGAGTTTCTTCGCCAACTCGGGCTTGTTCTTCTTCTCGCCGACGTTGCCGCGGCAGTTCTCCAGCATCACCACCTCGCCAGGGGCGACCTGCACGCCGTCGACCCAGTCGGCGACCAGGCGCACCTCGCGGCCCAGCAGCTCCCCCAGGCGCTTGGCAACCGGGGCCAGCGAGTCCTGTGGCGTGAGCGCGCCTTCGGTCGGGCGGCCCAGGTGCGAGGTCACCATGACAGCGGCGCCGGCATCCAGCGCCATGCGGATGCAGGGCACGGAAGCGCGGATGCGGGTGTCCTCGGTGATCGCGCCGGCATCGTCCTGCGGCACGTTCATGTCGGCGCGGATGAACACGCGTTGGCCAGCAAGCTTGCCTTGGGCACAGAGGTCGGAAAAGCGCAGGACGTTCATGGTGATGGGGCTGGAGTGGTTGCAAAAATGTGCGCGGAATTCTAGGTCGCAGGCCCCTACCAGCCCAGCCCCAAGTGCAACGGCAGGTAGACCGCCATGCCCGCCAGCATGGTGCCCAGCACGCCACCGCGCCAGAAGTACCAGGCCACGCCGACCGCCATGGCGTACAGCCGCGCGTCCTGCCAGGTCGTGACCAGATGGCCCTGGGTCATGACAATCTCGGGCGCGATCACGGCCGTCAGCGCAGCCACCGGCGCATAGTGCAGCGCGCGGTGGGCCCAGTCCGGCAAGCCCCACGGCCGGTCCAGGATGAAGAAGAAGCAGCGCGTCAGCACCGTCACGCCAGCCAGGCCGACGATCACGGCGAGCGTCCACAGGTCGGTGCCTTCGGTGTTCATCGCCATGCCCTCGTGGCCCGCACTGCGGTGTGCGTCGGCTGGGGGCGGCTGGGCACTGGGCTCACTTGGCATCCTCCGCATCCGCATCCAGGCCGAGCTGCTTTTCCAGCCAGAAGCAGACCAGCACCGCCGCGCCGATGCCGGCCACGATGTTGAGCTTGAGCGGCAGCGCGTAGGCGGCCACCGCCGTCGCGGCAGCGATCAGCGACGCCAGGATGCGCAGGCGCGTCGTCGCCATCGAACAGACGATGGCGACCAGGCTCAGCACACCCGCAAAACCCAGGCCCCAGGCACTGGGGATCAGGTTCGCCAATGCGATGCCGACCAGGCTCAGCACCATCCACGACAGCCACGTCGCACAGTAGCCACCGGTGAGGTAGGCCTCTTGCGACTCGCGCTCGGCCGCCGTGGCGCCGGGCTCGGCATAGCGCCGTGTGAACATGGCATAACTGAGGTCAGCCGTCAGGTAACCGTGCAGCAGCCGGCGCCAACGCGGCATGTACAGCAGGTAGGGCCGCAGGTGCAGGCTGAACACGACGAACCGCAGGTTCACGCAGAAGCCCGTGGCCAGCACCACCCAGCCCGGCGCGCCGGCCACCAGCAGCGGCAGCGCGGCCAGCTGCGAACTGCCGGCATAGACCAGCAGCGTCATGGCGACCGATTCCACCACCCCGAGGCCGGACTTGACCATGGCCACCCCGGTCATCAGGCCCCAGGCGCCAATGCCCACGGCGGCGGGCGCCATGTCGGTCCAGCCTTCGCGGAAGGCGGGGCGACGCCGGATCTCGGAGGAGAGGAACATCAGTCGGCCGGGCCGCCCAGGCACTGGCCGGCCTGCAGGGCAAAACCGCGCAGGAAGTCGGCCGCCGGCAGGCGCTTGCCGCCGGCGCGCTGCAACTCGGTCAGCACGACCGTGCCCTCACGCGCGGCCACGGCGATGCCGTCCGCGTTGGCCGCCAGCACGGTACCGGGGGCTGCGCCAGGCGCGCCGGGCCACTGCTGTGCAGCCCAGCATTTGATGGTTTCACCGCTCGCCTCGGTGGAGGCGCCGGGAAACGGGTCGAAGGCGCGAATGCGGCGCACGATGGCAGCGGCATCGTGCGACCAGTCGATGCGCGCTTCGGTCTTCTCGATCTTGTGCGCGTAGGTCACGCCGTCCTGCGGCTGGGGCACCGGGCGCAGCGTGCCGGCCTCGGCCTGGCGCAGCGCCTGCACGACCATGCGCGCGCCCAGGTCGGCCAGGCGGTCGTGCAGCAGCGCGGTGCTGTCCTCGCCGATGGCCAACGGCTCGCGCAGCAGCATGTCGCCGGTGTCCAGCCCGGCGTCCATCTGCATGATGGTGACGCCGGTCTGCGTGTCGCCGGCCTCGATCGCGCGGTGGATCGGTGCGGCACCACGCCAGCGTGGCAGCAGGCTGGCGTGGATGTTCAGGCAGCCCAGGCGCGGCACATCGAGCACCCATTGCGGCAGGATCAGGCCGTAGGCGGCCACCACCATCGCGTCGGCCCGCGCGGCCAGCAGCGCGTCACGCGCGGCGGCGGCGTCGTCGGGGTACTTGCCGTCCAGCCGCAGGCTGCGCGGCTGCGCCAGCGGCCAGCCGTGCTCCAGCGCCAACTGCTTGACGGGCGAGGCCTGCAGCTTCATGCCGCGGCCGGCCGGCCGGTCGGGCTGGGTCAGCACCAGGGGGATTTCAAAGCCAGCCGCCTGCAATGCGGCCAGGGCCGAGCGGGCAAACACGGGCGTGCCCGCAAACACGATGCGCATCGGTCGGAAATCTTCAGGAAGGGGGCAGGGTCACTGGGCGGTATGGCGCATGTTGCGCCAATCCATGCCCTCATGGGCACGGCGGACCACGCCAGCGTTGTCCAGGTAGACCCAGAAGTAGCGGTCGATCATGCCCGCGCGCCAGCGGTAAGTGAGGATGGGGCCGGCCCACCCGGCCACGCGCTCGCGGTCAAAGGTGGGACCGAATTCGCGCTCGACATCGGCGCGCGTCCAGCTGCCATCGGTGGCGATGCGGGCGAAGTCCTGCTCCGTCATCACCTGGCGCGTGCGCAGCACCTGGCCGGATGCGTCCAGGTCGATCATGAAGACCTCCTGGCCTTCCGGCTGCTGCGAGTACTGCAGCCGCTCGCCGCCGGTCACCGGCACGCTGCGGGTGGGCTGGCCCCAGGCGTCGATGACCTGGGCGCGGGTCATGCCCGGGGTCACACCCGCGCAGCCGGCCAAGAGCGCCGACAACGCGACGACCGCCATGGCACCGAGGCTGCGAACACGCGAGCACATGGCGATCTGCATGCCGCGTCAGGCCGTCGCTTCGCGGGCGTTCTCGCGCTGCGCTTTCAGCATCTTGGTCTTGATGCGGTTGCGCTTGAGTGGCGACAGGTATTCCAGGAACACCTTGCCCAGCAGGTGGTCCATCTCGTGCTGGATGCAGACCGCGAGCAGGCCGTCCGCCTCGACGCTGCGCTGCTGGCCCTGGGCATCCATCGCCTTGACCTTCACCTTGATCGAGCGCGCTACGCTGTCGTAGACGCCCGGCACCGACAAGCAGCCTTCGTCGCTCACTTCACGCTCGGCACTGGCCCAGGTGATCTCGGGGTTGATCAGCACCAGCGGCTGGTCGCGCTCTTCAGAAACGTCGATCACGATGACGCGCTCGTGCACGTCGATCTGGGTGGCCGCAAGGCCGATGCCCTTGGCGTCGTACATGGTCTCCAGCATGTCGGCCACCAGCGCCTGGACGCGTGCATCGACCTGCTGCACAGGTCGGGCGACGGTGTGCAGGCGCGGATCGGGAAACTGAAGAATGGGAAGGAGCGCCATGGGAACGATTGGATCGGGGTTGTCGCTATTTTCGCCACTTTTGAAACGCCGGTCGGACGCGCAAGTCAATAATCGTTGCCCCCTCAGGGCCTTGGGCGCAAAATTGCGCCTGTTTTTCAGGCACCCCGGCCCGCCCGGCGGCGCCGCAACCGACCCCGTCACCTGGGGGTGTTTCTGGTGCAACGAGCTATGAACAACATGATGGGATTCGCCTCGATCGGGGCCCTGCTGACGGCTTCGCTGCTGGCAGAGCCCGCGCTGGCCCAGACCCATCCGATCACCCCGACCCAGCGCGGCACCGCGGAGCAGGTCGCCCAGCGCGGCGTGCCGCTGACGGAGCTGGCGCCCAGCGCACCCGACAGCTACACCGTGAAGAGCGGCGACACGCTGTGGGGCATCGCCGGCCTGTTCCTGGCCCGGCCCTGGCGCTGGCCCGAGCTGTGGGGCATGAACCTGCAGGAGATCCGCGACCCCCACCTGATCTACCCGGGCCAGCAGTTGTTCCTGCTGAAGCAGGACGGGCGCGCCTTGCTCGGCCTGCGCGGCGGCGGCATGGACGGGCAGACCGTGCGCATTTCGCCGCGCACGCGCTACGAGCCCCTCTCGGCCAGCGCACTGCCGACGCTGAGCCCCAGCGTGATCGAACCGTTCCTGGCAGAACCCGTGGTGGTCGACGAGGCCGAACTGCAGCGCGCGCCGCGCATCGTCGCCACCCGCGACGACCGCGTCATGCTCAGCAAGGGTGACCGCGCCTACGGCCGTGGTTCGCCCGAGGCGCCGCTGGCCGATGCGCCCGGCCAGCCGCCAGCGAACTTTCGCGTGGTGCGCAACGCCGTGCCGCTGAAGGACCCGGTGACTGGCGAAGTGCTGGGCTACGAGGCCTTCTACCTCGGCAAAGCGGTGCTGCTGCAAGGTGAGAGCACGCGCGAGACGCCCGACAAGGACGGCAAGATCGTCGTCGATGTGGTGCCGGCCTCGCTCGACATCCTGTCCACCCGCGAGGAAATCCGCGTCGGCGACCGCCTGCTACCCGAGCCACCGCGCGAGCTGCTGAGCTACGTGCCGCGTGCGCCGGGCCAGGCCGTCGACGGCCGGGTGGTGTCCATTTACGGCAGCGGCGTGGCCAACGCCAACGCCGCGCAGAGCCAGGTGGTGTCGATCAACAAGGGCAGCCGCGACGGACTCGAACGCGGCCACGTGCTGACCGTGCTGAGCAGCGGTGCCCGCCTGCGCGACCGCACCGACCCCGACAAGCCCATGATGCGGCTGCCCGACGAGACCAACGGCATGCTGATGGTGTTCCGTACGTTCGAGCGTGTGTCCTACGGGCTGATCCTGGACATCCAGAACGGCGTCAAGGTCGGCGACAGGCTGGTCTCGCCGCGCTGACCGCCACGCACGCCACGGGCCGGGAAGCGCACGCATGGAGCGCGGCGAACTGGGCCACTGGCTGCGCCTGCTGCGCACGCCCGAGGTCGGCAACGACACGGCACGCCGGCTGCTGACGGCCTTCGGCAGCCCGGCGGCGGTGTTCGCGCAGGACGCCACCACGTTGGCGTCCGTTGTGACGCCGTTGCAGCAGCAGTCGCTGTTGCAACCGCCCCCAGGCTTCGATGACTTGCTGGATGCCACCTGGCGCTGGCTGCACGAGGCGCCCGATGACGCTGCGCAGCGCCGCGTCCTGGTGCTGGGCGACGCCGACTATCCCGCTGCCCTGCTGCAGATGGAGGACCCGCCGCTGCTGCTGCACGCCATGGGCTGCTTCGATGCCTGGCCGGCGTTTGCAACGCAGGAGCCGGTGGTCGACAGCATCGCCATCGTCGGCAGCCGCCACCCCACGCCGCAGGGCCGGGCCAACGCCGAGCAGTTCGCACGCCAGTGCAGCGCGGCGGGCTGGACCGTCGTCTCCGGCCTGGCGGCGGGTGTGGACGGTGCCGCGCACACGGGCGCACTGAAGGGCGCGGCCGATCAGCCCGGCATGCTGGCCACGGTGGCGGTGGTCGGCACAGGCCTGGACCGGGTCTACCCGAAGGCCCATCTGGCACTGGCGCATGCGATCGCGCGGCAGGGGGTCATCCTCAGCGAATACACACTGGGCACGCCACCCATCGCGGCGAATTTTCCGCGCCGCAACCGGTTGATCGCCGGACTGACCCGCGGCACCCTGGTGGTGGAGGCAGCGCTGCGCTCGGGCTCGCTGATCACCGCGCGGCTGGCGTCCGAGCAGGGCAAAGAGGTGTTCGCCATCCCCGGCTCGATCCACTCGCTGCAATCGCGCGGCTGCCACGCATTGATCCGCCAGGGCGCCAAGCTGGTGGAAACCGCCGAGGACATCTTCGAGGAGTTTGCACCCACCGGTCGGCCTCTCGCGGCCACAGGATCTGTGACCACATCGGCGTCAGAGCCGTTGGGCGACGATCTGCTGGAGCACATCGGCTTCGACCCGATCGGCCTGGACGCGCTGGCTGCACGCACGGGGCTGGATGCTGCGCACCTGCAGGCCCGCCTGCTGACGCTGGAACTCGACGGCCACATCGTGCGGCTGCCGGGCGCGCTGTTCCAGCGATTCGTCGGCGCCTGAACCTGCATCGTCGTATTTGCGGCACAGCGCCTGGCACGACAGACCGCTGCGCTATATTGAAGCCATGTTCGAAGTGCTTGTTTTCGTGTATGAAAACTACTGGCGCGGGGATGCCTGCCCCGAGCCCGCGCAACTGGGCCGCAAGCTCAGTGCCGTCGGCTTCGACGCCGACGAGATCGAGGCAGCGCTCGACTGGCTCGGCGGCCTGCACCACGCGGCGCAGGGCACCGTGCCGGACGACGATGCGGCCGACGACGCCTCCCCCAGCCTGGAGCTGGCCACAACCTCGGATGCGATGCGCGTTTACGCGGTGGCAGAGCAGGAACACCTGGGCGCCGAGTGCCTGGGCTTCGTGCACTTCCTGGAATCTGCCGGCGTGCTGCCGGCGCCCATGCGCGAGATCGTGCTGGACCGCGCCATGGCCGCGCAGGGCGGTCCCGTGGCGCTGGCCGACCTGAAGATCATCGTGCTGATGGTGTACTGGAGCTTTGGCACCGAGCCCGACGCGCTGGTGCTCGACGAGCTGTGCCAGGACGCGGCGGCCCGCGTCGCCCACTGACAGAGGCTCAGGTCGCCAGCAGGCGCCCGGGGTTTGCGTCCAGCTTCTCCAGCGCCTGGCGCGTGGCGCGCAGCGTCAGCGCCTCTTCTTCCTGCGGCACCAGCAGGCCGGCCTGCAGATAGACGGCCAGGCGCTTGGCCTGGACGAGGTAGCTGCGCCCATCCATCGAGGCAAACAGGTGCAGCTGCCTGCGCTCGCTGCGCCACGCGAACTGCACCTGGCTGATCTTCTGGTTGTGGTCCAGCGTGAACCAGTGGCCCAGCTGCAGCTCGTAGACCCAGGCCAGCATGGCCTCGCTGGGCTTGGCGCCAGCATCCGGAATCACGTCGATCGACGAGGCATCGATGCCCAGCATCATCTCGATGCTGTCGGCGTCCAGCGGCAGGTCGCCCATGCTCTCGTCGGTGACGAAGTCTTCAAGGTTCGCCAGCCGCGCCGCCATCTGGTCGATGCGGGCCTGTGGAATGGCTTCGGTCTTGGACATGAAGGCGTCGGCCAGCGTGTCGCTCAGGCGCTTGATGTGCACCTCCTGCGCGGCAGACGGCATGCCCAGCAGCGTCATGCCCTGGCGCAGGCGCTGCAGCAGTTGCGGCAGGCTCTGGATCACACGCGCGCGGTCGGCCCGATTGGGTTTGGCGCTTGCGGCCCAGACCAGGTCGGCGGCCGAGCGCTTGAGGGCGATGGTTTCCTCGTCCTGCGGGCCTTTGCGCACGGCGGCGAGCGACAGCACCTCGGCCCACACCTTGAACAGGAAATCGCGCACTTCATCGCGCACGGGAATGTCCTTGAGCATGTTGCGCAGCTCGATGGTGTATTGGATCGCCAGCGTCTCCTTCTGCTCGATCTGCTGCGCAACGCTGACGACCCGCTGCGCCGCACCCTTTTCGGTCAGGTACTTGGACAGGAACTTCAAGAACTCGTCGTAGACCAGCTGGAACACGCGCCGTCCGGTCTCCGGGTATTGCTCGATCACCTGCACCACGCGGCGGATCTCCGCCTCCAGCGCCGTGCCACCGATGGCGGCGGCGTCGAAGCCCATGGCGCACGAGCCCATGCGGTCGATCAACTGGCGCGCCGGATGGCTGAGCGTGCCGAAGAACTCGGGCTCGGCCAACGCCACGCGCAGCACCGGCAACTGCAGCCGCGCGAACCACACCCGCACCGATGGTGGGATGCGCTCTTCCGCCAGGATGCTCTGGAACATCAGCGCCACGATCTCGATCGTGGCCTTCTCATTGTTGGTACTGGCCTGGCGCTTGAGCTCGTTGGACCGCTCACGCAGCACGCCGGCCACGCGCTGCACGCCTGCGGGGCTGTAGTCCGTCGCCAGGCCCACGGCGGTGCTGCCGCCGATCAACTCGTCATCGGGCACGCTGCGTCGGCGGCTGATCGCGTAGGCCAGCGTCGGCGAAATCTCGTGCTTGGCCGTCGGCTCGAAAACGCTGGTGTGCTCTGTCAAGACGCGTCGCAACTGGCCGAGCACGCCTTGCGCCCGGCGTCGGGCTCGCGCCAGCGGGGACATCGACGCTGCGGCGGCCGCCGCCTCTTCCGGCGCACTGCGGGTGGGCTGGCCGCCATGCGACGACGCGCTGGCCTGCCCGCGCATGCCGCCGGCCTCGCCGGCACCAGGGCTGCGCCCTTGGCCGAAACCCTGGCCGGACGCCTCGCCCCGGTCTTGCCCAGCACCGGACATGTGGCCGGAACCCGGGCTGTGGCCGTGGCTTGCAAATCTGCCTGTCCCGCCCGCCCCACCTGTCCTGTCGCCGCCGCCGGTCCACCCCCCATGCCCCCCGCCAGCGCCAGCGCCAGATCCCGATGACGGGACACGCGCCGTAGACCCGTCACCGGTGCGTGCCCCATCACGGCCAGGCGACATCTCGCCGGAAACCGAGTCCGGACCGCCCCAGCTCGACGGGGGCATGCTGTTGCCACCGACAAGTCCACCGGAGGAAATTTCCGTCCGCTTGACGCGGTTGCGCAGGTCGGTCGACAGCTCGACGCCCGAGCTGCTGAGGACAGCGTTGCAGGAACTGCATGCCTTCTGGAAGTGCGCGCCCAACTCCTTTTGCAAGGTCGGCGCCAACCACTGCAGGACGGGCCGCTCCAGGCCGGCCTGGGCCCATTGCTCGATCAGCATGAGCACCAGCGCCTCGGGCCGCATGACATCCTGCGGCCCCAGCTCGTCGTTCCCGTCCAGTTGCAGCACCCGCGCGCGCAGGTCCGCGTACTCGCTGCCGGCCGCATCCTGCACGGCCAGACCAAGGCGCGCGGCCAGGATCTGGTTCTCGACCACCTCGTCGCCGACCAGCTCCAGAGCCGACGGCTGGCCGCGCGGCGCCACGGACGCAGCGGTGGCCACCGCTGCCCGCCCCCAGGCGGCCGAGGTGCCCTCTTCCCAGTGTCGGCTGCGGCTATGGAACAGCGTCCAGGCATCGCGCCGGTCCTGCATCTCGCGTGCGGCGCTGACCTGCTCCAGCAACTCGGTCAACCGCCCCTTGAGCGCGGCTCCCAACTGCGGCAGCGTAGCCCCCAACTCGGCCACGAAACGCTCGCGGACCCTGCTGGCCAGCTGCCGGTGCGCGGAAGTCGGGACGGCGGTGGTCATGGTGGGCGCAATCTACACGACGGCGCCGGCGTTGGGGTCATTCGGGTCCTCGTCCTTCTTGCTGCCGCCGGACTTGACCAAATCTTCACGCTTGACGCCCAGCCACATGGCGATGGCCGCTGCGACGAAGCAGGACGAGTAGATGCCGAACAAGATGCCGATGGTCAGCGCCAACGAGAAATAGTGCAGCGTGGGCCCGCCGAAGAAGAACATCGACAGCACGACCAGCTGCGTCGACCCGTGTGTGATGATGGTGCGGCTGATGGTCGACGTGATGGCGCTGTCGATCGCCTCGCCTGTCGTTTGCTTCCGGTAGCGCCGAAAGTTCTCGCGCACGCGGTCGAAGATCACCACCGACTCGTTCACCGAATAGCCCAGCACGGCCAGCACGGCGGCCAGCACAGCCAGCGAGAACTCCCACTGGAAGAAGGCGAAGAAGCCCAGGATGATGACCACGTCATGCAGATTGGCCACCACCGTGGCCACGGCGAACTTCCACTCGAAGCGGAACGCCAGATAGACCATGATGCCGACCACCACCATGGCCAGCGCCTTCACGCCGTTGGTGGTGAGCTCCTCGCCGACCTGCGGGCCGACGAACTCGACCCCGCGCAAAGTGACGCCGGGGTCGACCGCCTTCAGCGCATCGACGACCTGGGCGCTCTGCTGCGTGGCGTTCATGTCCTTGCGCGCGGGCAGCCGGATCTGCACATCGCGCGAAGAGCCGTAGGCCTGCACCAGCACCTCGGAGTAGCCCAGCGTGCCGACGGTCTCGCGCACCTTGCCGATATCGGCCGATTGCTCGTAGGCGACCTCCATCACCGTGCCGCCGGTGAACTCCACCGACAGGTGCAGCCCGCGGTGGAACAGAAAGAACACCGCCAGAGCGAAGGTGACGAACGAGACGATGTTCAGCACCAGCGCGTGGCGCATGAATGGGATCGTCTTGTGGATGCGGAAAAACTCCATGATCTCAATCCTTAGGCGGAGTTTTCAGAGAAGGCTCACATCTGCGCGCAGCGCATGTGATGCCGGAAGCAAGAATTCCATGGCGTACTTTGGACGACCTCGGTCGCTTATTCGGCCGTCATGGCCATGGTGTCGGTCTTGGGGCGCCAGACGGTGCCGATGGACACGCTCTTGAGCTTCTTCTTGCCGCCATACCAGAGGTTGACCAGCGCGCGCGAGAAGAACACGGCCGAGAACATGGAGGTCACGATGCCGATGCAGTGCACGACGGCGAAGCCGCGGATGGGCCCCGAACCGAAGGCCAGCAGCGCGACGCCGGCGATCAGCGTGGTGATGTTGGAATCCAGAATCGTGCCCCACGCCCGGTCGTAACCGGCGTGGATCGCCGCCTGCGGCGCGGCGCCGTTGCGCAGCTCCTCGCGCACGCGCTCGTTGATCAGCACATTCGAGTCGATCGCCACGCCGATGGCAAGCGCCATGGCGGCGATGCCCGGCAGCGTCAGCGTGGCCTGCAACATGGACAGCACAGAGACCAGGAGCAACAGGTTGACGGCCAGCGCGATGGAAGAGAACACGCCGAACAGCGCGTAGTAGGCGCACATGAACACCATGATGGCCAGGAAGCCATACAGCACGCTGTTGAAGCCCTTGCTGATGTTGTCCGCTCCCAGGCTGGGGCCGATCGTGCGCTCCTGGATGATCTCCATCGGCGCGGCCAGTGAGCCCGCGCGCAGCAGCAGCGAGGTGTCGTTGGCCTCGACGGTCGTCATGCGGCCGGAAATCTGCACGCGCCCCCCGCCGATTTCGGTGCGGATCACCGGCGCCGTGACGACCTCGCCCCGGCCCTTTTCGAACAGGATGATGGCCATGCGCTTGCCGACGTTCTCGCGCGTCACGTCCTTGAAGATGCGCGAGCCCTTGGCGTCCAGCGTCAGGTTGACGGTGGGCTCCTGCGTCTGGCCATCGAAGCCGGGCTGGGCGTCCGTCAGGTTCTCGCCGGTCAGCACGACCTGGCGCTTGACGATGACCGGCTGGCCGCTGCGGTCCAGGTAGCGCTCGGCGCCGAACGGCACGGCGCCGCCGCTGGTCTCTGCCGTGCGGGCCTCGGTGCTCTCGTCGACCAGGCGCACTTCCAGCGTTGCGGTGCGGCCCAGGATGTCCTTGGCCTTGGCCACGTCCTGCACGCCGGGCAGCTGCACGACGATGCGTTCCAGGCCCTGCTGCTGGATCACCGGCTCGGCCACGCCCAGCTCGTTGATGCGGTTGTGCAGCGTGGTGATGTTCTGCTTGAGCGCAGCGTCCTGCAGGCGACGCGCGGCCTCGGGCTTGATGGTGGCGACCAGCCGCAGGCTGCCCGGGTCGCTCGGCGCGGCAGCGTCGAGGTCGGGGAACTGGTCCTGGATCACGCGCCGGGCCGCGGCCATGGCCTCGGCGTCGCGGAAGGCGATCTCCACCGTCTGCCCACTGCGGTTGACCGAGGCTCCGCGGATGCTCTTGTCACGAAAAGCCGTGCGCAGATCGCCGGCAAAGGATTCGGCGCGCTTGTCGATGGCGCCCTTCATGTCCACCTGCAGCAGGAAGTCCACGCCACCGCGCAGGTCCAGCCCAAGATACATGGGATAGGCATTCAGCGCGCGCAGCCAGGACGGCGAGCGTGACACCAAATTCAGGGCCACCACGTACGCCGGGTCGGACGGGTCCGGCACGAAGGCGCGCTGCAGGACATCGCGCGCCTTGAGTTGCTCATCCGGCGTGGCGAAGCGGGCCCGCACCGACGTGCCGTCCAGGCTGACCAGATCGGGGGTGAGCCCGTTGTCCTTGAGCAGCTGGGCGACGCGCTCTTGCGTTGCCCCGTCGACCTTGACACTGGCCTTGCCCGAAGACACCTGCACGGCAGGCGCTTCCCCGAAGAAATTGGGCAGGGCATAGACCAAGCCCAGGAGCAGCACGACCACGATGGTGACGTACTTCCATGCCGGATAACGGTTCATGATCGCTTTCGCCCGCGAGGGACGACTTTCACAGAGACTTACTTGACCGTGCCCTTGGGCAGAACCTGGACCACGGCATGACGCTGCAACTGCACCTCGACGCCGTTGGCGATTTCCACGCCCAGCGTGCCTTCGCCGATCTTGGTCACCTTGCCGATCAACCCGCCAGACGTGGCCACTTCATCGCCCTTGGCCAGGGCGTCGATCATGGCGCGGTGCTCCTTTTGCTTTTTCATCTGGGGCCGGATCATGATGAAGTACAGCACCACGAACATCAACACCAGCGGCAGCATGCTGCCCAGCGAAGACATCAGGTCACCGCCGCCGGACGGTGCGGCAGGTGCGGTTTGTGCATAAGCAGTAGAAATCAGCACGGGAAGAACTCCAGAGAAAGACGCGAACGACAAATGCACCAATCCGCGCCGGCATGCACGCGGATCGGGCGAAAAACACAGGATTGTATGCGGCGCCCCCAGGGGCCACCGGCGAGGCCCCAGCCGGCATAAGGCCGGCGCCGGGCGTGGGGAATCAGGCTTTGCGCCCGGTCTTCAGGCGGCGCGCTGGCGCACCGCCGGATCGCGGAACGCAACCTGCAGCTGCGCCCACTGCTGCCGTGCCGCCAGGAGGTTGCGCTCCTTGACGTGGCCGTAGCCTTTGATCTGCTCGGGAATGCGCGCGATGTCCAGCGCCAGGGCATGGTTGGCGGCGTTCAGGCCGGCCAACACGTCGTCGATGCTGGCGCGGTACTCGGCAATCAACGCGCGCTCGGTCTTGCGCTCCTCGGTGCGTCCGAACACGTCCAGCGCAGTGCCGCGCAGCCCCTTGAGCTTGGCCAGAAGCCTGAACCCGGTCAGCATGGACGGGCCGAACTTGCGCTTTTGCAGCTCACCCTTGGCGTTCTTCTTCGCCGTCATGGGCGGTGCCAGGTGGTAGTTCAGCGTGTAGTCGCCCTCGAACATGCCGTGCACACGGGCCAGGAAGGCCGGGTCGGTGTGCAGCCGGGCGACCTCGTACTCGTCCTTGTAGGCCATCAGCTTGAACAGATAGCGCGCCACGGCCTCGGCCAGCGGCAGATGCTTGGGCGTGCCCATGGCCTGCTCGCGCACGCGCACCTTCTCCACGAAGGCCTGGTAGTCGGCCGCGTAGGCGGCGTTCTGGTAGCCGGTCAGGAATTCGACGCGGCGCGCGACCATCTGGTCCAGCGTCTCGCGCTTCTTGAACTCGATGACTTGCTGGCTGGTCGATGCGCCCAGCAGCTGGTCGACCGACACCGGATCTGCCGCCGCGCGGCGCCCCCAGGCGAAGGCCGCCTTGTTCTGGTCCACGGCCACGGCGTTCAGCTCGATGGCGCGCGTGATCGAGGCCAGCGCGAGCGGAATCCAGCCCTTCTGCCAGGCGTAGCCCAGCATCATCGGATTCACATAGATGGTGTCGCCCATCAGTTCCTTGGCCGCAGCATCGGCGTCGAAGCGGCCCAGGCCGGCCTCGCCGACGATCTGAGCCAGCTCGGCAGCACAGGCCTCGGCCGGGTTCTGCCACTCGGTGTTGCGCACGAAGGCGGCCGTGGGCGCGCCATGCAGGTTCAGCGCCACATGGGTGCGGCCGCCCCGCATGCGCATGGTCGATTCCTTGTGCGCGGCGACCAGCGGGTCACAACCCAGCACCAGATCTGCCGCCGCCATCGAGACGCGGGTGGTGCGGATGTCATCCTGGCGCGGGCCGATCAGCACGTGGCTCCATGTGGCGCCGCCCTTTTGCGCCAGGCCCGCCGCGTCCTGCGTGACGATGCCCTTGCCTTCCAGGTGCGCGGCCACGCCCAGCAGCTGGCCGATGGTGATGACGCCGGTGCCGCCCACGCCGGCGACCACGATGCCCCAGGTGCCGTTCAACACCGGCAACGTGGGCTCAGGCAGTTCGCCCAGCGAGAACGGCGAGGGCGACTGCGACTTGGATTTGCCCTTGAGCTTGCCACCTTCCACCGTGACGAAGCTGGGGCAAAAGCCCTTCAGGCAGCTCATGTCCTTGTTGCAGGTGCTCTGGTTGATCGTGCGCTTGCGGCCGAACTCGGTCTCCAGCGGCTCGACCGACAGGCAGTTGGACTGCACGCTGCAATCCCCACAGCCCTCGCATACCAGCTCGTTGATGACGACGCGCTGGGCCGGGTCCACGGCCGTGCCGCGCTTGCGGCGGCGGCGCTTCTCGGTGGCGCAGGTCTGGTCGTAGATGATGGCCGTGGTGCCCGGCATCTCGCGGAACTGGCGCTGGATCTCGTCCAGCTCGTCGCGGTGGTGGATCTTGACGTTGTCACCGGGCACCGTGACGCCCTGGTACTTCTCGGGCTCGTCGGTCACGACCACGACCCTCTTGGCGCCCTCGGCGTGCAGGCTTTCGGCGATCTGCAGCACCGAATGGCCTTCGGGCCGCTCGCCGACCTGCTGGCCACCCGTCATCGCGACCGCGTCGTTGTAGAGGATCTTGTAGGTGATGTTCACGCCGGCCGCGATGCTCTGGCGGATCGCCAGCAGCCCGCTGTGGAAGTAGGTGCCGTCGCCCAGGTTGGCAAAGATGTGCTGGTCGGTGGTGAACGGCTGCTGGCCGACCCAGGGCACGCCCTCGCCGCCCATCTGCGTGAAGCCGATGGTGGAGCGGTCCATCCAGGTCGCCATGAAGTGGCAGCCGATGCCGCCCATGGCGCGCGAGCCTTCCGGCACCTTGGTCGAGGTGTTGTGCGGGCAGCCCGAGCAGAACCACGGCAGCCGGTCCGCGCCTTGCACGCCGCCGAGCTCGAGCACCTGCATGGAGCGTTCCTTGGCCTCCAGAATCGCCAGCTGCGCGTCCACCCGGGCCACCATGTCGGCACCGCCGGCGGCCAGCACGCCGGTCTTCTTCAGGCGCTGGGCCAGCGCCTTGGCGATAAGCGCCGGCGACAGGTCGGCGTTGGCGCGCAGCAGCGTGTTGGCCGTGGGGTTGGCCATCGACCATTCGCCGCCGGAGAAATCGCCCTCGACCTCGTTGAACTTGCCCAGCACATTGGGCCGCACGTCCGACCGCCAGTTGTACAGCTCTTCCTTGAGCTGGTATTCGATGACCTGGCGCTTTTCCTCGACCACCAGAATCTCCTGCAGGCCGGTGGCGAAGTCGCGCGTCAGCTGCGCCTCCAGCGGCCACACCACGCCGACCTTGTGCAGGCGGATGCCGAGCTGGCGACAGCTGGCGTCATCCAGGCCCAGGTCCAGCAGGGCCTGGCGCGTGTCGTTGTAGGCCTTGCCGCTGGCGATCAGGCCATAGCGGTCGTTCGGCCCTTCGATGGCGTTGTAGTTCAGCTTGTTGGCGCGGATGTAGGCCAGCGCGGCGTACCACTTGTAGTGGAACAGGCGGGCTTCCTGCTCCAGCGCGTGGTCGGGCCAGCGGATGTGCAGGCCGCCCTCGGGCATCTGGAAGTCGGTGGGGATCTGGATCTGCACCCGCTCCGGGTCGATCATGGCCGTGGCGCTGGATTCGACGATCTCCTGGATCGTCTTCATGCCGGCCCAGACGCCCGAAAAGCGGCTCATCGCAAACGCGTGGATGCCCAGGTCCAGGATCTCCTGCACATTGGTCGGGAAGAACACCGGCAGCCCGCAGGCCTTGAAGATGTGGTCGCTCTGGTGCGCGGCGGTCGAGCTTTTGGAGATGTGGTCGTCACCGGCCACCGCGATCACGCCACCCCAGGGCGTGGTGCCGGCCATGTTGGCGTGCTTGAACACGTCCGAGCAACGGTCCACGCCCGGGCCCTTGCCATACCAGATGCCGAACACGCCGTCGAACTTGTTGGTGCCCGGTGGCGAGAAGCCCAGTTGCTGCGTGCCCCACAGGGCCGTGGCCGCCAGCTCTTCGTTGACGCCGGGCTGGAACACGATGTTCTGCGCCTTCAGGAACTTGCTGGCCTTCCACAAGGCCTGGTCATAGCCACCCAGCGGCGAACCCCGGTAGCCGCTGATGAAGCCGGCGGTGTTCTTTCCGACCTGGGCGTCGCGCAGGCGCTGCAGCATGGGCAGCTTGACCAGCGCCTGGACGCCGCTCATGAAGGCGCGGCCGTGGTCCAGGCTGTACTTGTCGTCCAGCGTGACGGTTTCCAGCGCTTTGCGGATGTGTTCGGGCAGGGGGGCGTTCATCGTGGGGTCTCCAGGTGGGCCGCCGCCTCGTCAGCAGCGCGTGACATTCTGCCGGCCAGTGTAGGCAGGCGCGGGCGATATGTGCTTTCTTTTGATTCCCTGTTTGGGTGGCATTTAGAAAGGTTCTTGCTCAAAATGCCGACTTATGGAAACACTCGACAAGTTTGATCTGATCATCCTGCAAGAACTGCAAGCCGACGGCCGCCTTAGCAATGCCGAGCTGGCGCAGCGGGTGGGTTTGTCGGCCGCGCCTTGCTGGCGGCGTGTGAAGGCGCTGGAGGAAGCCGGCTTCATCAAGGGCTACCACGCCGAGATCGACCGCCGCAAGATCGGCCTGGGCGTGCTGGCCTTCGTGCGGCTGGATGCCGACCGCAACAGCGGCAACGTCACGCGCGAGTTGGAGGACGCGATCCGCAAGATCCCCGAGGTGGTGGCCTGCCACTACATCAGCGGCGCCGGCACCTTCGAGCTGCAAGTCGTCTCACGCGACCTGGACAGCTTTGCGCAGTTCGCACGCGAAGTGCTCATCAACCTGCCCGACGTGAAGGACCTGCACACCCGCTTCTCGCTGGGCGAGGTCAAGGACAGCAGCGCCCTGCCGCTCAAGCACCTGAAACCTGCGTGACGCGTGTAGTGATTGATCTGCGCCACACTGGCCGGCCCACCACGACCGTCTAGGAGACCACACGATGCAGCTTTCCCGCCGACAGATCCTCGCCGCTCTCGCCGCTGGTGCCGCCAGTGCCACCGGCCCCGTGCTGGCCCAATCCACCCCCTGGCCCGAGCGGCCGATCCAGCTGCTCATCCCCTATCCGCCCGGCGGCAGCACCGATCTGATCGCCCGGCCGCTGTCGATCAAGCTGCAGGAGCGCCTGGGCCAGCCCGTGGTGCTGGACTACAAACCCGGCGCCGGCGGCACCGTGGCCTCGCAGGCCGCCGCGCGGGCCAAGCCCGACGGCCACACCTTCATCATGGTGCTGGCGGCGCACGCCATCAATGCCAGCCTCTACCCCAAGCTGCCCTACGACACGCGCAAGGATTTCACGCCTGTCTCGCTGGTGGCCAATCTGCCGCTGCTGGTCTGCGCCAGCCCGTCGCTGAAGGCGCGCAACATCGCCGAGCTGATCGCCGAGGCCAAGGCCAACCCGGGCCGGATCACCTATGGCTCGGCCGGCAACGGCAACACCAGCCACCTGGCGGTCGAGTACTTCGCCAGCGTCGCCGGCATCAAGCTGAGCCACGTGCCCTACAAGGGCAGCGCGCCGATGGTCAACGCCATGCTGGCCGGCGAGGTGCAGCTGAGCTTCGACAGCGCCTCGACCTCGCTGCCGCATGTGCAGTCCGGCCGCCTGCGCGGGCTGGCCGTGACCGGCAACACGCGCCTGCCGATGCTGGCGGACGTGCCGACGATGGAGCAGGCCGGCGTGACGGGCTTTGTCGTCAATGGCTGGTATGCGGTGCTGGCCCCGGCCGGCACGCCAACTGCGGTGACGGAGCGCATGGCCCGCGAGATCGCCACGGTGGTCGCGCAGCCGGACATCAAGGCACAGCTGGAGGGCGGTGGCTACCAGCTGGTCGGCTCGACCCCGGCCGAGCTCGGCCAGCACATCGAAGCCGAGATCACGCGCTGGGCCAAGGTGGTGAAAGATTCCGGCGCGCGGATCGATTGAGTCAAGCAGACGTCACGCCTTGGGGTGCGTCACCTCACGCCAGGGCGAAACTGTCCATGGCCAGCATGCCGTGCATGACCTCGCGCGTCAGGTAGTCGACGCTGGCCGGTGCGCCGCCACCCCAGCCTGCCGCACCCAGGGCGAAGAAGATCGGCAGGAAGTGGTCTTCCGATGGATGGGCGCGCGCCGCGTGGGGCGCCTGGCGCCGGTAGTCCAGCAAGGCCGCCTTGTCGCCGCGCTGCACGGCATCCTCGACCCAGCGGCTGAAATCCACGACGTAAGGCGCCGCATCGCGCGCACCGCCGAAGAACTCCGACAGGTTGTGCGTCATGCTGCCCGAGCCGACCACCAGAACGCCCTGAGCCCGCAGCCCAGCCAGCGCGGCGCCCATGGCGTAGACCTCGGCCGGGCCGGCCTCGGCGGGGAGAGCCACCTGCACCAGCGGCACGTCGGCCTTTGGGAACAGATGCATCAGCGGCACCCACGCGCCGTGGTCGAACGGACGCTCCGCATCGGCCCACGCATGCAGGCCGGCGCCCTGCAGGCACTGCAACACCTCGTCCGCCAGCGCGGGTGCGCCGGGCGCCGGGTACTGCAACGCGTAGAGCGGCTTGGGAAAGCCGCCGAAGTCATGCCAGGTGGCGGGCGCTGCGCCGGTCATGACGGCGGCCACCGGCGCCATCCAGTGCGGCGACATCACGACCACACCGCGCAAACCATCTGGCAGGGATGCCACCAGCGCCGCGCCCCAGCGCCGCAGCGCCGGGCCGCTGGCGCCAGGCTCCAGCGCGAACATGGGCGAACCGTGGGAGACGAACAGGGCGGGAAGGGTGGGCAATGACATGGTGAATTCCTCGCAGGCTGCAGCGCGCAACCCGCACCACCACTGTAGGCCGCACTGCCCGCTGCAGGCGCCGGTCGCGTTTGACGACGCGGTTCAAACGCTTTGCATGGCGCCCGCAGGACGCGCGCGCACAGGATGCGGCGAACAGGCCGGCATTCCCCGCTCACCACCGCCGCTCGGTGCGTGAAGCGTCTTCTTACAATCACGCGCCATGCACTCCCGCTACCTGCAAGCCGAAAGCCCTTGGAACACCGACCTGCTGCTGCCACTGGTGGAGGACAACTCCGGCCTGTTGGAAATTCAGATCCTGCTGGGGGGCCTGTCACTGGTGCTCAGTCGCGTGCACCCGGAGTTCACGCAGTCCCACTTTCTGGGCACCCGGCGCATCGTCATGCGGTTGACGCGGGCGGTCGAATACAAGGATGCCGCCAAGGCGCATTTCGACAGTGCAGATCTGCAGCAGGCGCTGAGAGAGACCGGTCGTGCACTCGATCCCGGCACGTTGTTGACCTTGAAGAAAGTCCTCGCCGCAACGCTCAAGCAGGAGGCGCTGTCTGCGCGCCACGAACGCCAGGACGACTTCACCATGAGTGACTATCTGGCCGAAGAGGATTTGTTGGGCAAGCAGGCGCAGGCGGCGTCGTCCCGCGGATCACTTTCCAGTTGAGTACATGCATGGCAACCGTGGTCGCACGCGTCGTGCGTACATCCTGACAATAGCCTGACACCGGGTTTGTCCCGATTCAGAATTGTTCGCGAGCTAATAGAGTCCGTCGGTTGCTCACTGGCAAGCCCAAGTGAGCGCGTGAGGACCGAGGAGACAACTCGAATTTGAACAATACGACTCAGGCATCCGAACGAGATGTTTTCCCTGTAGCGCCGCTGATGCGGCGCTTTTTTTTGCCCGTCGTTTGCGTGGCATCGGCGTGCAGTTGGTCCGCCTGCGCTGCGCGCGCCCGGGCGTTGTCGACGCTGGTTCAGCGCTGCAGCGCGACGCGGACGGCAGCGCCAGCCTCAGGTGCCGCAGGGTCGGCCGGGGCAGCCCGTGCGGCCGACGCCCCGAGCATCGGCGGGCCCGGCAGGTCGGGCACCTCGGAGATCGCACGCGGCTTGCCCACAGGCGGGCCGCCCTGGCCGCGCCGCACGTGGGCCATGTCGATTTCGCTCGGGTACTGGCCATTGACCCAGAAATCGAACACCCGCCGGGCGATCGGTGCCGCCGCTTCAGCGCCCCAGCCGGCGTTTTCGACGATCAGTGCCAACGCGATGGTGGGGTCGGCCGCCGGGGCGAACGCCATGTACACCGCGTGGTCGCGCTGGTGCTCCTCCAGTTTGGACGCGTTATAGCGGCTCTTCTGGCCGATGGTCACCGCCTGCGCCGTGCCGGTCTTGCCGCCTGACAGGTAGGCCGCGCCGGCGAACACGCGCGTCGCCGTGCCCTCCTGCGTGACGCCGACCAACGCCCGCCGCACCGCTGCCACGTGGGCCGGTTTGTAGCCCAGGTCTTCGGGCGGCTCGCGGTAGACCAGGCTGCGCTCGCGCGTCATGCTGTTCTCCACTGCCAGCACCAGGTGCGGCCGATGCTTGATGCCGTTGTTCGCCACGATGGCGGTGGCCTGTGCCAGCTGCAACATGGTGAAGGTGTTGTAGCCCTGGCCGATGCCCAGCGAGATGGTCTCGCCGGCGAACCATTTCTGCTGCTCCGGTCGGCGGTAGGCCTTGCGCTTCCAGGCCTGGCTGGGCAGCACGCCGCGCACTTCGCCGTGGATGTCGATGCCCGTGATCTGGCCGAAGCCCAGTGGCTTCATGAAGTTGTGGATCAGGTCCACCCCCATGTCGTTGGCGAGCGAGTAGTAATAGACGTTGCTGGACTTCACGACGCTGCGGTGCAGGTCGACCGCGCCCAGCCCGCCCTCGCCGTGGCTGCGGTAGGTGTGGCCGCCGAAGGTCCAGGAGCCGCCGTCGTAGGTGATGTCGCCCGGCCGGCGCTTGCCGGTTTCCAGCGCCGCCAGCGCCATGAAGGGTTTGTAGGTCGAGCCCGGCGGGTAGGTGCCGCGCAGCGCGCGGTTCAGCAGCGGGCGGTCCAGCGATTCGCTGAGCGCGCTCCAGCTCTCCTGGTCGATGCCTTCGACGAACAGGTTGGGATCGAACGTCGGCTTGCTGACAAAGGCCAGCACCTCACCGGTCTTGGGATCGATCGCCACCAACGCCCCCCGGCGATCGCCATACAGGTCTTCCACGAGCTTCTGCAAGCGGATGTCCAGCGACAGCACCACGGTGTTGCCCGGCGTGGCCTTGCTGCTGGCCAGGCGTCGCACGGCCCGGCCACCGGCCGAGGTCTCGATCTGCTCGACGCCGGTCTTGCCATGCAGTTCGGCCTCGAAGCTCTGCTCCACCCCCAGCTTGCCGATGTATTCGGTGCCGCGGTAGTTGTCCTCCTCGTCGGACTCTTCCAGCCGCTCTTTCTCGGCGGCGTTGATGCGGCCGATGTAGCCGACCACATGGGCGCCCAGCTCACCCTGCGGATAGCTGCGAAACAGCCGGGCCTTGATGTCCATGCCGGGGAAGCGGTAACGCTGGGCCGCGAAACGCGCCACCTCCTCGTCGGTCAGCCGCGTGCGGATCGGCAGCGATTCGAAATTGCGCGACTCGTCCATCAGCTTGCGGAAACGGCGCCGGTCGCGTGGCGAAATCTCGATGACCTCGGACAGCGCGTCGATGGCCGGCTCCAGCGGCCCGGCCTTGGACGGCGTGATCTCCAGCGTGTAGGCCGAGTAATTGCTCGCCAGCACCACGCCGTTGCGGTCCAGGATGTGGCCGCGCGTGGGCGCCACCGGCACCACGGCCGTGCGGTTGTTCTCGGCCTGGGCGCGCAGATCGTCATGGCGCACGACCTGCAGGTGCACCAGCCGCGCGAACAGGCCCATGAAGGCCAGCACCACGACCACGCCCACGATCAGCAGGCGCCAGCGGAACTGCGCGATCTCGCGTTCGACGTCCTTGAATTCGGTCATGGCATGCCCTGGTTCACAACGGCCTGTTGGCGTCCGGGTCGGGCGCTCGGCGCTGCGGCAGCAGCAGCGCCACGCTGACCACCGGCCACAGCAGCGCCTCCAGCACCGGCCCCAGCATCAGCCAGATCCCGGGAAAGCTGCCGCCCCCCACCATGCGCAGCACCAGCTCGATGGCATGGGCCACCAGGAACAGCGGCAGCACCTGCAGCGCCTGCACCGGGACGGGGAACCATAGCAGCCGCCGGTGGATCGTGATGGCCAGGTAACCCAGCACGGTGTAGGCCATCGCGTGCTGTCCCAGCCACGCGGCCTGGTGCACGTCCATGCACAGCCCCAGCACGAAAGCCGTGCCGACCCCCACGCGCTGCGGCTGGTGCACCGTCCAGAACACCAGCACCACGGCGACGAAGTCGGGTATCCACGGCGCACGGCCCCACAGGCCCATGTTCTGCATCATGTTCAGCACCAGCGCTGCGAGCAGGCTGGCCCAGATGAACACGGGGCTGGCTGGCAGCAGCAACTGCTGGCCACGGCGCATGATCATCGCGATGCTCCCTTCGCCGGGGCGGGCGCTGCCTCGTCCTTCACGGCCGCGCCGTCACGCGGCGTCGTCAGCGGCTGCAACACGATCACATGGCGCACGCCAGAGAGCAGCGACAGCGGGCGACAGTAGATCCGCGCGAAGGCCGAATCGGCTTGGCGCTCCACCGACTCGACCATGGCCACCCGCAGGCCGGCCGGGTAGACACCATCGACACCGCTGGTCGACAGCAGGTCACCCACCTGCACATCGGAATTGCCGGCCATGAAGCGCAGTTCCAACACGCCGCCCAAATACCCCGGGTTGCCGTAGGCCACGCTGCGCGCGCCGGTGCGCGTGTTCAGCACGGGAATGGCCTGGTCGCGGTCGATCAGCAGGGTCACCTCGCTGACCAGCGGCAGCACGCGCGTCACCTGGCCCAGCACGCCCGCCTCGTCCAGCACCGGCGCGCCGGCGACGACGCCATGCGTCATGCCTCGGTCGATGATGACCTTGCGGGTGTACGGATCGGCGGCGTCGTAGAGCACCTCGGCCGCCTGGCCTGGCGTGGCGAGCTGCTCGCGCAGGCCCAGCAGGCGGCGCAGGCGTTCGTTCTCCAGCGCCAGCAGGTCGGCCTGGCCAGCACGCTGCGATTGCAGGGCCAGCTTGCGCGTGGCGGCATCGGCGCGGGCCTGCACTTCGGTCAGGCCATCCATGTAGCCGGCGCCGCCCTGCAGCAGACGCACCGGCCCCATGGCCAGCCATTGGACGGGGTAGAGCACCGTGGAAATACCGGCGCGCAGTGGCCGCATGATGGCAAAGCGCGCGTCCGCGACCATCAGGAACAGCGCAAACGCGCTGAAAAACATCAGCTTGGTGAGCGCCGACGGGCCTTGCTTGAAGAACGGCGGCGGGGTCCTGTCCAGCGTACCGAGTGGCATCGCCGCCCCTGGCGCCTATTCGCTGGTGAAGATGGACCCGAGCCTGTCCATCCGCTCCAGCGCAATGCCGCACCCGCGCACCACGCAGGTCAACGGGTCTTCGGCCACCAGCACCGGCAGGCCGGTTTCCTCGGCCAGCAGGCGGTCCAGGTCGCGCAGCAGCGCGCCGCCGCCGGTCAGCATCATGCCGCGCTCGGCGATGTCGGCTCCCAGTTCGGGCGGCGTCTGCTCCAGCGCGTTCTTGACGGAGGCGACGATGTTGTTCAGCGGGTCGGTCAGCGCCTCCAGGATCTCATTGGACGAGATCGTGAAGCTGCGCGGCACGCCTTCGGACAGGTTGCGGCCCTTGACTTCCATCTCCTTGACCTCGGAGCCCGGAAAGGCCGAACCGATGTGCTTCTTGATGGACTCGGCCGTCGGCTCGCCGATCAGCATGCCGTAGTTGCGGCGGATGTAGTTGATGATGGCGTCGTCGAAACGGTCGCCCCCCACGCGCACGCTGCCCTTGTAGACCATGCCGCCCAGGCTGATGACGCCGACTTCGGTCGTGCCGCCGCCGATGTCCACCACCATGGAGCCGCTGGCCTCGGACACCGGCAGGCCGGCGCCCAGCGCGGCGGCCATCGGCTCTTCGATCAAGTAGACCTGCGAGGCGCCGGCGCCCAGGGCGGATTCGCGGATGGCGCGGCGTTCGACCTGGGTCGAGCCACAGGGCACGCAGATGATGATGCGTGGGCTGGGCCGGAAGACCCCGCGCGGATGCACCATCTTGATGAACTGCTTGAGCATCTGCTCGGTGACGGTGAAGTCGGCGATGACGCCATCCTTCATCGGCCGGATGGCCTCGATGTTGCCGGGCACCTTGCCCAGCATGGCCTTGGCTTCCTTGCCGACGGCCTGGATCGTTTTCTTGCCCTGCGGCCCACCTTCGTGGCGGATCGCCACCACGGAGGGCTCGTCCAGCACGATGCCCTTGTCACGTACGTAGATCAGGGTATTGGCCGTGCCAAGATCGATCGCCAGGTCGGTGGAGAAATACCGACGAAAAGCACCAAACATTGAAAAATTCCTCTCGGGGCACGGCACGCGCTTCGGCATGCGGTCGCCCTCTGCATCAGGTCGAAACTGGGGGTGTTGAGCGCATTTGCCGGCCCTTTGCGGGCCGTTGCGCAAAGGCGGGATAATACCCGATCCCCCCGTAGAAACCCCCTGCAAAGCCTCTGGCGATGTGTTTGTACGGCATTGTTGCTTGCTTGTTTGCCATGTCCCTGACCTCCACCGACATCACCCGCATCGCCGACCTGGCACGCCTGGAACTGGCGAGCGCCGAGAGCGCGCGCATGCTGACCCAGATCAACGGCTTCTTCGACATCGTGGAGCGCATGCGCGCGGTGGACACCACCGGCGTGGAGCCGCTGGCCCACCCCAGCAGCGTGCTGGCCGATGTGGTGTTGCGCCTGCGCGATGACGTGGCGAGCGAGCCGGACCAGCGCGACGCGAACCAGCGCAGCGCGCCGGCGGTCGAGCGCGGGCTGTTCCTCGTGCCCAAGGTGATCGAGTAAGCCATGGCCCTGGATCTGCACAACACCTCGGTCGTCGACCTGGCCGCCCGCCTGAAGGCGCGTGAACTCTCGGCCGTCGAGGCGGCCCAACATTTTCTCGCCCGCATCGACGCGCACCGGGCGCTTGGCGCCTTCGTCGCGCTCGATGCAGACGCCACGCTGGCCCAGGCGCGCGCGGCCGACGCGGCCATCGCCGCCGGCACGGCCGGCCCGCTGGCCGGCGTGCCGATCGCGCACAAAGACATCTTCGTCACGCGCGACTTTCCCACCACGGCCGGCTCGAAGATGCTGCAGGGCTACCGCTCGCCGTTCGACGCGACCACGGTCGCACGCCTGGCAGCTGCCGGCGCGGTGACGCTGGGCAAGCTCAACTGCGATGAGTTCGCGATGGGCTCGTCCAACGAGAACTCGGCCTACGGCGTGGTGCACAACCCCTGGGACACCAGCCGCATCCCGGGCGGCTCGTCGGGCGGCAGCGCAGCGGCGGTGGCAGCGCGCCTCACGCCGGCCGCCACTGGCACGGACACTGGTGGCTCGATCCGCCAGCCGGCCTCGTTCTGCGGTGTGACCGGCATCAAGCCGACCTACGGCCGTGCCTCACGCTACGGCATGGTGGCCTTTGCTTCCAGTCTGGACCAGGCCGGGCCGATGGCGCGCAGCGCCGAAGACTGCGCGCTGCTGCTGTCCACGCTCTGCGGCCCGGATCTGGACCGCGACTCCACCTCGCTGGACCTGCCCGCCGAGGACTACAGCCGCCAACTGAACGACCGCCTGGACGGCCTGCGCATCGGCGTGCCCAAGGAATTCTTCGGCGACGGCCTGTCGGCCGATGTCCGCACCGCCATCGACGCGGCGCTGAAGCAGTACGAGGCCCTGGGCGCGCGGCTGGTCGAGATCTCGCTGCCGCGCACCGAGCTGTCGATCCCGGTCTACTACATCATCGCGCCGGCCGAGGCCAGCTCCAACCTCAGCCGCTTCGACGGCGTGAAGTTTGGCCACCGCGCAGCGCAGCACGGCGACCTGCTGGACATGTACAAGAAGTCACGCGCCGAAGGCTTCGGCGACGAGGTCAAGCGCCGCATCATGATCGGCACCTATGTGCTGAGCCACGGCTACTACGACGCCTACTACCTGAAGGCGCAGCAGATCCGCCGCCTCATTGCGGATGACTTCCAGCAGGCCTTCCAGACCTGCGATGCCATCGCCGGCCCGGTCGCGCCCACGGTGGCCTGGAAGCTTGGCGACAAGGCCGACGACCCGGTCGCCAACTACCTGGCCGATATCTTCACGCTGCCCGGCTCGCTGGCCGGCCTGCCGGGCATGAGCCTGCCCTGCGGCTTCGGTGAAGGCGGCATGCCGGTCGGGCTACAGCTGATCGGCAACTATTTCGGCGAGGCCAAGCTGCTGAACGCGGCGCACCGCTTCCAGCAGGTGACCGATTTCCACCTCCGCGCACCGGGGGGTTTTTGAGATGACTGAAGCCATCAACACCTTCGAGGCGGCGCAGATCGGCCGCCCCACCGGCCCGCTGGTGCGTGGCTATGAAGTCGTCATCGGCTTCGAGACCCACGCACAACTGTCCACGGCCAGCAAGATTTTCAGCCGCGCGTCCACGGCCTTCGGCGCCGAGCCGAACACGCAGGCCTGCGCGGTCGACCTCGCGCTGCCGGGCACGCTGCCGGTCATGAACAAGGGCGCGGTCGAGCGCGCGATCCGCCTCGGGCTGGCGCTGGGCTCCACGATTGCGCCGCGCAGCATCTTCGCGCGCAAGAACTACTTCTACCCTGATCTGCCCAAGGGCTACCAGATCAGCCAGTACGAGATCCCCGTCGTGCAGGGCGGCACAGTCAGCTTCTACCTGGGCGACGAGCACAAGACCGTGCGCCTGGTGCGCGCCCACCTGGAAGAAGACGCCGGCAAGTCGCTGCACGAGGACTTCGTTGGCCAATCCGGCATCGACCTGAACCGCGCCGGCACGCCGCTGCTGGAGATCGTGACCGAGCCGGACATCCGCTCGTCCGCCGAAGCCGTGGCCTACGCCCGCGAGCTGCACAAGATCGTCACCTGGATCGGCATCTGCGACGGCAACATGCAGGAAGGCAGCTTCCGCTGCGACGCCAATGTCTCGGTGCGCAGGCCCGGCGAGAAGCTGGGCACGCGGCGCGAGATCAAGAACCTGAACAGCTTCAAGTTCATGCAGCAGGCCATCGACTACGAGGTGCGCTGGCAGATCGAGCAGATCGAAGACGGCCACGCGATCCAGCAGGCCACCGTGCTGTACGACCCCGACACGGGCGAGACGCGCGCCATGCGCACCAAGGAAGACGCGGCCGACTACCGCTACTTCCCCGACCCGGACCTGCCGCCGCTGGTGATTGCGCCCGAGTGGGTGGAGCAGGTGCGCGCCGAGATGCCCGAGTTGCCGCGCGCCATGGCGCAGCGCTTCGTCGCCGACTACGGCCTGCCCGCCTACGACGCGGCGCAGCTGACGCAGAGCAAGGCCATGGCCGCCTACTTCGAGGAAGCGGCCCGCGCCAGCGGCCAGGCCAAGCTGGCCAGCAACTGGACCATGGGCGAGCTGCCGCGACGGCTCAACGCAGGCGAGACCGGCATCGACCAAGCCCCGGTGTCGGCCGCCCAGCTGGGCGCGCTGATCGCCCGCATCGCCGACAACACCATCTCCAACAGTGCCGCGCGCCAGGTGTTCGATGCGCTGTGGAGCGGCGAGGGCACGCAGGTGGACGCCGTCATCGAGGCCAAGGGCCTCAAGCAGATGAACGACGACGGTGCGCTGGAGGCCATCCTGGACACCGTCATCGCCGCCAACGCCGACAACGTGGCGCAGTTCAAGGCCGGCAAAGACAAGGCCTTCAACGCGCTGGTCGGCCAGGCCATGAAGGCCAGCAAAGGCAAGGCCAACCCGGCCCAGGTCAACGCGCTGCTGCGCAAGAAGCTGGAAAGCGCCTAGGCGCAAAGCGGGGCACCTTGGGCCTCGCCTTCCGGCGAGCGCCGTCGGGCAGCCGGGCGGCCCTGGCGCCTACGGCCGGCCCGGCTGGGCCTGCGACCACAGCTGGCGCAGGCGGGACAGCTCATCGTCGAAGCGGGCATTGATGCGCTGCTTCTCGGCCTCCTGGTCGGCGATGAAGCGCTTCTGCGCGGCCATGCTGGCGTTGTTCTCGTCCACCAGACGGCGCAGCTTGGGCGGCACCTTGTCGGGCTCGCCTTGGTAGAACTCCAGCTCGTTGTTGATGCCCACGCGCTCTTTGTCCAGCTCACCCACCCGCTTTTGTGCCGTGGCGATCACCTCGTCGACCAGGCTCAGCGCGGACAGGCGCTCGCGGTCGTGCGTCTCCTGGTTGCGATAGCGCATCAAGATCGCGCGGTTGCGGCGACGCTCCTCGGCGACACGCGCCTGGTCCTCGGCCGCACGGCGATCACGCTCCTCCTGGGCCGCGCGCTCCTGCGCCGTGAGCGAGGGACCGACGTTGCGCCGCACCGTGCCGCTGGGGTTCAATTCTTTCTGCGAACGGTCGATGCACTCGACGATCGGCCGGTCCGACGTGATGCGGTTGCCGCGCCCGTCCACGCAGGTGTAGATGCCGGGTTGCGCCAGCGCGTGGCCCGCCCAGGCTGCCATCACCACCATCAAGCCCTGCCGCGCGCACCTGAGGCTCACGATGGCATGTCCCGCAGTACCCCGTAGCGCTGGCGGTAGGCCAGGACACGTGCGTGGTGTTCGGCCAGGCCATCGGCGCGGCCGGCTTCCAGATAGCGCAGCAGATCCTGCAACTCGGCAATCGCGCAGACCTGCAGGCCCAACTGCTCGCGCACGTACTGCACGGCGCTGTGCGGCACGTCGCGCCCGTTCTCGGTCGCCATCTCCTGGCGGTCCAGCGCGATGACCACGGCGTGCGGCGTGGCACCGGCCGCGCGGATCAGCGCGATCGATTCACGCACCGCCGTGCCGGCCGACATCACGTCGTCGACCACCAGCACCCGACCCTTGAGCGGCGCGCCGACCAGGCTGCCGCCCTCGCCATGGTCTTTGGCTTCCTTGCGGTTGTAGGCAAACGGCAGGTTGCGGCCGCGACGCGCGAACTCCACCGCCAGGGCCGCTGCGAGCGGAATGCCCTTGTAGGCCGGCCCGAAGATCATGTCGAACTGCAGCGGGCTGGCCTGCAGGGCCGACGCATAAAATTCCGCCAGCCGGCCCAGCTTGGCCCCATCGTCGAACAAGCCGGCATTGAAAAAATACGGGCTCATGCGGCCCGCCTTGGTCTTGAATTCGCCGAACCGCAGCACGCCTGCGTCGACAGCAAAACGCACGAAATCCTGGGCCAGACCAGCCGGTTCGCCATCGCGCGACGCATCGGCCTGTTGATCCACCATGGGGGCATCCTTGTTCAAATTGACCAGCCTGAATCTCAACGGCATCCGTTCCGCCACCAGCAAGGGGGTTGAAGCCTGGCTCGCGGCAACGGCGCCGGATTCTATTTGCGTACAGGAGGTCAAAGCCCAGCACGCCGACGTGCAGGGCCGCTTTGAGCAACTTGCGGGACTGCAGGGGTATTTCCATTTTGCCGAGAAGAAGGGCTATTCGGGTGTGGCGATCTACAGCCGGCATGTTCCGAGCGACGTACGGATCGGCTTTGGCGCACCGGAGTTCGACGCCGAAGGCCGCACCATCGAATTGCGCTTCGACACGCCGGCGCGCAAGTTCTCGCTGATCAGCTGCTATTTCCCCAGCGGCTCCTCGGGCGAGATCCGCCAGGCTGCCAAGTTCCGCTTCCTCGACCTGTTCGACCCCTACCTCGTCGCGCTGAAGCGCGAACGCGAATTCATCCTGTGCGGCGACGTCAACATCGCGCACCAGCAAATCGACCTGAAGAACTGGCGCAGCAACCAGAAGAACAGTGGCTTCCTGCCCGAGGAACGCGCGTGGATGGGCAAGCTGCTGTCGGAAACCGGGCTGATCGATGTCTACCGCCGCCTACATCCCGAGACCACCAGTGAGTGTTATACGTGGTGGAGCAACCGCGGCCAGGCCTGGGCGAACAACGTGGGCTGGCGGCTGGACTACCAACTGGCCACGGCAGCAACCGCTGCCCATGCCCGCAGCGCTGCTGTGTTCAAGGACCAGCGCTTCTCCGACCACGCGCCGCTGACGATCGACTACGACATGACCCTCTGATCAACGGGATCGCCGGGCCTGTGCGAGGCCATACTGTTGCAGGAACCATCTTCATGACCGTGCCCGCACCACTCCCCGACAACGAGGCCGAACGTCTCGCGCGCCTGCGCGAACTGATGGTGCTGGACAGCGCGCCGGAGCCACTGTTCGATTCGCTGACACACATGGCCTCGCAGGTCTGCGGCACGCCCATCAGCCTGGTGAGCCTGGTCGACGCCGAGCGCCAGTGGTTCAAGGCCGAAGTCGGGCTGCCCGGCGTCGGCGAGACACCGCGCGACGTGTCGTTCTGCGCCCATGCGATCTTGCAGGGCGAGGTCTTCGAGGTGCCAGACCCGCGCGAAGACGACCGTTTCGCGGCCAACCCGTTCGTCACGGGGCCAGCCTGCGTCGGCTTCTACGCCGGCGCCCCGCTGACGCTGCGCGGTGGCGAGCGCATCGGCACGCTGTGCGTGATCGACCACCACGCGCGGCATCTGAGCCCGGAGCAGACCCGCACCCTGCAGGATCTGGCGCAGCTGGTGAGCCAGGCCCTGGAGATGCGGCGCGACCTGATCGAGCGTTCGTTGGCGGTGCGCAGCGCACACGAGATGATCCTGGCCGAAAGCGAGGCGCAGCATCGCGCGGTGCTGGACGGGCAGTCCGAACTGGTGGCGCTGTCGCGCCCCGACGGCACCCTGGTCTATGTCAACCAAGCCTATGCCACCCACCTGGGCCGCACGCCGCAGCAGATGCTGGGCGCCAACCTGTTCGACTACGTGCACGCGGCCGACCGCGGGCAGGTGCGCGCGATGTTGCACCACGTGCTGGCCAGCGGCGAGGCCGGTGCCGGCGAGAACCGCATGGTCGAGCCGGATGGTGCAGAGCGCTGGATCTCCTGGACCAACGCCTGCCGGCCGGACGCGCACGGCCGGGTGATGCTGCACTCGGTCGGCCGCGACGTGACCGCCCGCAAGCTGGCCGAGATGCGGCTGGCCGCCAGCGAGCGCTTTTTGCGCCAGATCACCGACAGCCTGCCCGCGCGCATCGCCTATGTGGACCAGGACAGAAGGTACCGTTTTGCCAACCGCGCGCAGGCCGAACGCTTCGGCCGCCAACGCAACGAGGTGATGGGCCAGACCCGCAGCGCGCTGCTGCACCGCGAGCCCGACCCGCAGGTGCGCGCGCGTGCCGAACTGGCGCTGGCCGGCCAACCGCAGCATTTCGAATTCGATGACCAGGTGGACGGCCAGCTGCGACGCATCGACAGCCAGTTGATCCCGGACCTGGCCGACGATGGAACGGTGCGCGGCATGTTCACGATCGGCATCGACATCACCGCGCGCAGCGAGACCGAGCGCGCTCTGTTGCGCCAGACCGCCACGCTGCATTCGGTGGCCGAGGTCGTGCCGGCCATGGTCGCGGTGGTGGGGACCGATTGGTGCTACCGCTTCGTCAACAGCGCGTTCGCGGGCTGGCACGGCCTGTCGCGTGAGGACGTGACCGGCCGCCAGGTGCAGGATGTGCTGCGCCCTGCCGAGTTCGAGCTGCTGCAGCCACGCATGGCGCTCGCCATGGCCGGCGAGACGCAGGAGCACGAGCTGCACTTCCCCGACCGCGCCATCCAGCACCTGGCCGCCAGCTGCATTCCGTTGCGGCTGGACAGCGGCGCACTGGATGGCTTCGTGTTCGTGGCGCAGGACATCACCCAGCACCGGCGCGAGGCCCTGCGCCTGCTCGATCTGAGCCAGCGCGACCCGCTGACCGGTCTGTTGAACCGCGCCGGCTTCGAAGCCTGGATGCAGCATCAGGCGACCGCGCCCGGCGGCGAGGCGCTGGCCTTGCTGTGCATCGACCTGGACCATTTCAAGGCCGTGAACGACCAGCACGGCCACCCAGCCGGCGACGCGGTGCTGCGCGACTTCGCCGAGCGGCTGCGCGGCCTGGTGCGCCCGATCGATGCCGTGGCACGGCTGGGCGGTGACGAATTCGCCGTGGTGCTGGCCGGCGTGCGCAAAGCCGGGCCGGTGCAGGCGCTGGCCGACAAGATCCTGGCCGCCGCGCACCTGCCCTTCTCGTACGGTGCGCTGCAACTGTCGATCGGTGCCAGCGTGGGCACGGCCCTGATCGTGGACCGGCAACAGGGCTGGCCCGAGCTGCTGGTCCGTGCCGACGCCATGCTCTACAAGGCCAAGGCGCAGGGCCGCGGGGGGCAGGCTGGGGTATGACGCACAACCCCCAGGCGGCTTCGCCTGGCAGGGCCTGCTCTGCGGCCGATGGCGGCGCGGCTTGCCAGGGCCAAGGCCGACAAAATGTCTACCGTGCGCCGCTATAGCCCGCTTGCCGCGCCAGATGCACCTGGTGCAGCGTGATCTTGCGCACCTCGGCCTGGCTGGTTTCGATGTGGGCGCGCAGCAGCATGGCGGCCTGGTCGCCGCGCTTGCGCTGCACGGCCTGCAGGATCTTGATGTGCTCTTCGTAGGTCGCGTCGATGCGCGGCTGCTGCGTGAAGTCGAGCCGGCGGATGATGCGGATGCGCTCCGTCACCTCGCGGTGCACGCGGGCCATCTCGCCGTTGCCGGCGGCTGCGACCAGTTGGCAGTGGAACTCTTCGTCCCACTGCGAGACCTGGCCCATGTCGCTGCTGCGCTCGGCCAGCGGCACCATCCAGATCGCGGCCAGTGCGTCGAGCAGCGCATGGTCGACGCGCAGGGCGTCCTCGCACAATCGGTGCACGGCGGTGGTCTCCAGCACCATGCGCAAGTCGTAAAGCTGCTCGAACTGGTCGAAGTCGAATGGCAGCACGCGCCAGCCAGCACGGAAGAGCACCTCGACGAAGCCCTCCTGCTGCAGCCTGAACAGGGCCTGGCGCACCGGCGTGCGTGACACGCCCAGCCGCTCGCTGATTTCGTTCTCGGTGAAGCGGTCGCCCGGCACCAGCTGGAAGTCGGCCACGTCGCGCTTGAGCTGTTCGTAGACCTCGTCCGCGCGCGAGCGAAATGCAGGGGCCGGGGCAGACTGCGGCTTCTTGGTGACGGTGGAGGGCACGAGGCGCGTCGAGTCGGAAATGGACGAAGCCGCGACCTTACTCCGAATGCAGTGCCGCCTGCAGCGCGGCGCTGGTGGCCGTCCAGCCGACGATGGCGCCCTGGGCGCGGATCATGTCCAGCGCCGCCGCCTTGAACGCGGGGAAGTAGCTCTCGGTGCAATCCTCCAGCACCAGGCATTCGTAGCCCCGGTCGTTGGCCTCGCGCATGCTGGTCTGCACGCAGACCTCGGTCGTCACGCCCATGAACACCAGGGAACGGATGCCGGCCTGCTGCAGCAGGTTCTGCACCGGCGTGGCGTAGAACATACCCTTGCCCGGCTTGTCGACCACGATCTCGCCGGGCAGCGGCGCCAGCGCGCGGATGATCTGCACGCCGGGCTCACCGGACACCAGCACGCGGCCCATGGGCCCTGGGTCGCCGATGCGCAGACTGGGGTTGCCGCGCAGCCGCTTGGCTGGCGGGCAGTCGCGCAGATCGGGCCGGTGCGCCTCGCGCGTGTGCAGCACCAGGCCACCCTTGGCGCGCCAGGCCTGGAGGACGGCGCGGCAGGCCGGCACGATGGCGGCCAGCAGGCTCACGTCGTTGCCCAGGCTGGCGCCGAAGCCGCCCGGCTCGATGAAGTCGCGCTGCATGTCGATGATGACCAGCGCCGTGCTGGCCATCTCGAACGCGAAGTCGAAAGGTTGGGCCTCGACCACGAGGGTGGGTGCGTCGTGCACTTCGCCTGAGCTCATTTTCTGAATCCTTCACAACAGGGCTGCACAGGCACAGAACGCTCGACACGCAAGCGGGGCAGAAGCCAGGGCCGCCGCGGAACTGGCTCTGCCAGGCCGTTGGCGGCGCCCCCATCGCGCAGCCAGAGGGGGTTGGCGGAGGGCGCAGCGCGCAGACTGGGGGGTGCCATTGCTAATGTCCGCCGCCCATGTGGGCGCCGAGAACATGGCGCTCTGCACTAGCCGCCGGGGTCTCGTACACGATGCGGCCTTCGCTCATGACCACGATGCGGTCCGACAGCTCCAGCAGCTCGTCCAGGTCTTCGCTGACCAGCAGCACCGCGCCGCCCTTGTCCCGCACCTGCACGATGCGGCTGTGGATCTCGCGCACGGCGGCGAAGTCCAGGCCGAACACCGGGTTGGCGGCGATCAGCACGTTGATGTCGCCGGCCAGCTCGCGCGCCAGCACGGCGCGCTGCACGTTGCCGCCCGACAGGCTCTTGATGGGCGCGCCCTCGCCCTGCGTCTTCACGCCGTACTCGGCGATCCACTCGCGCGCGCGGCGCTTCCATTGGCCGAAGCGTAGCCAGCCGCCGGATGACAGGGGCGGCTGGTCGTAGTCGCGCAGCGCCATGTTTTCGGCGACCGACAGGTCCCCCACGCAGGCATTGCGCAATGGCTCCTCGGGCAGGCTGCGCACCTTCAGCCGGCCGTTTTCGCTGCGGCGCGCACCGTAGGCCTCGCCCATCACACGCACGCTGCCGGCATGGCGCGGGCGCTGGCCCACGAGCGCCTCGACCAACTCACGCTGGCCGTTGCCGGAAACGCCGGCCACGCCCAGGATTTCGCCGCTCTTGACCGTCAAGGCCACTTCGTGCACGGCCAACGTGCCACGGTCGCCCATGGCCGAGAGGCCCTGCACCTGCAGCGCCTCGCGCGCCCCGGCCGGCACCGGTGCGCGCCCGGCGGCGGCGCCGTGGTCCGACTCGGCATGCAAGACCTCGGCCGGCGTCGCCGCCTCGCCCATCATCGCGGCAGCAAGGCGGGCCGGGTCGGTCTCGGCCACGCGGCAGTGGTGCACGGCCTTGCCCCGGCGCAGCACGGTCACGGCGTCGGTATAGGCCATGACCTCGCGGAACTTGTGCGTGATGATGAGCACGGTGCAGCGCCCGCTCTGCGCGAACGCGCGCACATGGCCCAGCACCTCGTCGGCCTCCTGCGGCGTCAGCACGGAGGTGGGCTCGTCCAGGATCAACAGGCGCGGCTTCAGGTAGAGCTGCTTGAGCAGTTCGAGCTTCTGCTTCTCGCCAGCGGCCAGCTCGGCCGGCCGCGCGTCCAGATCCAGCGTGAACGGCGTGGTCGCGAGGAAGGCCTGCAGTTCGGCGCGCTTGGCCTTCCAGTCGATGACGGCCGGTGTGTCGCCGCCGGCCAGCAGCAGGTTTTCGGCCACCGTCATGCCGGGCGCCAGCGTGAAGTGCTGGTAGACCATGCCGATGCCCAGCGCCCGCGCGACGATCGGGTTGGCGATGTCGCGCTCGCGGCCGTCGATCAGGATGGCGCCTTCCTCGGCCTGCTGGAAGCCGGCCACGCACTTGACCAGCGTGCTCTTGCCCGCGCCGTTCTCGCCCAGCAGCGCATGCACGGTGCCGGCCTCCACGCGCATGTTCACGCGGTCCATGGCCGTGAAGCTGCCGAAGCGCTTGGTCAGGTCGTAGGTTTCCAGCGCAAGAGCGCCCGCGCCAGAGGGCGTTGGCGTGACGGGGGCGATCATGTCGCTGCCTTCCGGCGGCCCGAAGGCACATCAGCAACCCCTTGGGGCGCAACGATCCGCGAAGCGATGTGCGTGGCGGTCATGCCAAAGCCTCCAGCAATGCGGCCGACGCGGCGTGCGCGCCAAACACGCCGCCCTGCATCGTGACCATGTTCAATGCGGCCTGGTGGTTGGCCGGGTCGGTGGCGGCCGTGCAGTCCGACAGCAGCAGGCATTCGAAACCGCGGTCGTTGGCGTCGCGCATGGTGGTGTGCACGCAGACGTCGGTGGTGATGCCGGCGAGGATGAGGTTGGTGATGCCGCGCGTGCGCAGCACCATCTCCAGATCGGTCGCGTAGAACGAGCCCTTGCCGGGCTTGTCGATGACGATCTCGCCGGGCAGTGGCGCCAGCTCGGGAATGATCTGCCAGCCAGGCTCGCCGCGCACGAGGATGCGGCCGCAGGGGCCGGCGTCGCCGATGCCCAGGCCATCTTTGCCGATCTGTCGCGAACGCCAGCGCTTGTTGGCCGGCAGGTCCGACAGGTCGGGCCGGTGGCCTTCGCGGGTGTGGATGATGGTGTAGCCCAGTGGCCGCATCACTTCCAACAGCCGGCGGATCGGCGCGATGGGCGCCTGCGTCAGCGACAGGTCGTAGCCCATCACGTCCACATAGCCACCCTTGCCGCAGAAGTCGGTCTGCATGTCGATGACGATCAGCGCGGTGTTGTCGGCGCGCAGGCTGCCGTCGTACGGCCAGGCGTAGGGGTTCGCGCGGACGTGGCGGCTGGCAGCGGTGTCGAGGCCGACGTTCATGTCATGCCACCTTTCGCAAAGCCGGTGGTGCTGGGTCCATCACCGGGTTGATGCCGTCGCCGCCGTACGGCCGCGTCGGCGGCGCGAAGCCGCAAGATGTGCCGTCCGTCACCTGCACCGTGTCCGCCCACGGCAACCGGTAGCGCCCCGCCACCATGTCCTGCATGAACGTGTACGGGCAGTCCTGCGCGCCGCCCTGCACCGCCACGTAGCCACGGTGCCAGAGCTGGTAGGGGTTGTTCTCCACGCCCCAGCCGGCGCGCGCCTCGCGCACCAGGTCGGGCCGCAGCTCGGCGGTGACGATCTCATCGGGCCGGCCGCCGCCCTCCACCATGACGGTGCCGTCGAAGCTGCAGAACATGCCCTGGCCCATGGAATCGAAGCTGCCGTCGCTGCCGCACATGCACACGCTGGCGGTGTAGGCGAGGTTCTGAAACGCGTTGCTCTGGTTCGTGATCCGCCACGCGTGGCGGATGGGCGCGGTGTACCCGGCCGTGCGCAAGATGACCTCTGCGCCCTTGTACGCGGCCTCGCGCGCCATCTCGGGGAACATGCCGTCATGGCAGATGATGAGCGACAGCTTGACGCCGTTCGGCCCCACGCACACCGGCACGCCCAGGTTGCCCGGCTCCCAGGGCTCGACCGGCACCCAGGGGTGCAGCTTGCGGTAGTAGAGCTGGATGGCCCCCAGGTCGTCGATGACGAGGCCGCTGTTGTAGGGGTTGCCGCCGGGGTTGGCTTCCATGATGGAAAAACAGCCCCAGATGCGGTGCTCCACGCAGGCCGCCTTGAAGGCCGCCACCTCCGGCCCGTCCAGCGTGCACATGATGGCGGGGTTGGTGTCCATCGACAGGCCGTGCAGCGCGTACTCGGGGAACACCACCAGGTCCATCGTCGACAGGTTGCGGCGCGCCTTGCCGACCAGCTCGCAGATGCGCAGTGTCTGCGCCGCCAGATCCTGCGGCGTCACCACCACCGGCAACTGCAGTTGCACCAGGCCCAGCACCACGCCGGCCTTCGACTTGTTCAATCCACCGAGTCCACTCATGGCGTGATCCTTTTCATCGTGCCGAAGACAGCTCGCCGGGGCTGCCCGTCGCCACGGCACCGGGCTTGCAGGTGATCACCAGAATCAACAGCGTCAGCACATAGGGCACGGTGTTGAACAGGTGGTAGCCATAGCTGACACCGATGGACTGCATGGCCGGGCCGATGGCGCCGGCGCCGCCGAACAGCAGCGCCGCGCCGACGCAGCGGATGGGGCTCCAGCGCGCGAAGATGACCAGCGCCACGGCGATCAAGCCCTGGCCGCTGGAGATGCCTTCGTTCCAGCTGCCCGGGTAGAACAGCGTCAGCGAGGCGCCGCCCAGCCCCGCGATGGCACCACCAGCTGCCGTGGACGCGATGCGGATGCCGTTGACCGAATAGCCGAGCGCGCGCGTGGCGTTGGCCGAGTCGCCCGCCAGCCGCACCAGCAGGCCGGCGCGTGTGCGCCCGAAGGCCCAGCCCATCAGCAGCGCCAGCACGATGCCGACGGGCAGCAGCGCGTTGATCTGCAGCGCCGCCTGCACCACGGGCGAATCGCTCCAGCCGCCCAGCGCAATCGCCGGCAGCTGCGGCGCCTGCGGCTGGATCAGCGGCTTACCCAGGTAGAACGCCAGCCCCGTGCCCAACAGCATGAGCGCGATGCCGGTGGCCACGTCGTTGACGCCCGGCAGCGAGCACAGCACGCCGTGCAACGTCGCCAGCGCGGCGCCCGTCAGCGCGCCGATGAGCACGCCGATCCAGGGCGAGCCGCTCCAGTAGGCCCCGCCGAAGGCCGCCATGGCAGAGAGCACCAGCACGCCCTCCAGCCCCAGGTTGATGCGGCCGGCTTTCTCCGTCAGGCATTCGCCCAGGCTCACGAACAGGAACGGCACGCCGACGCGCAGCGCACCGCCGACGATGGCGGCTACGAGGGCGATCCATTGGTCTTCGGTCATACCGCCGCCTCCTTCAGCGTGGCCGCCTGCGCCGGCCGCAGCTCCAACTCCTCATAGGGCCGTGCGAACAGCTTGGCCAGCACAGCCTTGCCGGCCACACCGCGCAAGGCTTCGCTGGCCAGGATCAGCACGAACGCCATGCCCTGCAGCACCAGCACCGATGCATCGGGCAGCCCCACACGCCGCTGCAGCAGGCTGCCGGCCGCGCCGAAGCCACCGAACAGAATCGCCACCGGGATGATGGCGATGGGGTTGTGCCGTGCCATGAACGCCACCAGGATGCCGGCGTAGCCGTAGCTGGCGATCAGCGAGGCGTTGGCATTGGTGTGCACGGCCGCGACCTCGACCGCGCCGGCCAGCCCGGCGCAGGCACCGCCCAGCGCACACGCCACCAGAATCAGCCGCGAGGCCGGCAGCCCCATGAGCTGCGCCGTGCGCGGGTTGCCGCCGACCACGCGCACCGAGAAACCCGACGCCGTGCTGCGCAGCCACACCCAGAACGCCAGGCAGGCGACGATGCCGATGGCCAGGCCCCAGTGCACATCAGAGCCGAACATGCCGCCGATGCGCACGCCTTCGTCCAGCGCCAGCGTGGACGGCTTGTTCAGGCTGGCCGGGTCGCGCAGCGCGCCCTCGACCAGGTGCTTGAACAGGCCGATCGCCACATAGGCCAGCAGCAGGCTGCTGATGGTCTCGTTGATGCCCCGGTATTGCCGCAGCCAGCCGGCCAGCGCGATCCACAGCGCACCGCACAGGGCACCGGCCGCGCAGACCAGCACCGTGCCCACCACGTTGGCCGGCAGCGGCATCAGATACGGCAGCGCGGCGCAGCCAAGCCCGCCCAGCACCAGCGCGCCCTCGCCGCCGATGATGACCAGCCCGGCCCGCGCGGGAATGGCCACGCACAGGGCCGTCAGCATCAGCGGCGCGGCACGCTGCAGCGTGTTCTGCCAGGAGAACCAGTCGCCGAACGCGCCCTTGAACAGCAGCGTCCAGACCTCGATCGGGTCGACGCCGGCGAACGCGACGAAGATGCCGAACAGCAGCAGCGCCGCCGCGATGGCGAAGACCGGCAGGCCAATGTCTTTGGCGAGCGAGTTCATGGCATTTCAACTTTCAGCGTAGGTGCGCCGCCGGACCCGGCGCGGCTTGCGCATTCAGTTCCAGAAACACCGCGGAACCGGCTTCGCCGGGCCGCTGGTGTTGCCCCCTTGCAAAGGGGGTTGGCGGAGCGACACGCAGTGCGCGGAGCCTGGGGGATGTCATCAAAAACTGCCCTGCACGCCTTCGACCAGGTAGTTCATCTTCTCCAGCTCCAGGTCGGTCTGCTTGAAGACCTTGCCGGCGGCGATGACCTCCTTGCCCTTGTTGTCCTTCAGCGGGCCCTTGAAGATGTCGAAGCTGCCCGCGAGCATCTTGGCCTTCGTGTCCTCGGCCTGCTTCTTGGCGGCATCGGTCACGGCCGGGCCGTAGGCGGACATCTTCACGAAGCCTTCCTTCAGGCCGCCGCGCAGGAAGTTGGGGTGCGGCTTGCCGCTGCGGGCGGCGTCGATGGTGGTCTTGTAGGCGGTGATCCAGTTCCACTCGGCACCCGTCAGGTAGGCCTGGGGCGCCAGCTTGGCCTGGCTGGCGTGGTAGCCGCACACCATCTTGCCGCGCTTGGCTGCGGTCTCGACGATCACCTTGGGGCCATCCACATGCATGGTGAACACGTCGCAGCCCTGGTCGGCCAGGCTGTTGGTGGCCTCGGCCTCCTTGACGGCCATGGACCAGTCGCCGGTGAAGATCACGCTGCAGGCGATGCCCGGCTTGACCGAGCGCGCGCCCAGCGTGAAGGCATTGATGTTGCGCAGCACCTGCGGAATCGGCTTGGCCGCGACGAAGGCGATCTTGCCGCTCTTGCTCAAATGGCCGGCGACCACGCCGTTCAGAAACTGCGCCTCATCGATGTAGCCGAAGAAGCTGCCGGCGTTCTTGGGGTGCTTGCCCTCGGTCCACATGCCGCCGCAATGCGAGAAGCGCACGTCGGGGTACTTGGTGGCCAGTGCCAGCAGGTGCGGGTCGAAGTAGCCGAACGAGGTGGGGAACAACAGCTTGGCGCCGTCCTGCGCAACCATGCCGGTCATGCTCTTTTGCACGGCGGCGGTCTCGGGCACGTTTTCTTCTTCGACGACCTTGATGCCAGGCATCTTCTTGACCTCGGCCGCGGCCTGCGCATGGGCCTGGTTGTAGCCGTAGTCGTCGCGCGGGCCGACGTAGATCACGCCGATGGTCATCGGCGCCTGCGCCGCGGCCAGGCCGTGCAGGCCGCCGAGCGTGCCGGCAGCGCCGAGTGCGGCCAGGGATTTGAGGGATTCGCGGCGGTTCAGGTGGTGCAGGGCCATGGCGTTCTCCGGTCGATGGGTGGGGTCAGGCAAGGTGAGAAAGAGGGACGCTGGCGGGCGTCTGGTGGCTGGCGCTGGCGTGCGCAAGTTGCGTGCCGGGATTCATGCGGCGTCAATCAAACTGACGTGGGCAGCCACCACACGCCAGCCTTCTGGCAGGCGCAGCCAGGTCTGGCTCTGGCGGCCCAGCTTTTCGCTACCGACACGGCGGAATTCGATGTTGGTGGTGGCGAAGTCGCGGCCGTAGGTGGTGATGACGGTGTGCGTCACGCTGCGCGCCAGCCCTTGCGCCGAGCGCCCCGCGCGGAACGCCTGGATGGCGGCAAAGCCATACAAGTTTTCGGCTGCGCCGTAGCGCAGCGTGTGCGGGCTGTCCCAGAAGAGTGCGTCCAGCACCTCGACCTTGTTGTGGACGAGGGCGTCTTCGTATTCAGCGAAGACGGCTGTCACTTCGGCCAGCACGTCGGGTAGGTTGATGTCGTGGGTCATGTGGTTCTCAGTGGGCATGTCTTGTGGGCGCTGAACGTGGCTGCGTCATTTCAGAGCGCCGCCACAGGCGCGCGCACCACGCCGAGGCTTTCCAAGGCAGCCGCAGCACGCAGCGCGATGTCTTCGCGCCAGGGCGCGGCGATCAGCTGCACGCCGATGGGCATGGACGCATGCGCACCCCACACCGGCACAGCGCAGACCGGCAGGCCGATGCACGAGATCGGCTGGGTCAACAGCCCCATGCTGGGCCGCAGTGGCAACACGCGCTCACCGATCCGCAGCGTCTCGGTGCCGATCGGGGTGGCGGCGCAGGGTGTAGACGGCGCCAGCAGCAGGTCGTAATCGGCGAACACACGGGCTGCCGCCTGCGCGTACAAGCGACGCACCCGCTGCGCACGGGCGACCCAGGCCGCAGGCAGCAGCGCACCGGCCAGAAAGCGGTCGCGCGAGTGGGGCTCGAAGTCCTGCGCGCGGCGGCGCAGATCTTCCAGGTGCAACGAGCCGGCTTCGGCATTCGTGATCAGGAAAGCGGCCGCGCGGCCGGCCTCGACCATCGGCAGCTCCACGGTTTGCGTCGCGCCCAGCGCCTGGGCCACGGTGCGCACGGCGGCTTGAGCCTCGGGCAATGCGTTGTCGTGGAACCAGCCGCCCAACACGCCCACGCGAAGGTCCTGCAGGCCGGCGATGCCATGGCCCAGCAGCGGCGTCACCGGTTCCGCCGCACGCTGTGCGCAGCCGGGGTCGCGCAGCGCGCCGGTCTCCGGCCCCTGCATGGCGTCATAGCTCAGCGCCAGATCGCGCACCGAGCGGGCAAACGGGCCCAGGTGGTCCAGGCTGGAGATGAACGGATAGGTGGCAGTGCGCGGCAGCCGGCCGAAGGTAGGCTTCAAGCCGAACACGCCGCACAGCGAGGCCGGCACGCGAATCGAGCCGTTCGTGTCCGAGCCCAGCGTGATCGGCACCTGCCCGGCGGCCACTGCCGCGCCCGAGCCGCCGGACGATCCACCCGACACGCGCGTCAGGTCGTGGGGGTTGCGGCACGGGCCTTCGTGGCTGTTCTCGGTGGTGAAGCCGTAGGCGTACTCGTCCATGTTCAGCGCGCCGACGAGCACCGCGCCGGCCGCCTCCAGACGCTGCACGAGCACGGCGTCGCCGCTGGCGGGGGCCGCGTCGCGCTCGATCATGGAGCCGGCCAATGTGCGCAGGCCGGCGATGTCAAAGAGGTTCTTGACGGCGAACGGCACACCCAAAAGGGGCAACCCCAACGTGTCGCCCAACTGGTCCAGCATGGCGGCGCGCTGCAACGCACGCTCACGCACGACGTCGGTGAAGGCGTTGACGCGGCCATCGGTTGCGGCGATGCGGGCCAGGCTGGCTTCGGCCAAGGCCGTGGCCGTGACGGTACGGGTGCGCACTGCCTGGGCCATGGTCACGGCGTCTGCCTGGAGCAGGGTGGAGGCGTCGGTCATGTCAGGGCTCCGGCCGAGGTGAAAGCGGTCGCGCGGGCCGAGGCCACCGGGTAGCTTTCTCCGCGAATGTCCCCCGGTCCGCGCAGGGCGCGTACCTCCGCCTTTATTTCGCTGCGAAAGCCACCCGATACCCTCGGCCCTGACCACGGCGTGTCGTGCTGCCCGACAAAGCACAGCGCTGGCGGAACACGACGATGGTGTGGTCTACGCAGCGAAATCAAGGAGGAGGCCTTGCCCGCCTTTCCGGCCGCAGGCCGGCAAGGCGGGCAAGGCCGGGGGACATTCGCGGAGTGGACTACACCGTCGGCGTGGTCCCACCCCGAAGCGTGGTCGAGCCTCTCTCTTAGGTCCGGCCGCGCACAAGGCTTGCCACACGTCCCTGGCACGTTCCTTTGGGATCGTCTCATTCCAACGTCTCCGGCCAAAAGTGCACAGCGCTCTCGTCATGCGGCACCAGCGCGACGCTATCCACCGCAGCCGCCATGCCGGCAGCCAACGCGAAGAACTGCAGCACGCCGGGCCGGTGCTCGGCCGCCAACGGCAAGTCGAGCGCTGCTGCCGCCGCGTCCACATAGGCTTCGATCTGCGTGGGCGTCATCGCCGCACCTCCCGCTGAAAAATCTCCAGGCTGCGCTTCTTCGCGCTGATGAAGCTCGACTCCGACAGCGTCTCCACCGTGCGCGGACGCGGGTCGTCGTAGGGCAGGATCTCGGCCACCTTGGTCGGCCGTTTGGTCAGCAGCAGCACCTGGTCGGCCAGGTACACGGCTTCTTCGAGATCGTGCGAGACCAGCAGCATGGTGGTGCCGGTCTGCATGAAGACCTCTTGCAGCTTCTCGCGGATGAACAGCGTCATCTCGAAGTCCAGCGCCGAGAACGGCTCATCGAGGAACAGCACCTCGGGGTTCGGCGCCAGCGCCCGCATGATGGAGGCCGTCTGCTGCTGCCCGCCCGACAGTTCGTAGGGGAAGCGGTTCAGGTCGAACTTCACGTCGAAGCTGGCCACCAGCTCGGCCATGCGCCGGTCCACCTCGGCCTTGCTCTTGCCTTCCAGCTTGAGCGGGTAGGCGATGTTGTCGATGGTGCGCATCCACGGGAACATGGCCTCGCGGTAGTTCTGGAACACGTAGCCGATCTTGGTGTCTTTGAGGCTCTTGCCGTCGAACAGGATCTCGCCCGCGTCGATGGGGATCAGCCCGGCGATCATGTTGATCAGCGTGCTCTTGCCGCAGCCGTTGGGGCCGAACACCGACACGATCTTGTGCTTGGGGATGTCGAGGTCGAAGTTCTCGTACAGCGGCCAACCCGCGAAGTATTTTGTGAGGCCGCGGATGGTGATGTGTGTGCCGGCCGGGCCGGGCTGGAAGGCCGGCTTCGGAACGTCGGCAATGACGGAGGCGTTGAGGACGGCACTCATCGGCCACTCCAATGCACGATCTTGCGCTCCAGCATCAGGAACAGGATGTTCAGCGCATAGCCGAGCGCGCCGGCCGCGAGGATGGACGCATACATGTCCTTCACGTTCATGACCTGTTGCGAGTTGATGATGCGGTTGCCCAGCCCGCTGTCGGCGCCGATGAACATCTCGGCCACGATGACGATCACCAGCGCCATCGACACGGCAGAGCGCAGGCCGACGAAGCTGGGCTGCAGGCTCTCCCAGATCAACACGTCCTTGAACACCTGCCAGCGCGTGGCGCCCATCACCTTGGCCGCCATGACCCGCTGCTTGCGCGCATTGATGACGCCGTAGGCGCTGTTGAACACGACGATGAGGAAGGCGCCGAAGGCAGCGATGGCGACCTTGTTCACGTCGGACACGCCGAAGATCATCAGGAACAACGGGATCAGCGCCGACGAAGGCGTTGAGCGGAAGAAGTCGATCAGAAATTCAACGCTGCGATACGCCTTCTCGTTGCTGCCGAGCAGTACGCCCAGCGGCATGCCAACGGCAGCGGCGATCAGGAAGGCCTGCAGCGTGCGCCACACGGTGACCACGAAATCCTTCAGCAGCGGCCCGCCGAACAGGCCGTTGACCAGCGCGCCGAGTGCGTCCAGCGGCGGCGGCAACAGCAGCGCCTTGATCATGCCGGTGCGCACCGCCAGGTCCCACAGGATGAACAGCACCATCGGCCCGATGAAGGGCAGCGCCTTGTTCCACATGGGTTCACGCGGCGGCGCGGTGGCGGCCTGGGCCGCAGGCGGCGTCCAGGGCTTGGCGGCGGCGGGGGTGGCGGCCACGACGCTCAACCCTTGTAGAGCATGGAATCAACCATCAGCCGCGAGCTGAAGATGCCCTTCTCGCTGAACAGGTCGAAGAACTTCTGGAAGTGCGCGACATCTGCCGGTTTGAATTCGTCGTACATCATGTACGCGGCCAGCGGCACCTCGGCCGTGAGCGCGCCTTCGATGGCGGTGTAGCCCTTGAGGTACTGGCGTGCCTCGGCCGGCTTGCTGCGCACGTAGGCCACGCCTTTGGCATAGGCGGTGATGAATGTCTTGGCCTCGGCCGGGTTCTTCTTGATGAAGGCCGAGGTGAGCGAAGCCGAACCGCCGAACCAGGGCGCCATCGGGTCGCCGAGCACGTACTTGGCGACGACGCCGGCCTCCAGCACCTTGGTCGTGCCGTTCAAACGGCCGATGGTGCCGGTGGGCTCCAGCGTGTAGCAACCGTCCAGCTGCCCCGCCGCCAGCGCCGCGACGTGCTGGCCGATGGGCAGCTCCACCACGGTTGCGCCGGTCGCACCGCCACGTTCGAGCACGGTCTTGGCCAGCGTCACGTTCTGGATGCCGGGGCCCGAGCCCACGCGCTTGCCCTTGAGGTCGGCCATCACCTTGGCCGGGCTGGCGGCCGGCACGATGACTTCGTCCAGCACGTTCTTGGCGTTGCTGGGGTTGGAGCAGAAGATCTTGAAGCTGCCCGGCGCGGCGATCTCGCCGATGGCGATGTTGGCCGAGCCGGTGCCGTTGGCGCTGCCGTCGCAGCGGTCGGACAGCATGCCTTCCATGATCTGCTGGGCGCCGGCGAACTTGAGCGCCTCCACGCTCAGGCCGGCCTCTTTGAAGTAGCCCAGCTCGACCGCCGCATAGAACGGCAGGCCGGCCGCGATGGGCCAGTAGCCGATGCGCAGCTTGGGGCCGGCCTGGGCACGCACGGCGGGTGCGCCGAGCAGTGCCAGTGCGGCGCCGGCGCCGGCCTGCTGCAGCACGCGGCGGCGCGATGACATGGGGAACCTGGAAGCTGAAGACATCGAACTCTCCCTGACAACAATCGGTGGTGGTTGCGGTGGCCGCTGGGCGCTACTGCTGCGCCTGGCCATGCTGCAAAAAGGCGCGCCAGCCGCCGAAGCGGCTGATGTCCTGCGCACCCGCGAGCGCCTGCGGTTCGCAGACGAAACCCTGGGCCTGGCTGCCGTCGGCCAGCTTGAGCGTGCCGATGCCCAGCGGCGGCGGGATCAGCGCGACGAAGCTGCCGTAGGCCGCCAGCGGCATGCGCCAGACCTCGACCGCGATCGCCGCGCCCTCGCCCGGCGCCACGCGCAACAGGCCGGGTTTGGGCGGCACGGTGCCGGGCAAGGCGTAGAGCCGGTAGTCCGGGGCGGTGGTGGTGCTGCGCAGCAGCCAGGCGCTGCGTTCGGTCAGCTGGCTGTTCAGCGGCAGGCCGGCCAGGTGCGCGCCGACGACAACCACGTCCACCGTGCGGCCTGGGGCCGACAGCGCGGCAATCGGCGTGGGCGCTGGCAAAGCTTCACCGGTTGCGCCCTGCAGCAGGCCCGTGGCATGGTGGTAGCGCTGGCCCAGGTCGGCCAGCTGCCAGTCGCTGCCGCCCGGGCCGATCAGCGTGATGCCGAACGGCAGGCCATCGGGCCGCAGGCTGCTGGGCACCGAGATGGCGGCGTAGTCCAGCAGGTTGACGAAGTTGGTGTAGGTGCCCAGGTTGCGGTTCAGCGCCACGGGGTCCGCCTGCATTTGCTCAACCGTGTAGTGCGTGGGCGCAGTGGGCACCAGCAGCACGTCGATGCCGGCCCACATGGCAGCAGCCTGCTGGCCGAAGGCGCGCAGCTGCGTCTGGGCATCCACCAGATCGGCGGCGCTGTAGGCCTTGCCGGCGGTGAGGATGCCGCGCACGGGCTCAGCGATCTGCGCCTCGTGCGTGTCGACGAAAACGCGCACAGCGGCGTAGCGTTCGGCGACCAGCGCGCTCTCATACAGCAGCGCGGCGGCGCTGGCCAGCGGCGTGTAGTCGATGGCCACCGGCGTGCCGCCCAGCGCCTGCAGGCGGGCAACGGCATTGGCGAACGCAGCGGCGGCAGCGTCGTCGCCATGGAACTGCAGCGGCGCCGGCACGCCGAAGCGGAAGGCGGCCGGCAGGGGCGTGCTGTTGGGCGCGATGCGGCGGCTGTAAGGGTCTGCCGCGTCATAGCCGGCCGCCACAGCCAGCACGCGGGCGGCGACGTCCACCGTGCGCGCGAAGATCGACACGCAGTCGACGCTCTGCGCGGCCGGCACCACGCCGCGTGTGCTGATGAGCCCCTTGGTCGGCTTGATGCCCACGATGTTGTTGAGCCCCGCCGGCACGCGGCCCGAGCCGGCTGTGTCCGTGCCCAGCGCAAAGTCGACCTGGCCCGTGGCGACCACGTAGGCCGAGCCCGAACTGGAGCCGCCGGACACATACGCCGGGTCGATGGCGTTGGGCACCGGACCATACGGCGAGCGCGTGCCGTTGAGGCCGCAGGCGAACTGGTCCAGGTTGGTCTTGCCGTGCAGCGCGGCACCGGCATCGAGCAGGCGCTGCACCACGCCGGCGTGTGCGGCAGGCTGGTAGGCGAAGGCCGGGCAGGCGGCGGTGGTGGCAAAGCCCACGGCGTCGATGTTGTCCTTGGCCGCGAACGACAGGCCGGCCAGCGGGCCCGTGGCCGCGCCCGTCAGCGGCGTGCGGGCCTTGGCGATCCAGGCGTTCTCAGGCTTGGCAGGCAGGCTCGCCACGTCGGTGGGCAAGGCGGCGGGGGTCACCAGCAGATCGAGTTCGGTTTGCACCACTTTGACGCATCCAATCATGTGTACATGACGAGATGCAAGCGGCGTGCCAGTGATGCGGGGCCTCGACGACTACCACTGAGCCCCTACGATGCGGCCTCACACGGAGCAAACCCATGACCGCACCCACCATCGCCGCCCTGCGCGCCCGCCTCGCCGCTGGCAACGCCTCGCACGAAGCCCTCGTCACCCATGCCCTCGAAGGCGCCACCGCGCCCGCCGCCCGGCATGTCTTCACCAAGCTCTACGCGGACGCCGCACTCGCCGCCGCCCGCCATGCCGATGCCGCACGCCAGGCCGGCGTGCAGCTGCCGCCCCTGGCCGGCCTGCCGGTCACCGTGAAGGACCTGTACGACGTGGCCGGCGAGACGACGCTCGCCGGCTCCATCGCGCGCCGCGGCGAGGCGCCCGCCACGCACGACTGCCTGGCCGTGCAGCGCCTGCGCGCGCAGGGCGCCGCCATCATCGGCAAGACCAACATGACCGAGTTCGCTTTCTCCGGCGTGGGCATCAACCCGCACCACGGCACGCCGCGCAACCCGGCCGACCCCGATGTGGCGCGCATCCCCGGCGGCTCGTCGTCTGGCGCGGCGGTCTCGGTGGCGCTGGGCCTGGCGGTGCTGGGCCTGGGCTCGGACACAGGCGGCTCCATCCGCATCCCTGCCGCGCTGTGCGGCATCGTGGGCTTCAAAAGCACGCAGTCGCGCACGCCGCGCACCGGCGCGTTCGAACTCTCGCGCACGCTGGACACGGTCTGCGCCATGGCGCGCTCGGTCGATGATTGCCTGGTGGCCGATGCCGCGCTGGCCGACACGCCGCTGCACGTGCGGCGCCGCCCCCTGCAGGGCCTGCGTCTGGCGGTGCCGCGCACGATGATGTTCGACGGCATCGAGGCGCCCGTCGCCCAGGCCTTCGAGCGGGCGGCGAGCCGGCTGTCGGCCGCCGGCGCGACTCTGGTCGACATCACGCTGGCCGAGCTGGCCGAGGTCGCGCAGATCAACGCGCCGGGCGGGCTGTCACCGATCGAGGCGGCCGGCGTGCACCGCGCGCGCATCGCCACACGCCGCGCCGACTTCGACCCGCGCGTGGCCGCGCGCATCGAGCTGGGGCTGACGGTGAGCGCCGCCGAGTACCTGACGCTGCAGGACCGCCGCCGCGACTGGATCGCCCGCACGGCACGCGCGCTGGACGGCTTCGACGCGCTGCTGTGCCCGACGGTGCCCATCGTGGCGCCGGCCATCGAGGCACTGGCGACGGACGAGGCCTTCTTCAAAGCCAACGGCCTGCTGCTGCGCAACACCTTCGCCATCAATTTCCTCGATGGCTGCTCCTTCAGCCTGCCCTGCCACGCACCGGGCGATCTGCCGGCGGGGCTGATGTTGTCATCGGTGCACGGCGACGACGCGCGGCTGGCGGCGGTGGCGCTGGCGGTGGAGGCGGCGCTGCAGCCCTGATTGCCAGGTGCCGAAGCGGATCCCGGCGGTGCTACTGCATCGCGCACCATGTCCCCGACGAAGTGTGGCGGGGCGGCATGCGGCACGAGCCTGGTGATCAAGATGCGCGATCTTTCTTCTTGCGGACACGGGGTTCGTCCTCTGGCGCCGATGCCTCCGACGCACTCAGCGCATAGAACTCATGCAGCTTCGCCGCCAGCATCTGCTTGTCCGGCAACTGGGTCTGGTACTGGGCCACCAGCGCGGGTGACAAGGTGCGGCTCAGCGCGTATTCCACCACCTCGCTGTCCTTGCTGGCGCACAGCAGCAGGCCGATGGTCGGGTTCTCGTGCGGCTTCTTCACGTCGCGGTCCAGCGCTTCCAGATAGAAATTCAGCTTGCCCAGGTGCTCGGGCTCGAAGGCCGTGACCTTCAGTTCGATCGCTACCAGGCAGTTGAGCCCACGGTGGAAGAACAGCAGGTCCAGCGCAAAGTCCTGCCCACCCACCTGCACCGGGTACTCGCTGCCGATGTAGCAGAAGTCACGCCCCAGCTCGGTCAGAAAGCGGCCCAGATTCATCAGCAGGCCACGGTGCAGGTCGGACTCGGAGTACAGCTCCGGCAAAGCCAGAAACTCGAGCTGGTAGGCATCCTTGAAATGCTGCGCGGCCAGCGGTTGCGATGCTCTCAACGCGGTTGAGAGTTTTGGTGGGTTCAGTATGGCCTGCTCGAACAGGCCGCTGTCGCCGCTACCTTCACCCCCGCCTGCGCGCCGTCGCCTCGATCTCGATCTTCATGCGCGGATCGGCCAGCCCCGCGCTGATCATCATCGCGGCCGGCTTCACCTCACCCAGATACTGGCGCATCACCGGCCAGCACTGCGGGAACAAGCTGGCATCCGGCAGCACATAGGTCACGCGCACCACGTCGGCCAGGCTGCTGCCGGCCTGCGCCAACGCGTCGGCGATGTTGCGAAAGCACTGGTCCGTCTGCGCGACGATGTCGTCATCGATGGTCATCGCCGCGTAGTCGAAGCCGGTGGTGCCAGACACAAACACCCACTCGCCGTCGACCACAGCGCGGCTGTAGGCCATTTGCTCTTCAAAGGTGGAACCGGAACTGATGCGGATGCGTGGGCTCATGGCGGCGTGCAGGTGGTGGGTGATCGGCGCGACATGCGGGGGCGTCATGATAGGCACCCCGCTCACGACACCGTATATCCCATGGCGACCTCGACCACCCCCCCGTTCCCGACGCGCTACGCCGCCTTCGCCGGGTGCGTGCTGTTGCTGCTGGCCGGCCTGGCCACCGTGGCGCTGGCGCCTGACCTGTGGCGCGGCTGGACGCTGCTGGCCGCAGGCGTGGTGCTGGTGGGCATCGGCGTGCACGACCTGCGCCAGCAGCGCCACGCGATCCTGCGCAACTACCCGGTGATCGGCCACCTGCGCTTCCTGGCCGAGTTCATCCGGCCTGAGATCCGCCAGTACTTCATCGAGAGCGACGCCGAGGCCGCGCCGTTCTCTCGCGCGCAACGCTCGCTGGTCTACCAGCGCGCCAAGGGCGAGCCGGACAACCGGCCGTTCGGCACGCACCTGAATGTGACGCAGAGCGGCTACGAGTGGATCAACCATTCCATGCAGCCGACCCGCCTGGCGGGCCACGACTTTCGCATCGACATCGGCGATATCACGGCCCCCGCGCACACCGACCCTTGCACCCAGCCCTACCGCGCCAGCGTGTTCAACATCTCGGCGATGAGCTTCGGCTCGCTGTCGGCCAACGCCATCCTGGCGCTGAACCAGGGGGCCCGGCAAGGCGGCTTCGCGCACGACACGGGCGAGGGCTCGATCAGCCAGCACCACCGCGTGCACGGTGGCGACCTGATCTGGGAGATCGGTTCTGGCTACTTCGGCTGCCGCGCCGATGACGGCAGCTTCAGCGAGGAGCGCTTCGCGGCCAACGCCCGCGACCCGCAGGTGAAGATGGTGGAGATCAAGCTCAGCCAGGGGGCCAAGCCCGGCCACGGCGGCGTGCTGCCCGGGGCCAAGGTCACGCCCGAGATCGCGGCGGCGCGCGGTGTGCCGGTGGGCGTGGACTGCATCTCGCCAGCGGCGCACAGCGCCTTTCGCACGCCAGTGGAGATGATGATGTTCATCGCGCGGCTGCGCCGGCTGTCCGGCGGCAAACCGGTGGGCTTCAAGTTCTGCGTCGGCCACCCCTGGGAGTGGTTCGCGCTGGTGAAGGCGATGCTGGCGACCGGCATCACGCCGGACTTCATCGTGGTGGACGGCGCCGAGGGCGGCACCGGCGCGGCGCCGGTCGAATTCATCGACCACGTGGGCGCGCCGCTGCAAGAGGGCCTGCTGATGGTGCACAACACGCTGGTCGGCGTGAACCTGCGCGAGCGCATCAAGCTAGGCTGCGCCGGCAAGGTGGTCACTGCGTTCGACGTCGCGCGCATGATGGCGCTGGGCGCGGACTGGTGCAACGCGGCGCGCGGCTTCATGATGGCGCTGGGCTGCATCCAGGCCCAGACCTGCCACACCGGCCACTGCCCCACCGGCGTGACCACGCAGGACCCGCGGCGCCAGCAGGCTCTGGTGGTGCCGAACAAGGCCGAGCGTGTGACCAACTTCCACCACAGCACGTTGCATGCGCTGCAGGAACTGATACAGGCTGCGGGCCTGGCGCACCCGCAGCAGATCACGGCGCACCACATCGTGCGGCGCATCTCCGACACCGAGGTGCGGCTGCTGTCCAACCTGATCACGCGCGTGGAGCCGGGCGCCCTGCTGGGGCCGCTGGACGCGCAGCACAACGTGTTCAAGCTCTACTGGCCGCTGGCGACGGCCGACAGCTTCCAGCCGCTGGTGCAGGGGCTGCATGCGACGGCGCCGACGGCACAGGTCGCGGTGGCCTGAGCCTCGCCCGGCGGCCCCGAAGAGGCTTGCGCCGCAGGACAGCCGAGGGTCGGTTGGCTGGCGTCGAGCGCCCGAGGGCGCCGCGGCCCGCCCGTCCGCAGTCGGCGCGTCTACCGCCGCCGCCGCGTCACTTTGACCACCACCTCCAGCCCCTCGTAGGCATCGGCCTCGCCAAACCAGCTGCCAGCGATCGGTGCGGCGAACGCCGGGTCGCGCGCCACGCCCACGCGCAGCAGGTGGCCGCTGCCCACATGGTTGTTGGTGGGGTCGAACGCCAGCCAACCGGCGCCCGGCAGGTAGGCCTGCAGCCAGGCGTGCGTGGCACCGGCGCCCACCACGCTCTCGCCCGGCTTCTGTGTGTCGGCGTCCAGCGCCGGGTCGTACAAGTAACCCGACACAAAGCGCGTGGCCACGCCCAGGCGGCGCAGCGCCTCCATCATCAGAAGCGCGTAGTCGCGGCAGCTGCCGGCCCCCAGCGCCAGCGTCTGCACCGGCGGTTGGGTGCCCTGCTCGTCGCGCGCCTGGTACTTCAGCTCCTTGTGGATCCAGGCGTTCATGCGGGTCAGTGTCTCGCGCGTGCCGTTGGGCTCGTCCTTGCGCAAAAACTGCTGAGCCCAGCGGATCAGCACGCCCTCGGGGTCTTCATGGTGCGGGCGCAGGTAGTGCTCCAGGTCGAAACGGTCCTGCAGCCCATAGGCGAACGGCAGGTGCTCGGCCGCGGCGTCCAGCGGCAGATGCGTCATCGCCGCCGGCACATGCTCGACCGTGAAGGCGCAGACGATGGTGAGCAGGGTGGCCTGCTCCAGCGGCTGCACCAGCGCGACCGAGTTGGAATGCGGGTCCTGGATCAAGCGCACCGTGGCCAGCGGGCTGACCTGCAGGTCGGTGGCCAGCACCCGCAGGTCGTGGCTGTCGCGCGGGCGGAACATCACGCGGTGCAAGCCGAAACGCACCGGCTTGCGGTAGCGGTAAGTGGTGGTGTGGTGGATGTCGAAAAGCGTCGCCATGGCCAGAGTGTGCGGCAGGACGCGGCAGTCCGCACAGGCCGGGGCCGGGTCGCCGCGTGGGACGGTGCGCTGGGTACCATGCCGCCATGTCACTGCCCGCCGTCGACAGCCGCCCCCGCATCCTGATCGCCGAGGACGAATCCGGCATCGCCGACACGCTGTGCTATGTGCTGCGGGCCGACGGCTATGCGCCGATCTGGTGCGCCACGGCCGGTGAGGCGCTGGTGCAGTTTCGCGCCGAGGTGCCGGCCCTGGTGATCCTGGACGTGGGCCTCCCGGACATGAATGGCTTCGCGCTGTTTCGCCGGCTGCACGAACTGCCCGGCGCCGACGCCGTGCCCATGCTGTTCCTGACCGCGCGCAGCGACGAGATCGACCGCGTGGTGGGCCTGGAACTGGGCGCCGACGACTACATCGCCAAACCCTTCTCGCCGCGCGAACTGGTGGCACGCGTGCGCACCATCTTGCGGCGCAGTGCGCGCGGTGGCGGTGCACCTGCGCCCGCACCTGCGCCCGCAGCGGTGGCGGCGCCGGCGTCCACGGCACCGCCCGTGTTCCAGATCGACGGCGAGCGCCGGCAGATCCGCTACTACGGCCGCGCGCTGGACCTGTCGCGCTACGAATATGGCCTGCTGGCCCTGCTGGTGCAACGCCCCGGCCGCGTCTACACGCGCGACGAGCTGCTGGAGATGGTCTGGGACGACGCCGCGCACAGCCTGGACCGCACGGTGGACGCCCACATCAAGACCCTGCGCGCCAAGCTCAAGGCCATTGCGCCGGATGTCGAGCCCATCCGCACGCTGCGCGGCACAGGCTATGCGCTGCACGAGAACCTGCCCGCCACCCGGCCTGCAGCCCCGTGAGCCGACGCACGCGCATCTTCGTCGGCATCTTGCTGATCTACACGGCGGGCATTGCGTTCCTGCTGTACCGGGTGGTGGGGGACATCGACCCGCGCTACCGCGAATCGGCCGAGGAATCGCTGGTGGACACGGCCCAGCTGATGGCCAGCGTGATCGAGCAGGACGTACAGGGCGACACCATCGACCCGGCGCGGCTGGACCCGCTGCTGCGCACGCTGTACGCGCGCGACTTCGATGCCCAGATCTACGGCCTGCGCAAGACGCGCGTGGAGCTGCGCGTCTACGTCACCGATGCCAACGGCCGCGTCATCTTCGATGCGAACCGCGAGCGCGTGGGCCAGCACCTGGGTGAAGACTTCATCGCCTGGCGCGACGTGCGCTACACGCTGGACGGGCTGTACGGCGCGCGCACCACGCGCGAGGTGGCGCACGACCCGCTGAGCTCGGTGATGTACGTGGCCGCGCCCATCCGCAGCCGCGAGCGCGTGACCATCGGCGTCGTCAGCGTGGGCAAGCCGGTGCAGAGCTTCGGCAAGTTCGTGCAGGACGCGCGCTGGCGCACGATCTGGGTCGGCGTGGGCTCGGCGCTCGCCCTGCTGGTGCTGGCCGTCATCGTGTCGATCTGGCTGGTGCGGCCGTTCGGCCTGGTGCGCGACTACGCCGCCTGGACGCGCACGCAGCCGCGGCTGCGCCCGGGCCCCATGGCGCGCCATGCCGTGGCCCTGCTGCGCGCTGGCGTGCACGAGATGCGCGACGCGCTGAAGGGGCGCAACACGGTCGCCGACTACGTGCAGACGCTCACGCACGAGATCAAGAGCCCGCTCTCGGCCATCCGCGGCGCGGCCGAGCTGCTGGAAGACGCGGTCATGCCCGCACCCGAACGCGAGCGCTTCCTGGCCCACATCACGCACGAGACCCAGCGCATCCAGGAGATCGTGGACCGCATGATGGAGCTGACCGCGCTGGAAAGCCGCCGCGTGCTGGAGCATGCGCAGGCCCTACCGCTGGCGCCGCTGCTCGAGGAGCTGGCCGCCAGCCACCAGGCGGCTGCGGCGGCGCGCGGACTGCGCATCGACCTCACGCTGCAGGCCCGGCCCACCGTCTCGGGCGACCCGTTCCTGTTGCGCCGAGCGGTGAGCAACCTGCTGGCCAACGCGCTGGATTTCGCGCCCGGGGGCAGCGTGGTCGAACTGGCGCTGCACGCCGACGGCCGCCGCGCTCGCATCACCGTGCGCGACCACGGGCCTGGCATTCCGGCCTATGCGCTGGGCCAGGTGTTCCAAAAGTTCTATTCGCTCGCGCGGCCAGGCAGCGGCAAGCGCAGCACGGGGCTGGGGCTGGCGTTCGTGCAGGAGATCGCGCAGCAGCATGGCGGCAAGGCGACGCTGGTCAATGCGCCGGGCGGCGGGGCGTTGGCGACGCTGGTGGTGCCACTGGTGCGGACTTCGGCCTGAGCCACGGGCCGGTGCGCGTGACGCGGCCCCTTGCACGACCCCACTACCCCGCCAGCGTGTGCGCAGCGACTTGCAGGCCGGCCAGGATGCTGTCGGCCACGTGCGCCGGGAAGTCACCCGGCAGCTGTGCACGCACGGTTTCCACCACCTGCGGCGTGCGCTCCACCAGGTCGTCGATCACTGCGTGCGATGGCCGGCCATCTGCGGTGCGCACACCATGGCGTGCGCAGAGTTCCAGCCAGTGCCGGCGCTGGATGCCGCGCATCTTCCAATGCGGGTTCTTGCTGCGGATGGCCATGGCCATCCGGGCGTTGAACGCCGACATCTTGCCCGGCCCCTCGCCCACGATGGGGTAGGCCGATAGCACGTCATCCAACGGCGTGAGGTCGTAGCGGCCGCCCCCGCGCAGGAACAGGCTGAAGTTCTTCGCGTGGCCGTCCGTCGCGCACAGCATCCAGAACACGATCTGCGCCTGGATGAACGTGTGCCGGTCCGCGTCTCGGTTGGCCGACCCGGCCAGCAAGCCCATGATGCGCTCGATGCCCGGCCCGCCGTCTGCCTCGTACTTGAGGTGCGGCGGCACGCCCGTGGCCTGGCACATGTCCTCTTGCGGCAAGCGGACGGGCGGCTGTGGTCGTCTGTCCAACGGCGGTCGAAACGCTCCACCACGAGCACCTGCATGTCATCGAACCGCTGCGGCGCGCAATGCGCAACGGGCTGGCCGTACGCCTGCAATACCTGTGCGCACAGTCACTCGTTTTCCACCGCCTCGCTCAGGTCGTACTGCAGATTGCCGACCAGGCCCATCGGCAGCTTGAAGATGTGCGTCGTGGGTGTCGCGCCATGCGGCCGGCACCACGTTCCGCCAAAGTGCAGCAGCGCTGGCGCTACCAGGCCTCGCCCGCGCCGACCGCGCCCTCGGTCACCGACACGGCATCGGCTTTGCGCAGCACCAGTTCCACGCCCAGGCTGCCAAGCATTACAACCTAGAGATTGTGCGGCCGTACAGGCGCTGGGCCCGACGTATGGGGCATTCACCTCGGTCTGGCCAGCCCCGCCAACGCATCACGCACCGGCCCACGCGCCTGCAGGCCCTCGCCTCACGCGCCCGGCAGCTCAAGCTCCACGCGCAGGCCGCCACCAGGCGCTGCCAGCAGCCGCACGCTGCCGCCGTACAGGCCCACCAGCTCGTGCACGATGGCCAGCCCCAGTCCGCTGCCGGGGACGGACTCGTCCAGCCGCGCGCCGCGTGCCATCACGGCATCGCGCCGTGCGGGCTCGATGCCGGGGCCGTCGTCGTCCACCACGATGTGCAGCCTGCTGCCGGCGGCAGACGCGGCCGCCGCTGCGCTGATGCGCACGTCGTGGCGCGCCCACTTGCAGGCGTTGTCGAGCACGTTGCCCAGGATCTCCTGCAGGTCCTGCAGCTCGCCGGCGAAGGCCAGGTCCGGCGCCAGCGGCGCGCACCGCAGCGCCAGGCTGCGGCCGGCATGCACGCGCTCCAGCACACGCAGCAGACCATCGACCACCGGCTGCAACGCGACCCGCGCGCCCGGCAGGCCCTGCGCCGCAGCGGCCCGGGCGCGTGCCAAATGCCAGTCGACATGCCGGCGCGCGACGCCCACCTGCTCATCGACCAGCGTGGCCAGCTCGGTGGCCGCACCCTGGCGCTGCAGCGCGACAGCGGCCGCCTGCGACATCGCGGCCAGCGGCGTCTTGATCGCATGCGCGAGGTTGCCCGCCTGCGTGCGCGCACGGGCGACCACTTCGGCGTTGCGGTCCAGCACCGCGTTGAAGTCATGGATCAGGGGTTGCACCTCGGACGGAAAGCGCCCGTCCAGGCGCTGCGCCGTGCCCGCATGCACCGCCGCCAGGGCGCCCTGCAGCGCGCGCAGCGGCGCCAGGCCGATGGCCACCTGCGCCAGCGCCGCTGCGCACAGCAGCACCAGCAGCGCCACCAGCGACGCGGCAAGCACGCCGTTGAAGCGGCCGACCGCGCTGGCCGTGGCCTGCAGATCGGCCGCGACGATCAGCCGCCACGGCGTGGCCTGCGCGTCGTCACGCAACACCGTGCGTTCGACCAGCAGCAGTCGCGCGCCATCGGGGCCTGCCACTTCGTGCACATGCACCTCGCCGTTGGCCAGCGTGTCGCGTGGCGGTGACAAGGTGGCATCCCACAGCGACCGGGACCGCAACACCCCCGGCTGCGGTGCGGCGCCCGCCCCGTCCACCTGCCAGTACAGGCCGGAATAGGGGCGCGACCAGCGCGGGTCGCTCAGGGTCTGCGGGTCGATCTGCGGCTGCCCGGCCGCATCGAACGCCAGGCGCGCCGTCACCTGGTCGAGCTGGGCCGTCAGCGCCTGGCTGAATTGCCGCATCACATGGTCGCGGAACAGCCCCGCCAGCAGCAGGCCGGCCAGCACGAGCGCCACCACCAGGGCCACCAGCGTGGCGGCCAACAAGCGAAAGCGCAGCGAGTGCGTCCAGCGGCGGCCGGCCATGTCCGGTCAAGCTCCTGGTGCCAGGCGATAGCCCATGCCACGCACGGTCTCGATGGTGCCGGGTGGCAGCTTGCGGCGCAGCCGGCCGATGAAGACCTCGATGGTGTTGGAGTCGCGGTCGAAGTCCTGCGCGTATAGGTGCTCCGTCAGTTCGGTGCGCGACACCACGCTGCCCGGGCGGTGCATCAGGTAGGACAGCAGCCGGAACTCGTGGCTGGTGAGCGCAACCGGCTGCCCGGCCAGCGTGGCCCGGCCGCTGCGCGTGTCCAGCGCCAGCGCGCCGCACTGCAGCAGCGCGGACGCCAGCCCCTGGGCGCGGCGGATCAGCGCGCGCAGGCGGGCCAGCAGCTCCTCCATGTGGAAGGGCTTGGCCAGGTAGTCGTCGGCGCCGGCGTCGATGCCGGCCACCTTGTCGTGCCAGCTGTCGCGGGCGGTCAGGATCAGCACCGGCAGCGTCTGGCCGGCCGCGCGCCAGCGCTTGAGGATGGTGAGGCCGTCGAGCACCGGCAGGCCCAGGTCGAGCACCGCCACGTCGAACGCTTCGCTGGCGCCCAGGAAGTGGCCGTCGCCGCCGTTGTCGGCCTCGTCGACCACATAGCCGGCGCCTTCGAGGCCTGCGCGCAGCTGGGCGCGCAAGGTCGGGTCATCTTCGACCACGAGCACTCTCACGGCGGCGGCTCCTTCGGGGCTGTGACGCTGCGCTGATCCCCGCGGTGATCCCTGCGCTCGTCCCGGCGTTCATCCCTGCGCTTGACCTTCAGGATCTGCCCGGTCGCGGCGTCGAGCTCCAGCTTGAGCAATGCCCCGCCGGTCTGCAACAGCTTGACCTCGTAGATCCAGCGGCCGTCCTCGCGCTCCAGTTCCAGCTCCAGCACCTGGCCGGGATGGGTGCGTTGAAGCCGCTCCAGCAGCGCCGGCAACGGCAGCACTTCACCGGCCTGCACGGCCGCGCGCGCGCGCTCGTGGTCGCGCTGGTCGCTGCTCCAGGCCGGCGGTACCAGCACGAGCGCCAGCAGCGCCGCCGCCAGCCACGCGCGCAGCGCCGGCCTGGCGCGGGCCGTGCCATGGTGGCAGGGGGGATGGAGCGTTTTCACCCGTGAATTGTCGGCGCCCGATCCTGAACCGCAGATGAACGGCGCCTTCAGCAACGGTTCAAGTGCGCAATCGAAGAATGCCTGCATCGACCGCTGCTGCCGGTCATGCCAAGGAGCCACGATGAACCTCGCCCACCCGCACCCCACCCGCCGCGTGCGACCACGCCGCGCGGTGCGGATCGCAGCCGCCATCGGCCTGGCGGCGCTGCTGCACGCCGCAGCGCACGCCGCCGACACGTCGGCCGCGCAGCAACTGGCCCAGTGGAGCGCGCAGGCCGGCACGCCGGGGCAGGCCGAACGCGGCCGCGTCTTCTGCACCAGCCGCCACGGTGGCGAGTGGTCCTGTGCATCGTGCCACGGCAGCCCGCCCACCACGCAGGGCAAGCACGCCAGCACCGGCAAGACCATCGCGCCGATGGCCCCGGCGGCCAACCCCAAGGCCTTCACCGACGCCGCCAAGACCGACAAATGGTTTCGTCGCAACTGCAACGACGTGCTGCAGCGCGCCTGCAGCGCCGGCGAAAAGGCGGACGTGCTGGCCTACCTCATCCAACTCAAGCCCTGAGCCACCACGCCATGCCGTCCACACACACCCCCACCATGACACCCCGCACCGGACACCGCACCAGGCACCACTCGTGGATGCTGGCCGCCTGGCTGGGCCTGGTCGCCACCGCGCCCGCCCATGCCGACGGTGGCCGGCAGATGCCGCTCAACGTGCCCCCCGCCTACACACAGGAGTGCGCGGCCTGCCACACGGCCTACCCGCCGGGCCTGCTGCCGGCGCGCTCGTGGCAACGGGTCATGGGCAACCTGGCGCAGCACTACGGCACGGACGCCTCGCTCGACGCCGCCACGGTGCAGCAGCTCAGCGGCTGGCTGCAGACCCACGCCGGCACGTACAAGCGCGTGAACGAAGAGCCGCCGCAGGACCGCATCACCCGCGCAGCCTGGTTCGAGCGCAAGCACCGCAAGGTCGAGCCCGCGACGTGGAAGCTGGCCAGCGTCAAGAGCGCCGCCAACTGCGCGGCCTGCCACACCGGCGCCGACCGCGGCGCCTTCGACGACGACAACCTGAAGTTTCCCGAGGGCCTGGCCGCGCACCAGCGCCGCGCCTGGAACGATTGACCGCGCAGGAGCAACGACATGCACACCTCACCCACCTTCCCACCCGGCGCCGCACAGCCCGGCGCCGCACAGCCCCCCGTCAAGGGCGCCAAGCCGCAGCGGCTCGTCATCGACGCGCCCACGCGCGTCTTCCACTGGCTGTTTGCGCTGAGCTTTCTCGGCGCCTACCTCACAGCCGACGGCGAGCGCTGGCGCGCGCTGCATGTCACGCTGGGCTATCTGCTTGCCGGCCTGCTCGCGTTCCGCGTGCTGTATGGCGTGTTCGGGCCTCGCCAGGCCGGCCTGGGCCTGCTGTGGCGCAAGCTGGGCGGCGCGCCGGCGTGGCTGCGTTCGCTCGCGCAGGGCGTCAAGCTGCGCAGTGCAGGACCGATCAACTGGCGGCAAGGCCAGAACCTGCTGATGGCGTTCGCCGTGCTGGCGCTGCTGGTGATGACCGTGCCGCTCACGCTCAGCGGCTACGGCACCTACCACGAATGGAGTGGCGACTGGCTCGAAGAAGTGCACGAGTTCTTCGGCAACGCCTTCCTGGCCGTGGTGCTGGCCCACATCGGGCTCATCGCCGGCATGAGCCTGCTGCGGCGCAAGAACCAGGCGCTGCCCATGCTGACCGGCCGTGTCGACGGCGCCGGGCCGGATCTCGTCAAGCGCAACCCCGTGTGGCTGGCCGCCTTGCTGCTGGCCGCTGCGATGGCCTTTGTCGCCTGGGAGTGGCAGCAGTCGCCGCAGGGGCTGGTCCCGCTGCAGGGGTCTGCGCAGATCGGCGCCGACCGGGACCGGGATGACGACGACGACTGACCGGCCAGCCGCCACCTGCCAGCCGCCACCCGCGACACGCCTGCCGCCTGCTGCTCACTTAATCCAAACTTAATCGGCACCGCCCACCATCCGCCTCCTGAATGCGCCCGCCGTTTGCCGTGGGTGCCGCAGGGAGAGTGAATGTTCATGGCAATGCCCCATCCCCATGGCGATGCGCCGCCGTCGCCCGGCCTGGTGCCGCTCAGGCCCCGGCTGGCCGTGCACGCGCCCGGCGACCCGGGCCGCGCGCAGGTCGAGAACTTCATTCGTGAGGTGTTCGCGCGGCGCTACGGCGCCGATGTCCGGCACTTCGCGCCGCACCTGGTGAGCCTGCAGGACCAGGGCAAGATCGTCGCCGCCGCGGGCTACCGCAGCGCGGCCGACGCGCCGTTGTTCCTGGAACGCTATCTGCCGGCGCCGGTGGAAGCGCTGCTCGCAGCCACTGAAGCCGCACCGCCCACACGCCACAGCGTGGTGGAGGTCGGCAACCTCGCCGCGAACCGGCCGGGCGAGGGTCGCCGGCTGATCGCGCTCTTGGGGCCGCACCTGGCAGAGCAGGGCTTCCAGTGGGTGGTGGGCACCATCACCACCGAACTGCGCCACCTGTTCATCCGCCTGGGCGTCACGCCGCTGGCGCTGGGCACGGCGCACGCAGGTGCCCTGGGCGATGACGCGGCGCTGTGGGGCACCTACTACGACCACGCGCCGGTGGTGCTGGCCGGCCACCTGGGCCTGGCCCTGCGCCTGATGGCCCGGCGGGCCCGTGGCGCGAAGGGCCTGGCATGACGTCGATGGCAAAGGGCACGGGTGTGGCGCTGGACGACGGCGCACGCACCTGGTCGTTCGACGCGCTGCACGCCGAGGTCGCCCAGCTGGCCGCCCGCTTTGCCGCGCAGGGCACCCGCGTGCTCGCCACGCTGATGGACAACTCGCCGGCCTGGATCGTGGCCGACCTGGCCGCCGCTGCGGCGGGCGTCGTGCATGTGCCGCTGCCGGTGTTCTTCACCCCCGAGCAGATCGGCCACGCACTGCGCGCCGCCGGCGTGGACACGGTGCTCGCGCCCGCTGCGCTGGCGCAGCAGTGGCCGGGCGCGCCGGTCTCAGAGTGCGCCATTGCGGGCCGCACGCTGGCAATGGTGCGGCTGCCGGCCACGGCGGTGGCCAAGCCCGCCGGTACGGCCAAGATCACCTTCACCTCCGGCACCACGGGCGCGCCCAAGGGCGTGTGCCTGTCCGATGCGGCCATGCAGCGCGTCGCCGGGGGCCTGGTGACCGCCATGGCGCCGCTGGGCATCCGGCGGCACCTGTGCGCGCTGCCGTTCGCGGTGCTGCTGGAGAACATCGCCGGCGTGCTGGCACCGCTGCAGCACGGCGCCACCTGCGTGGTGCTGCCGCTTGCGCAACTGGGCCTTGCCGGCTCGTCCAGTTTCGACGCGGATCGCTTTCACGCCGTGGTGCTGGCCCAGCAGCCGCACAGCCTCATTCTTCTGCCGCAGATGCTGCGGGCCTGGGTCGGCCACCTGCGCCAGAGCGGCCAGCGCGCACCGGCCTGCCTGCGCATGGTGGCCGTGGGCGGCGCCGCCGTGGGCGGCAAGCTGCTGCAGATGGCGCAGGCCGTGGGCATCCCGGCCTGCGAGGGCTATGGCCTGTCGGAAGGCGCATCGGTGCAGACGCTGAACCTGCCCGGCGCCGACCGGCCCGGCAGCGCCGGCCGCGCCCTGCCGCACGCACGCATCCGCATCGCGGCCGACGGCGAGGTGGAGGTGGCGGGCAGCCTGTTCAACGGCTACCTGGGCAGCACCGAGGCACCACCGCCCTGGTGGCCCACCGGCGACCTGGGCACGCTGGACGCCGACGGCTACCTGCACATCCAGGGCCGCAAGAAGCATGTGCTGATCACCGCCTTCGGCCGCAACGTCTCGCCCGAGTGGGTGGAGACGGCGCTGCGCAGCGAGAACGCCATTGCGCAGGCCGTGGTGTTCGGCGATGGCGAGCCGGCGCTGGGTGCCGTGCTCTGGCCGCAGCGTGCCGACCTGCCGGATGCCGACCTGCAGGCCGCCGTGGACGCAGCCAACGCCACGCTGCCCGACTACGCGCGCGTGCAGCACTGGGTGCGCGCCCGCGCCGATTTCAGCGTGGCCAGTGGCCTGGCCACTGCCAACGGCCGCCCGCAGCGCGCGGCCATCCATTCACTGCATGCGGACGCGCTGACAGCGCCGCACGCCATCGCCTGACTCCGGAGCCTGACCGCCATGAACTTCTACCAACGACTGGTCCACGAGACCGCCGACGCCCGCATGGGCCTGCTGGGCACGCCCATCATCCAGGGCTGCCTGCGCGGCGAGGTCTCGCTGCCCAGCTACCTCGCCTTCCTCACCGAGGCCTACCACCACGTGCATCACACCGTGCCGCTGCTGCGCGCCTGCAAGGCGGCGCTGTCACCGGCGCAGCAGTGGCTGAACGGCCCGCTGGATGAGTATGTCGAGGAAGAGGAAGGCCACGACCTGTGGATCCTGGACGACATCCGCGCCTGCGGCGGCGATGCGGACGCAGTGCGCGAAGGCGCACCCGGCCATGCCACCGAGGTCATGGTCGCCTATGCCTACGACACCATCGCGCGGCGCAACCCGCTGGGCTTCTTCGGCATGGTCCATGTGCTGGAGGGCACCAGCGTCTCACTGGCGCTGATGGCGGCCGACCAGATCCAGAAGCCGCTCGCCTTGCCCGACGCGGCCTTCAGCTACCTGCGCTCGCACGGCACGCTGGACCTGGAGCACACGGCCCACTTCGAATTGCAGATGCAGCAGATCGAATCGCCCCGCGACCAGGCCGACATCGTGCATGCCGCCCGCGCCTTCTACCGGCTCTACGGCGACGTGTTCCGTGGCCTGCCGTTGCCAGCCGTGCAGCGCGCAAGCCAGCCGCAGGCGGTGGCAGCATGAAGCCGCGTGATGCCCGCGTGCTGTTGACGGGTGCCACGGGCGGCATCGGCCAGGCGACCGCCCAGGCCCTGGTGCAGGCCGGCGCCGCCGTCATGCTGGTGGGCCGCTCGCCGGCCAGGCTGTCAGCCCAGGCGCGCTCGCTGCAGGCGGGCGGCAGCGCCGTGCCGGTCGCCTGGCACGCGGCCGACCTGGCGCACAGCGACAACCTGCCGGCCGTGGCCGACGCTGCGGCCGCCTGGGGCTGCAACGAGCTGGTGCACAACGCCGGCGTGCCGGGCTTCGGCCGCATCGAGGCGCTGAGCGCCGCCGAGATGGCGCAGCTGGTGCAACTCAACCTGATGGCCCCCATGCTGCTCACACAGGCCCTGCTGCCGCACCTGCGCGCGCAGGCGCAGGCCAGCGTGGTGTTCGTCGGCTCGGTGCTGGGCCGCCTGGGGCTGCCCGGCTTCAGCGTGTACTGCGCCAGCAAGTTCGGGCTGCGCGGCTTCGCGGAGTCGCTGCGCCGCGAGCTGGGCGACAGCTGCGTCGCCGTGCAGTACCTGGGGCCGCGCAGCACGCGCACGGCCTTCAACACCGACGCCGTGGCCGCCTTCAACCGGGCCACCGGCACCGCGATGGACCCGCCCGAGATCGCCGCGCAGGCCCTGCTGCAGCTGCTGCAGAGCGGCGCGGCCGAGCGCTTCATCGGCTTCCCGGAAAGCCTGGCGGTGCGCGTCAATGGGCTGGTGCCCGCGCTGCTGGATGGCGCCTTCGCCAAGCACCGCCAGAGCCTGCCTGCCGTGCCGCCCACTGCGCCGGCCGCAGCGCCCACGACTGCACCCGCATTCGCATTCGCATTCGCATCCGCACCTGCATCTGCATCTGCATCTGCATCTGCATCTGCATCTGCATCAGCACCCAACCCCGCCGCCGCCGCCGACCACACGCTGATGCGCGGCGCGCTTTGAACCACGACAAGGACTAGCCTTCCATGACCCCCAAAACCCCCCTCTTGACCCTGCACCGCCGCTGGCTGCTGCACGGCCTGGCCGCCGCCGTCGCCGTGCTGGCGATGCCCGGGCTGCACGCCCAGGGCGCCACCGCCGGCGATGCCGTGACCGAGCTGCAACACGACTGGGAACGCATCCGCTACCAGAGCCCCGCCGCCGACCGCGAGAAGGGCTTCGAGGCCCTCTCGGCCAAGGCACACAAGGTCAGCGAAACCTTTCCCGGGCGCGCCGAACCACTGGTGTGGGAGGGCATCATCGTCAGCTCATGGGCCGGCGAGAAAGGTGGCCTGGGCGCGCTGGGGCTGGTCAAGCAGGCCCGGGCGCTGTACGAGGCGGCGATCGCCATCGACGGCAACGCGCTGGAAGGCTCGGCCTACAACAGCTTGGGCGTTCTCTACTACAAGGTGCCCGGCTGGCCCGTGGGCTTTGGCGACAAGGCCAAGGCCAAGGACCTGCTGCAAAAGGCGCTGGCGCTGAACCCCAACGGCATCGACCCCAACTTCTTCTACGGCGAATACCTGGTGGAAACCAAGCAGGCGCAGCAGGCCGTGGCCTATCTGGAACGTGCACTGCAGGCGCCCGCACGCCCCGGCCGCCAGGTGGCCGACACCGGCCGGCGCGAGGAAGCGCGCGAGCTGCTGGCGAAGGCCCGGGCCAAGTAACGGAAAGGGTGGCGCTCAGCGCGGCGCCGTGCCGAAGCGCAGCTCCACCTGCACGCCGGTGCCATCCGCCAGCGTGCCGAAGCGCAGGTCCAGGCCGTGCAGTTCTGCGATGCGCCGCACGATGGAGACACCCAGGCCGCTGCCGATCTCCTGCTGGCCGTCGGGCCGGTAGAAACGCTCGCCCAGCCGCCCCAGCTGCTCGGCCGTGAGCGCCGGCCCCTGGTTCTGCACCTCGATGCGCTCGGGCAGGATGCGCAGCAACACCGGCGTGCCCATGGGCGCATAACGCACCGCGTTGTCCAGCAGATTGCGCAGCAGCACGGTGAGCAGGTGGGCGTCACCCAGCAACGGCAGCGGGTGCCGGCCGGCGGGCGGCCATTCGCAGGCCAGCTCGATGTTGCGGCGCTCGGCCAGCGCCAGGCAATCGCCCATGGCCAGCTCGACGATGGGCGTCCACTGCACCTCGCGCAGAGCGGGCGCGGCGCCCGATTCGACGCGCGACAGCGCCAGCATCTGCGTGACCAGGCGGCCCAGGCGGTCCAGGCCGGCGCTGAGCTTGGCCTCGGCCTGGGCGCGTTCAGCCGGGTTGCCGGAGCGGCGCACCACATCCCATTGCGCGCTCAGCACCGCCAGCGGCGTGCGCAGCTCATGGGCGGCATCGGCGGTGAACTGCCGTTCGCGCACCAGCAGCTGGTCGATGCGGGCGAACAGGCCATTCATCGCGCCCAGCAGCGGCTTGAGCTCGGCCGGCGCCCGCGCTTCGTCCAGTGGCTGCAGGGCGCCGGCGGGCCGTTGGCGCAGCTCCTGCGTGAACTGGGCCATGGGCGCCAGCGCGCGTCGCACCGCCCACGCCATGGCCACCAGCAGGACCGGCAGCACCAGCAGCCACGGCACGACCTGCGACATGGTCAGCCCATACACCAGCTCGTCACGCTCGTAGACACGCTGACCGGACGCCACCAGCCAGCGGCCATCGAAAGACTGCAGGTAGTACACGCGCCAGGCGCTGCCCTGCACGTCTTCGTTGACAAAGCCGCTGCGGTTGGGCCGGTAGGGCAGCTCGACGCCCTCGCGGTCGAACAGCACCAGCTGGCCCCCGCGCTCCCACACCGCCACGGCCAGGTCGTGCACATCGGCTGCGCCCGCATCGCTGGCGCCTTCCAGCGGCGCGGCTGGCAGCAGCGGCGTCTGCAGCGACAGACCGGCGCCCAACGTGGCCTGCACCTGGCGCGCCAGGCGGATGAGCTCGGCGTCGAACAGTTCATTGACCTCCAGCCGGGCACGGCTGACGGAAAAGTACAGTGCCACGCCCCAGACCAGCGGCGCGCAGACCAGCAGATACAGCAGGAGGCGGCGCTGCAGGCTCACGGCCGCACCCTGCGGCTGCCGGCCCGTCCGGCCGGGCGGATGCGCGCTTGCCGACCTGGCACTGCGCTCACGCTGCGGCCTCGCCCGAGCCCAGGGCGTAGCCCACGCCGCGCACGGTGCGCACGATGTTCGGGTCGATCTTGCGCCGCAGGTGGTGGATGTGCACCTCGAGTGCATTGCTCTCCGGCTCGGTGCCGCTCCAGTCGTAGAGCTTCTCCAGCAGATGCGCCTTGGACAGCACGCGCTGCGACTGGCCGAGCAGCGCCTCCAGCAGCGCCAGCTCGCGCCCGGTCAGCTCGACCCGCGCGCCCTTCCAGCGCACCACCTTGGTCGCAGGGTCGTATTCCAGCGCGCCGTGCTGCCAGGCGGCCTGGGCCTGGCCTGCGGAGCGCCGCACCAGCGCACGCAGCCGCGCGGCCAGCTCGTCGATGGTGATGGGTTTGACCAGGTAGTCGTCGGCCCCGGCGTCCAACCCTTCGATGCGCTGCTCGACCCCGTCGCGCGCGGTGAGGATCAAGAGCGGCAGCTTGAGCCCGCGCCCACGCCAGCGCCGCAGCCACTCCATGCCGTCGCCGCGCGGCAGGCCGAGGTCGAGCACCACGGCGTCGAAGGCCGCGCCGGCCAGCGCCGCGTCAGCCTGGGCACCGTCGCCGAACCAGTCCACCGCATGGCCCCTTTGACGCAGGCCAGTGGCCAGGGCGTCGCCCAGCAGCACATCGTCTTCCACGATCAACAAACGCATCGCACCCCGATCCGCCCGACCCGCCGGGCACTTCTCGCACACCTGATCCAGCCGCAGCTCATCCGACGGCTGAGAACAGAACGCCCGCCCCTGCCGTCACCGCCATGGCCAGCGCGCCCCACAGTGTGACGCGCCACGCAGCCGGCAGCATGGGCGCGCCCCCGGCACGGGCGGACAACATGCCGAGCAACGCGAGCAACAGCGTCGAGCTTGCCGCCACCCAGTACAGGAGCGCCGGGCCTGCGGCCAGCCAGGCCACCGCCAGCGGCAAGGCCGCGCCGACCGCGAAACTGGCCGCCGACGCCGCAGCCGCCTGCAGCGGCCGCGCACTCAGCGCGTCCGAGATGCCGAGCTCGTCGCGCGCATGCGCGCCCAGCGCGTCGTGCGCCGTCAGCTGCTGGGCCACCTGGGTCGCCAGTGCGTACGGCAGGCCGCGCCCCACGTAGAGGGCGGTGAGTTCACGCAGTTCGGCGGCGGGGTCATCGGCCAGCTCGCGGCGCTCGCGCGCCAGGTCGGCCTGCTCGGTGTCGGCCTGGGAATGCACGGAGACGTACTCGCCCGCCGCCATGGACATGGCGCCCGCCACCAGGCCGGCCAGGCCGGTCGTGAGCACGCTGTCGTGGCTGGCACTGGCCGCGGCCACGCCGACGATCAGGCTGGCGGTGGAGACGATGCCGTCGTTGGCACCCAGCACGGAGGCCCGCAGCCAGCCGATGCGCGCCGTGCGGTGGCCCTCGATGTGGCGGCGAACAGCGCCCCTCATCGCGCAACGTGCCCGGGGTCGTGCCCCTGCGCATGCGCGAGGACGGCGGCCTCCGGTTGGGCCGGTGGAGGCGCCGCGCGTACCGTCGCCAGCGCGCCCATGGGACGCAGCACCGACTGTTGCAGGTCGAAGCCGTGCTGGTCGAACGCGGCATAGGTGGACCACACCACCGCCCCCAGGCACAGCGCGGCGCAGACCGAGGCCACGGCCGTTGCCACGCTGGGCGCCTGCAGCCCTGGGGCCGCGTGCCCCATGGCCACTGCGGGCTGGGTTGCGGATGCTTCAACTCTTGCGTGTTCGTTCACCATCGATCTCCTTGCGCTGTGGCACACCGCAGACAGTCGTCGCGGCGCCTGCGCATCTTGGCACCACAACCTTGGATTTGGCTTAAGGCAACGCAGAACCAGTCCATGCGGCGCGCGCACTCGCGGGACTTGTTCAGCGTCACCTCAAGACGCGCCGGCCCGTGCTGGCACCAGCCGGCCCGCACCGGGACTTCATACGGACTTCACACGGGCGCCTTCACTTCGCACGCGCTTCGCATGGGCCGAACACAGTGCCTGCTGTGCACCGTCGCACGGCCACCTTCAGCGGACCCCACGTGAACGCCCCTCCCCTCCTTCCACGCAGCGCCCTCGGGCGCTGGCTCGCCATGGCCGCCTTCGCCTTGGCCGCCGCCCTGTTGCACCGCCCACTCGCCGCGCAGCCACGCGCCGACGACGGACCGCGCCAGCAGACTGAGAGCCCCTACTTCTCCGTGCGCGGCGGCACGCCGGGCGTGGACGCGCTGCCGCTCAAGCGCACCACCGTCGATGTGCACGTGGCCGGCGTGATCGCCGAGGTGCGCGTGGTGCAGCACTACCGCAACGAAGGCACCCGCGCCATCGAGGCCGACTATGTGTTCCCCGGCTCCACGCGCGCTGCCGTGGGCGGCATGCAGGTGCGCCTGGCCGACCGCGTGGTGACGGCGCAGATCCGCGAGAAGCAGCAGGCCCGCATCGAGTTCGCCACCGCCAGGCAGAAAGGCAAGACCGCCGCGCTGCTGGAACAGCACCGGCCCAACGTGTTCCAGATGCGCGTGGCGAACATCCTGCCCGGCGACGACGTGCAGGTGGAGCTGCGCTACACCGAGCTGCTGCTGCCCGATGGCGGGCGCTACGAGTTCGTGTTCCCCACCGTCGTGGGCCCGCGCTATGCCGGCGCCGGCACCCCCGACGGCCGCAACGCGTGGGCCGCGCAGCCCACGCTGCGCCAGGGCGAGGCACCGGCCAGCGCGTTCACGCTGCAGGCCACGCTGGACGCACCGCTGGCCATCCACGACATCCGCTCGCACACCCATGCCATCGAGGTGGAGCAGGCCGGCGAACACGCTACCCGCGCCACGGTGCGCCTGGCGGGTGGCGCGGGGCCGGCCAACGACCGCGACTTCGTACTGGGCTACCGGCTGGACGGTGACGCGCTGGCCGCAGGCCTGATGCTGTCGCAAGGCCAGGGGCCGGGCGCCGAGAACTTCTTCCTCGCGCTGGTGCAGCCGCCCCGGGCCGTGGCCGCCACGCAGATCGCGCCGCGCGAGTACATCTTCGTGGTTGACATCTCGGGCTCCATGCACGGCTTTCCGCTGGATACGGCCAAGGCCATGCTGCAGCGCTTGATCGGCGGCCTGCGGCCGAGCGACCGCTTCAACGTGCTGCTGTTCTCGGGCAGCAGCCGCATGCTGGCGCCGCAATCGGTGCCGGCCACGCAAGCCAACATCGACCGTGCGCTGGCCACGCTGGGCCAGACCCAGGGCGGCGGCGGCACCGAACTGATCCCCGCGCTGCGCCGCGTCTACGCCGAGCCCAAGGCGCCCGATGTGGCCCGCACCATCGTGGTGGTGACCGACGGCTATGTGACGGTCGAAGCAGAAGCCTTCGCGCTGGTGCGCAAGCACCTGGACCAGGCCAACCTGTTCGCGTTCGGCATCGGCTCGTCGGTGAACCGCGCGCTGCTCGAAGGCCTGGCGCGCGCGGGGCGCGGCGAGCCCTTCATCATCACCGACCCGGTGCAGGCGCCCGAGCAGGCCGCGCGCTTTCGGCGCATGGTCGAGTCGCCCGTGCTGACCAGCGTGCAGCTGCGCTTCGAAGGGCTGGACGTGTATGACCTGGAGCCCGCCGTGCAGCCCGACGTGCTGGGCGAACGCCCGGTGCTGGTGTTCGGCAAGTGGCGCGGCCAGCCGCAGGGCCGCATGCTGGTGCAGGGCCACACCGCCGCCGGCCCCTGGCAGCAGGCCGTGGCCGTGCCGACCACGCAGCCGGGCGACGGCGCAGCCCTTCCCGCACTGTGGGCGCGCCACCGCATCGCTGCGCTGGGCGACCAGGAGGCGCTGGAAGGCGGCGATGCCTACCGGGCCGCCATCACGCAACTGGGCCTGCGCCATGCGCTGCTGACGCCCTACACCAGCTTCATCGCCGTGGACCAGGTGGTGCGCAACCTGGACCCGGCCGGCAGCGTGGGCGTGCAGCAGCCCCAGCCGCTGCCCCAGGGCGTGAGAGCGCTGGCCGTGGGCGAGACCGCCACGGTCATCGCCGGGGCTGAAGTGCCCAGCACGCCCGAGCCCGAGACGTTGGGCGCCGTGTTCCTGGTGCTGTCGATGCTGGCGATGCTGCACCGGCGCGCACGCCGCAACCGCGTGCAGAGGTTCACATCATGAGCACCGCCGGGCCACCCCAAGGTGCTCAACACCGCGGCACGCAGTGCGCAGGAACCCCCGCGCACGCCACGCCGAGCCGCCCCAGGCAAGCCCGCACCGCAGACCGCCAGGGCGAAGGACGCCCCCTGACCGCGCACAGCCTGATCCGCAACCCGCATTTCGTGCGCTGGGGCATCGCGCTCGACAGGCTGCCCGCCTGGGGCTGGCTCGCGCTGCAGGCGCTGGTGCTGCTGCCGACCTGGGCCTGGATGGCACGCCGCCTGGCCGATGGCTCGGACGACCCGCTGGGCCTGCTGGCGCTGGCCGGCCTCGCCGCCCTGGTGACCGTGCACCGCCGCGCACTGCGTGCCTCGCCCGCGCTCACGTGGCTGGGTGGGGCCACGTTGCTGACCATCGCAGCCACGCTGTTGCGCGGCCCGCTGCCGCCGCTTGTCAGCAGCCTGCTGGCCGTGCTGGCGCTCGCATCGGCCCTGCTGGCCTTTCTGCCGCGCCACGTGGCGGCCACGCCGGTGCTGGGGCTCGCGGTGCTGGCGTTGCCGCTGCTGTCCTCGCTGCAGTTCTATGCCGGCTACCCGCTGCGCGTGCTCACGGCCGAGGCCTCACGGTGGCTGCTGGCGCCCTTCTTCACGGTCTGGCGCGAAGGCAGCACGCTGCTGGTGGACGGCCGGCTGGTCATCGTGGATGCGCCCTGCTCGGGCGTGCAGATGGTCTGGCTGGGCTACTGCACCGCGTGTGCCGTGGCGCTGTGGGCGCGGCAGCGCGACCGCACGGTGCTGGCGCGGCTGCCGGTCGTCGGCCTGGCCGTGCTGGCGGGCAACGTGCTGCGCAACAGCCTGCTGGTGGCGGCCGAGGGCGCCAGCCAGCCGCTGCCGGCCTGGGGCCACGAGGCGCTGGGGCTGGCAGTGCTGGCGGCCGTGTGCGGCGCCATCGCGCTGTGGATGCAGCGGCCCGTGCCACTGCACACACCGCCTCGTCACGCTGCTGGAGTCCGCCATGCCCACCCGGCTTGAAACGCTGTTCGCCAACCGCTTCGTGCAGCGCGTGCTGCACAAGAGCGCCTTTGCCGCCACGCTGCTGCTGTGCGCCGTCTGGGCCGTGGCCCAGGCGGGCTGGCCACCGGCACCGCAGCCGGCGTCCACATCCGCTTGGGAATGGCCCACGCAATGGGACGGCGCGCCGCTGCGGCCGCTGGCCCTGAGCGCGGTGGAGCAGCGCTTCGCGCGCCACTTCCCCGGCGCACTGGCGCGGCTGACCGACGAGCGCCACGTGCTGGTCATGCGCCACGTCACCGCGCCCACGCGCATGCTGCACCCGGCGGTGGACTGCTACCGCGCGCTGGGCTACCGCGTGGCCGACATTCGCCTTGAAGACGATGCCCGGCAACGCCGCTGGCGCTGCTTCACCGCGACGCGCGCTGGCGGTACGGCGCTGCGGGTCTGCGAGCGCATCACGGACGTGCAGGGCCAGGCGTTTACCGACACCTCGGCCTGGTATTGGGCGGCGGTCGGCGGCCGGTCCACCGGCCCGTGGCTGGCGGTGACCACGGCACAAGCCGTCCCTGCGCAGGCGGTGTGGTGAGCGCGGCCCGGCCACCCGAGGGCGCTCGGCACGGCAGTGCGCGGCACAAGGGCCCTGCTGCCTCCCGCACGGCCCACCTGTTGCGCACCGCCCTGTGGGGGCTGCTGACGATCGTGCTGCTGCTGCCCCTCAGCGCCTGGCTGGCCCTGCGCATGGTGGCGCCGCAGCCGGGCGAGTGGGCGGTGCCCGTGCGCATCGGCCCGTGGCGGCCCGAGGTCGGCGTGCCCACGCTGTTGCGGCTGGCCACCACGCCGGCGTTCGCCTACTGGCTGGACGGCCGGCGCGTGCAGACGCGCTGGGGGCCGGTGCAGCTGCAGTGGATGGCCGCAGACGGCAGCCTGCACCTGCAGTGCGCACCTTGCCGCGTGCCCGTCCCCGCCCTGGGCAGCGAAGCCCTGGCGGTGCCGCAGTTGACGCTCGCGGTGTTCCGCGATGTCGAGGTGCTGCACGGCCTTCTGCGCGCCGGCACCGGCGCCGCGCACGGGCCGACGCTTCAGGCCTGGTTCAGCGCCCGCCTGCACGGCGGCGGCCTGGCGCTGCAGCTGCGGATGGCCGCCACGCCGATCGCCGACGTCTACGCCGTGCTGGCCCCGCAACTGCCTGAGCGGGGCCAGGCACGCATCGGCGGAACGCTGGCGCTGCAGGTCGATGCGACGCTGCCATCCGGCCCGCTGCACCTGTCGCCGCAGGTCGAGGGCATGACCGTCGAGGGCCTGGGCACCGCCGCACTGGCCCATGCCGGCACCAGCTGCGGCCCGCCCGCCGGCCTGCGCCGCAGCGACTGGCTGACCCGCGCCGTGCTGGCAGCCGAAGACCAGCGCTTCTTTGAACACCCCGGCTATGACCTGCGCGAACTGCAGGCCGCCCTGGGCGCCAACCGGCAGCACGGCGGCGTGCGCCGTGGCGCCAGCACGCTCACCCAGCAGCTGGCCAAGCGCCTGGTCACCGGCGACGCGCGCAGTGCCAGCCGCAAGCTGCGCGAGCTGATGTACGCCGTGGAGATGGAGCAGACGCTGGGCAAGGCCCGCATCCTGCAGCTGTACCTGGACAACGCGCCCTGGGGTGCCGGCATCTGCGGCGCCGAGTCCGCCGCACAGCACTACTTCGGCCGCAGCGCACAGCGCCTGTCACCGGCCCAGGCCGTGTGGATGGCCGCCCTGCTGCACAACCCGCAGGCCGAGGCGCAGCGCTGGGCCGAGGGCGACGGCGCCGCGCTGGCGCGCGCCGAGTGGGTGGCCCAGGGCGTGCGCGCCAGGCCCCGCGAGCGGGCCGCGCTGGTGCAGGCGTTGCAGGCGCCGCGAATGCAGGCCACGCCCGCTGAAACAAGCAACAAGGCCCGGCCTCTCTTGCGAAAGACCGGGCCCGGGCCGTAGGGCTGTTCAGCCCACTGGCCTACATGCAGCAGGGCATCCCGATGCAGCACGCCGCGCCCGCGACACAACAGGCGCCCGCGCCAGCACTTTGCCCGGCGTGGCGAGCACGTTCACCGCAGCGAACGCCTGCATGGGTCTGGATTTCATACGAACCTCGATACAGAGTTGGAAAAATCGCGGAATCGCATGAACGCTCCGGCGCATGCCAGGCGTCACGCTGCGCGCGTTGCCTGGTAGGCGGCGATGGCCGGCAGCAGCGCCGCGCGCCGCTCGAGGCTTTCCGGCGGCCAGAACTGCTCGCGGTCGTAGTATTCCGGCACGGCTGGCACATCGGGGGCCAGTTGCACCCAGGGCTGTTTGGACGCGGTGAAGATGTGGATGTCCGGCGGGCACAGATCGGGATCGTCGAGCGTGCCTACGCGCACAAAGCTCACGACCGGGCCGGCGCCGGCGTAGTGGCTCCACACGGCCACCTGACACTGCGGGCAGCGCGCGATCGATTGGCCGAGCCCGCTGGCCGAGGGCGTGAGGATGAATTCCGGCGCGGCGCCCAGGTGGACGACGTTGTCGCTCTCGATCATCGCGTTGAGCGCGAACGCCCCGCCGCTTTCGCGCTGGCACCAGCGGCAATGGCAGCAGTGCACGAACAGCGGGCGCGACTGCAGGCGGTAGCGCACGGTGCGGCAAGTGCAGCCGCCTTCGGCCGGAAATGGGGGGCGGGGCAATGTGGGTCGCGCCGTGGGAGCGCGGTCGAACGGCTACCGCGCCGCCTTCTGCTCCATCGCCGCCTTGTAGACGCTGTTCTTCGGTGCGGCCATGAGGCGCCGCACCATCGGCTCGAACGCCTCCAGCGGCAAGGTCTCGGCAGCCGGGTCGAACGCCGGGTTGTCGTACAGCGCGATGAACTCCGCCGTCCGCTCGAAATGCGGGCTGCTCTTGAACATGTCGCGCATGTTGCGGTCCATGCCGATGTGGTGGAAGAAGTTGTAGCCCTGGAAGATGCCGTGGTTCTGGATCATCCAGAGATTGGCCTCGCTCACGAACGGCTTCAGGATCGCGGCCGCGATGTCCGGGTGGTTGTAGCTGCCCAGCGTGTCACCGATGTCGTGCAACAGCGCGCAGACGATGTATTCCTCGTCGCGACCATCGCGCATCGCCAGCGTGGCGGTCTGCAAACTGTGCGTGAGCCGGTCGACGGGAAAGCCGCCGAAGTCGCCATCGAGCAGGCGCAGGTGGGCCAGCACGCGGTCGGGCAAAGACTTGGCCATCTGCATGGCTTCGGGGACGATCAGCGCCCAGTCCTGTTGGGTGCTGTGTTCCATGCGGGTGAAGGTGGCGCGGGCGTTCATGGGGTCTCCTTGGGTGTACTGGGTGAAGCGCTCTCCAAGAATGCGGGCGCGAACGCGCTCACTTGGCGGCGGGCTGGCGATTCTTGCGATACGAGTTCTTGAGCGCGATCTTGTCGCCCGCGAATGTGAAGACATCACAGCCGTGCACCTCGACGCGCGTGCCGTCGTGGCGGGTTCCGGTGAAAGTCCACTCCGAGACGCCCCGGTCGCCTTGAACAAAGTGCCGGGCGCCGCCCCAGTGGGCATCCGGGAACGTCGCCCACACCTCGGAAAAACTGGCGCGCACTGCGTCTCGGCCGGCGTAGCGCGTCCCGCAGACATCGGGCCCAGCGGAGGCTTCGAAGACACAGTCCTCGCCCATGAACGACATGAGCGCGTCGACGTCGTGCCGGTTCCAGGCGTCGGCAAACGCCTGGAGCATCTCGGTGGTCACGGCTGGGGTCGGTGCGGGCATGGGCGTGTACCTCAGGGTTGTGCGTCAGGCGTCGCTTGCGCGTGCCCGTACCAGGCGTCGTCGAGGGCGCTGACGGTGATGTGCTCAACGCCGGCACGGCCCTGCAGCCAGATGGAGACCGCAGTCCGGTCCTCTTCCGTCGCAGAGCCGCGGCCGGACTTGGCAATGTAGCCATCCTCGCTGCCACCGAAAACCAGGCCGCGCGCTTCGATCAGGTCGCTGATGAACGCCGACCAGAAGTCGTCCTGTTCCTTCGAGGTCAACGATTCGGCCAGACGAAAACTCGCGGCAAACCCGTGCTCCTGGAATTCACCCACGCGGAGCTTTTTTTGCAGCCGCCTGCTGCGGCGCCGCGCGGCAGGCGCGCGGGGGAAAACCGAAGAACTCTTGCTGGTCATGGCCGTACGGCGTTTGAGCGGGGAGCGCCGGGCTGTGCGGGCAGACCGGCCGGCGGCGCGCCTCGCGCCCTACAACTTGTTCTTCAGCTTGCCCTTTGGCTGCACCGCCGTGGTCGGCGGCATGGGCCGATCCGATGTGCCGGGAGCGCTCGGCGGTGGGGAGTTGTCCTTTTTCGGCTTCTTCGCCATCTTGTTGCTTCGCTGTTCGCCCTTGGCCATTTCGTGTTCCTCGTTGACGGGTTGAATGTGGGGGTGGCGCGCCGGACCGGCGCAGCCCGGCCAATCATAGGGCGGCGAAGGCTGCGGATCGACTACTGCAGCAGACGCAACGTCTGCGTATCTGCCTGCCCGCCGTAGAACGCGGCCAGGGCTTTCTGGAAGCACGGCTCGGTGGGCGCCGCTTGCGCAAACAGGGTGAGGCAGGAGCGGAACTTCATCGCGTCCACATCGCCCAGGATCTCGACCGCAGTGCGATCGGTGTGGCGCAGGATCGTATCGACACACTCGACCAGCCGCGGCCCCAGGACCGGGTGCGCCATGTAGGCGACGGCCTCTGCGCGGCCCTCGATCCCGTAGTCGCGCGCCATCTGGCTGCGGCCCAGCGCGCTCAGCTGCGGCAGGATGTACCAGATCCAATGGCTGCGCTTGCGGCCGGCGGCGAGTTCGGCCAGGGCGCGCGCGTAGTCGCGCTGCTGGGCATCGACGAAGCGTTCGAGGGAGCTCATGGCGCAACGCCGGTCAACGCCCCCACCTGCTGCTGGTCAAGCCCATCCGGACCCAAAGGCCAGATCAGCGCGGCGCGGCTGGCCTGTGGAGCGCACACAGCTTGTTCCCGTCGGGGTCGCGGACATACGCCAGATACAGGGCACCGGCGTCCGCACCGCGCGGGCCGGGCGGCTGCTCGATGGACGTGCCGCCGTGGGCCACCGCCGTGTCGTGGAACTTGACGACCTGTTCGGGGGAACTGCACTTGAATCCGATGGTGCTGCCGTTGCCGCAGGTTGCGGCGTCGTCGTTGATCGGCTCGCTGACGCAGAAGGCAACGCCGTCGTGGCGATAGAACAGGCGCGTGTGGCCGGTGGCCGCCTGGTTGCGGGCCGGCTCACCTGCGCCGAGTACGCCGAGTACCGCGTCGTAGAAGCGCTTCGAGCGTTCGATGTCGTTGGTACCGACCATGATGTGGCTGAACATGTGTTGTCTCCGGGTTGGTGTTGGGGAAGTGGCGTCTGGATTGTGACCAGGCGGTTCGCGCGGCTGTGTCGCCCGCGGCGCAGAACAAGATCAGGGCATGCCGTGGATGGCGCGGCGCCCATTGGGTCCGTGTGGGCATCGCACCCGGACGCCATGCAGCCCTATGATTTCGCGCCGTGATGGTGGTCTTCATTTACACAGAGGGGATTTGCCTTGAGAAAAGTCTTCAGCTGGCTGGTGCTCGGTGCCAGTGCATTCATCAGCACAGGTGCGTGGGCGCAAGCCGATGTGGCGCTCTGGCGCATCGACTGTGGCACCGCCGAAAAGCCCACAGTGGTCAACGAGCGGTTCTCGGACACGTTCGCGTTTCCCGGGCTGAACCTGACCTTCACGTACAGCTGCTACCTCATCAAGAACGGTGACGCCTACATGGTGTGGGACACGGGCTTTGCGCCGGGCTCCAACGCGAATGCACCGAAGACCGGCCTCGCCGACTATCTGGCGCAGGTCAAGGTCACGCCCGAGCAGGTGAAGTACGTGGGCATCAGCCACTTCCACGGCGACCACACTGGCCAGCTCGCGCCTTTCACCAGCGCCACGCTGCTGATCGGCAAGCCTGATTGGGACGGCGTCACGGCCAATCCGCCGGCCGGTGGCGCTAATGCCGCCGGCTTCAAGCAGTGGATCGCGGAAGGCCGCAAGGTCGAGCCGCTGACCGCCGACAAGGATGTCTTCGGCGACGGCAGCGTCGTGGTGCTGCGCGCGCCCGGCCACACACCCGGCCACAGCACCCTGCTGGTGCGGCTGAAGGACAAGGGCCCGGTGCTGCTCAGCGGTGATCTGGTGCACTTTCGGGAGAACTACGAAACCGGCGGCTTGCCCAGCTTCAACTTCGATCGCGCGCAGACCATGGCGTCCATCGGACGCTTCAAAGAGGTGGCGACCAACCTGAAGGCGACGGTGATCATCCAGCACGACAGACGGGACATCGACAGGCTGCCGGCGTTTCCGGCGGCGGCGCGGTAGGGGGTCGGCCGGCATAAGTGATGCGATCCTGCGGGCGGGGCGCAGGACCGGTGTCCCTCAACTTCCGCTGTCGTCCGCATACTCCCAGGGATCGATCAGCGGCACGCCCGCGCCCGCGAAATGGCGCACGTTGCGGGTCACTACCGTTCGGCCATGCGCCAGAGCGATGCCAGCGATCATGGCATCGCGGACTTCCATCGTCGGATTGCGCACCAGGACCGTCGCGGCGCAGGCCGCAGAAGTTTCATCGAGTGCCAGCATGCGAGAGCGGAACGCCTGCTTCACCGCATCCGCCCAACGCCTGATCGCCTGCCCCTGAGGCGGCAGTCTGGCTTCGAGCAACTGCACCCCGCGCTCGATCTCCATGACGGTGACCGTGCTGATGAACAGATCGGACTCCGTGATGCTGGCTGCCCACGCCCGCACACGAGGCGATTGCCCTGGCTTGCCAGGCCTCAGCTCGGACAGCACGTTGGTATCCAGCAGCAGCGTCACAGATCCAGATCCTGCAGACGCATGTTCAACGGAACAGGATCGAACTCGATGCCTTCGGTGGAGGGCAGCGCATCCATCAGGGCAAGCAGCGAGCGCTTGCCCGCGCCGGTGCTGCGGTGGTATTCGTCCACGGTCATCAGGACATACCTCGGTTGGCCTCGGTCGGTGATGAACACAGGCCCTTGACCAGCGGACCGTTTGGCTTGCGCGAAGTCGCGCGCAAAGTCGCGCGCGGAAATGGTGGTGATCATGACTCGGGTGCTCCCACGCAATAACGATGCCCGAATTGTCATTACATGCCGACATTGCGTCAAGAGCAAGTCGATGCAGGCGTGGCGGCCGACGACAGCGCTCAAGACTCATGCGCGGCGAGGCGCTGCCACATGTGCACTTTGGCGATGTACGCCTCACCCAGCTTGACGGCCATGGGTTCCGTGCCGAAGGGGACGAACCCGCAGCGCTCATACAGCGCGATGGCGCGGCGATTGGGCTCGCTGACCGTGAGCTGGACCAACTCGACGTGGCCCGAGGCGCGGGCGGAACGCAGGATCTGCTCGACCAGCAGCGTGCCGATGCCTTGGCCGCGCACCGCCTGGCGCACGACCATGCCGAAGAGCTTGGCCTTGTGGCGCGTGCGCTCACTCTGATGGAACGTCAGGCCCGCCGCGCCCACGAGTTCTTCACCCACGAAGGCGCCGACGACCAACTCGGTTGCGTTCGCGTCGTCCGCCATGCGCGCGGCCCACCACTGCAGCGGGAGATTCTGGCGCTCGGTTACAGACGATGTGAACGCTTCGGGTGACAGCGTGAAGGCCTCCAGCATGAGCGCGCGGTACAGCGGGGCGTCGGAGGGGATCAGGCGACGGGCAACGGTGTGTGGCATGCGTACTGATGGTGGGCTTTGCTGTCATTGACTTCTTCCGCCCCAAGCCCTTCTGACAATAGCGTTGCGGTGCGCTCAACGTCGCGAACGACGAATGTCAAATGACTGACGCCAAGAATGGTCATGGTGTACTTCAACGTTGATGCATTGCGCAAACTGCGTCATCGCGGCGCTGGCCAGATGGCAACGCCAACGCATCCTCCAGCAGCGCCAGCGCGTTGCGGCGCACCGTTCGCCGGCCGGCATCGCAGGCGTCCGGATGCTCCGCCACCATCGGCACGCACAGCCCGTGGCAGAAGACGGCGATTGGCACGGGGTGACACCGTCCTTGAATGGCCGTCCCAGGTGCGCATGTCGTCGCCAGCAGTAAAGAAAGCCTCAGACGCCTGCCGGCGCCCGCTCCACCAGCTTGAAGGTGCCGGTGGCCAGCGTCAGCAGGTTGCCGTCGGCGTCGTGCGCCTCGCCGCGCACGAAACACAGCGATTTGCCGCGCCGCTCGCAGCGGGCCGTGGCCACCACATCGCCGCGCGTGCCGGCCACGAAATGCAGCGACATGTCGACGGTGATGACGCCGAAGCGCGCCGGCTCGTGCGAACGCGCGGCGCACGACAGCACGCAGTCCATCAACACCGCGAAGGCGCCGCCGTGCACGTCGCCGCGGCTGTTGGTGTGCATGGGGTTGGCCGGCATCAGCACGGTGGCCTGGTCATCGCCGATGCGCACGCCTTGCAGGCCAAAGGCCTGCACCATGGGCATGCGCAGGCTGAACAGGGTGTCGGGGGCTTCGTTGCTGAAGAAGGTCATTGGCTTGACTCAGTGGGAAGAGAAGAGGATTGCAGCGTAACGCGTTCGACGCCACCGCTGCCTTGCTGGCCAGTTGGCCGTCAGATCGCCACAACCGTGGCGAGCCGGGGGCTGTACTCGGTGTTCGACGTGACCACGCCCGTCGCGACGCTTTTGCAGGGTGGCGAGGGCCAGTTCGCGACCTACGACGATCTGGGCTCTGGCGTGGCCTACGGCAGCGCCTTCCTGGAGCGCACCGACACCACCGGAAGCGCACTGATCGACGTGGCGCTCAGCGACGCGGCGCTCGCTGCGCTCAATGCGCGCGACGACCTGTTCGCACTCGGCGGCAGCTATTCGGGTGCCTGGCATGCGTTCGGCGGCACCAATACCGATGAGCGGCGGCAACTGATCCTGGAGATCGCCGAGGTGCCGGAAACCTCCTCCGTGGCGTTGCTGGGGCTGGGCCTCGGCCTGGTGGGCTTGGGCCGCCGCGCCGCCCGCGCGCGAGCAGCCGACTGAACCGCGCGCCACACGCCATCCCGGCCGGCGCGCAGCGCCTATGCGCGCGCTGCGCCGGCCGGGGCCTTCAGTGCGCCGACTGGCGCATCGATCAGCGCCCGGGCTGGCGCCACGCAGCCGAAGGCGGCGAACTGGCGGTCATTGCCGACCCCCAGGAAGACTCGGGCGGTACAGGTGCGCAGGGCGTCGGACGGCTAGATGATGGGAAGCGCATTTCCGGTGCGGCGCGGCGCGCGGCCGTCCATGAACCAGTTGGCGGTGCGGCGGCCGCAACCCGCTGTCGCCCAGCGCCGCTTCGACGAACTGGCCCTGACCGCGCACGCGCGGCTCCTTCTCACACTCACTGCCTAGCGACTCATCAGACTATGTTGCGAAAGTGCGATGCAACGTCTGGAAATGTGAGACCTGACCCTCAGCCGCCACATTCCGTGTACACAAAAATGCGGTGTTGATCGTGCACAACTTTACACATAAACTCCAATAAGAATACACTTGTATTCGATCAACCTCATTGGGAACTGTCGTGTATCGTCTTCTTGCTTCTTTGTTCACTTGTGCCTCCTTACTGTGGAACCCTGCCAACGCGGGCACGGTCACCCTAAATTGGGTTGATTCGGGCTGGTACACCGACAGCGGTTATCACGCCAATATCAACACGAACTATCTCGCAGGCTTCTGTCCGGCACCGAGTTGCGTTGGCGTCGACGCAGACGCTACCCATCACAACTTCTTCGTGTTTGACACCAGTGCGGTCGCCGGATCGGTGACCTCCGGTGTTTTGCGACTGCGCAACGGCAATGTCCCCCAGCCAGGCATCTACTCCCTGTTTGACGTGGTCACGCCGGTTCGAACCCTCGTCGGGTTGCACTTCAACTCGCTGGGCATCTACGAAGACCTGGGTACGGGCTTGGGATACGGAAGCGCCACACTTCCTTCCAGCGCTGCGACAACACCGACGCTCACCGACATCGTGCTGAATGACAGTGCCATCGCGGCCATCAATGCGGCGCCTGACTTCTTCGCCCTCGGCGGAAGCTTTTCTGGTGGTCTGTGGGCATTTGGCAGAACCAACACTGACGAACAGCGCCAGCTGATTCTGGAAGTCTCCACCGTGCCCGAGCCCGCCTCCATCCCCCTGCTGGCCGCCGGCCTGGCCGGCCTCGCACTGGCGCGCCGTCGTCACGGCTGAGAGCTTGTGAATATTTGGGCGAAGCCCAATGCCGAAGCTGGATGCAGCATCGTTCAAGCGCCCTGAGCAAAGCAGATCAGGTACAGGCGGCGGGTGCGATGGCTAGACAAGGGGGCGTGGTCATCAGTCAGCTTCCCCAGCGCCCACCTCCGACCAGATTCCCCGCTACAAAAACCGCTCCCCCTGCGCCAACGGCGCATACCGGTAGCTCGCCGGCGTCCGGCTCAGCTTCACCGGCGACCCCAGCCCCCGGTAGCCGCCCTCCATCTCCACCACCATCCCCCGGTGTGCCGTGTGCGGATGCTGCAGCGCCGCGTCCACGGGTAACACCGGCGCGGCGGGCACGCCAGCGGCCATCAGGTCGTCGACCAGCTGCCGTCCGTCGAACTTGGCCAACGCTTCTTCCAGCAGCGGCTTCAGCGCCTCGCGGTGCACCGACCGGCCACCGGCAGTGCAGTAGTCCGGGTGCTGCGCCAACTCCGGCACGCCTGCCACGCGGCAGAAGGCGGCGAACTGGCGGTCATTGCCCACTGCCAGAAAGATCGGATCGGTGCCGGTGCGCAGCGCGTCGTACGGGTAGATGTTGGGATGCGCATTCCCGGTGCGGCGCGGCGCGCGGCCGTCCATGAACCAATTGGCGGCGTGCGGGTGCAGCAGCGACAGGCCGCTGTCGTACAGCGCGGCTTCGACGAACTGGCCCTGGCCGCTCTTGTGCCGCTCCTGCAGCGCCAGCAGCACGCCGATCACCGCATTCAGCCCGGTCACCATGTCGACCACCGGCAGGCCCACGCGCAGCGCGTCGCCGCCGGCTTCTCCGTTCACGCTCATGATGCCGGTCATGGCCTGCACGGCGGCGTCGTAACCGGGCAGCGCACCCAGCGGGCCGTCGGCGCCGAAGCCAGAGACGCGGCACCAGATCAGCCGCGGGAACTGCTGCGACAACTGCGCGTAGCCGATGCCCCAGCGCTCCATGGTGCCGGTCTTGAAGTTCTCGACCAGCACGTCGGCCTCGCGCACCAGCGCCATCAGCTTGTCGCGGTCTTCAGGCGCCGTCAGGTCCAGGTGCTGGATGCGCTTGTTGCGGTTGAGCCCGTGGTAATACGAAGCCACGCCGTCCTTGAACGGCGGCCCCCAGGTACGCGTGTCGTCGCCGCCGGGTGGCTCGACCTTCAGCACGTCGGCGCCGTGGTCGCCCAGGATCTGGCCGCAGTACGGGCCGCCGAGGATGCGCGAGAGGTCGAGCACGCGGATGCCTGCCAGGGCACCGGTATTGGCTGGAGTGGTCATGTCCGATCTCCCGCTCAATCGAGCTGCGCGCCCGAGCGTTGAACGACGCCGGCCCAGCTGCTTTTTTGTGCCGCGATGAACTTGGCCAGCTGCGCGGGCGCGTGGTCGGGCGCGCTCTCCAGCCCCTGCGAGGCGAACAACTCCTTCACCTTGGGGCTGGCCAGCACCTCGACGAAGGCCTGGTTGAGCTTGGCGATGCGGTCAGGCGGCGTGCCCGCGGGCGCGACGATGCCGAAGAACACGCTGACGTCGTAGCCGGTCACGCCCTGCTCGGCGATGGTCGGCACCTCGGGCAGCGCCTGCGAGCGCGTGGCGGTGGCAATGCCCAGCGCGCGCAGCTTGCCGGCCTTGACGTAGGGCAGCGCGGTCAGCACATCGGTGAAGCTCATGGCCACCTGGCCGCCCAGCAGGTCGTTCAGCGCCGGGCCGGTGCCTTTGTAGGGGATGTGCTGCAGGTCGACGCCGGCCTTCTCGTTGAACAGCACGCCGGCCAGGTGCGACGAGGCGCCGTTGCCGGACGAGGCGTAGCTCAGCTTGCCGGGGTTGGCCTTGGCGTAGGTGATCAGCTCCTTCACGTTCTGCGCGGGCACGCTCGGGTGCACGACGAGGATGTTGGGCAGGTGACCGACCTGGATGACGGGGGCGAAGCTCTTGATCGGGTCGTAGCTGATCTTGCGGTACAGGCTGGCGTTGATGGCCAGCGGGCCGGATGTGCCGAAGAGCAACGTCTGGCCATCGGGGGTGGCGCGGGCGACAAAGTCGGCACCGATGTTGCCGCCGGCGCCGGCGCGGTTCTCCACCACCATGGGCTGGCCGAGCTTGTCGCGCATCTCGGCGGCGAGGGTGCGGGCCATGGCGTCGGTGGGGCCGCCGGGCGGGAAGGGGACGACGAGCATCACGGGCTTGTCGGGGAAGGCCTGGGCTTGGGCCTGCGCGGTGGGGATGGCGGTGAGCAGGGCGGTGGCGAGGGCGGTGGTGAGGATGCGCATGGGGGTTGTCTCCTATGGAATGGCGGGGTCAGTCGATGGCCAGCGGGTCGCGCGGCAGCACGCGGTGTTGCAGCACCAGCTGCGCCCAGCGCAAGCGGTCGGCGGAGCCGGTGCGCTGCGCCTCCCAGGCCATGGCGATGGCACTGGTGACGTGGTACAGGCCGGAGGCGGCCTGGCGCGCCAGGCGGTCGCCGCCCACGGCTGCAGCGCTGCGGGCCAAAGCGGCGGCGCGGGCCAGCGCGTCGCGCAGCGCCTGGGCGAAGGCGGGGGCCAGGTCGGTCTCTTGCAGCAGCGCCATCGCATGGGCCTGCAGCACGGGCAGCGCGTCTTCGCGCTGGATGGCGCGGATGACATCCAGCGCCACGATGTTGCTCGTGCCTTCCCAGATGGAGCCAAGATGCGCGTCGCGCACCAGCCGTGCGTCGGCCCATTCCTCGATGTAGCCGCAGCCGCCGCGCACCTCCATCGCGTCGCCGGTCACCTTGCGCGCATCGCGGCAGGCGCGGAACTTGATCAGCGGCGTGAGGATGCGCAGCAGCGCGTAGGCACCCGGCTCGCCGGCGTCGGAGCGGGCCAGCGCCTGCGCGGTCTGGAACACCATGCTGCGCGCCTGCTCGGACGGCAGGCGCAACTTGTCGAGCTGGCGCTGCATCAGCGGCATGTCGGCCAGGCGTTTGCCGAACGCCTGGCGGTGGCTGGCGATGTATTCGGCCTCGGCCACGGCGCGGCGCATCAGGCCGGCGGCGCGCACGCCATTGGACAGGCGCGAGTTGTTGACCATGTCGGCCATCTGCACAAAGCCGCGGCCGCGCTCGCCCACCAGATACGCCACCGCGCCTTCGAGCCGGATCTCGCCCGAGGCCATGGAACGCGTGCCCATCTTGTGCTTGAGCCGCACGATGCGGTAGTGGTTCAGGCTGCCATCGTCCAACCGGCGCGGCAGCAGGAACAGCGAGACGCCCTTGATGCCGGCCGGCGCACCGTCGGGCCGGGCCAGCACCATCGCGAAATCGGCATCGGGGTTCGAGCAGAACCACTTGTCGCCGGCCAGCCGCCAGCTGCCATCAGGCTGCTGCGCGGCGGTGGTCTGCGTGGCGGCGATGTCCGAGCCGGCGGCCTGCTCGGTCATGAACATGGCGCCCTGGGCCAGCTCGTCGAAATCCAGAGACGTCAGGCGCGGCAGTGTGCGGGCGACGAGGTCGGCGTCCCCAAACTTCTTCAGCGTGCGCGTCAGCGAATCGGTCATCGAGACCGGGCAGCACAGGCCGAACTCGGCCTGCACGAACAGATAGAACAGCACGTACTTGACGGCCGGCGGCATCTTGCCTTGCCAGCCGAAACTCTCTTCGCGATGCGACACGGCGCCCATGGCGAATTCGGACAGGGCGAGCCGCTCCATCTCCACATACGCCGGGTGCTTGACGATGTGCTGCTGGTCCAGCCCGGTGCGGGTGCGGTGCTCCAGCACCGGGGGGTTGTGGTCGGCGATGCCGGCCAGCTCGTCCAGCCGGCCACCGGCCAGTGCGCCCAGGCGCTCGAAGTGCGGCTGCATGTGCTGGCGCAGCGCATCGGGCAGGTACAGCGCCAGCAGGCCGTGCAGTTCGGCATCGGTGGTGAAAAGGTTTTGCCCGTGGCGATCGGGGATGGGATGTGCGGCGGCTTCGGTCATGGCTTGTCTCCTGGGGGCACCTTGAGGGGAAGCGCGATGGTGCAACCCACGGCGATGCGTGTCCAATATCGTTCTGGTCTGGGTCAATAGGAATCACGTATCCATGGAACTGCGTCACCTGCGCTACTTCTCGGTGCTGGCCGATGAACTGCACTTCGGCCGCGCTGCGCAGCGGCTGGCGATTTCGCAGCCGCCGCTGTCGGTGGCCATCCGCCAGCTGGAAGACAGCGTGGGCGCGCGGCTCTTCGAGCGCAACAGCAAGTCCGTGCGGTTGACGCCGGCCGGCCAGGCCTTGCGCGCTTCCGCCCGGCGGCTGCTGCGCCAGGCCGAAGAGGCGGCGCTGGAGGCGCGCGACGTGGCCGCCGGATCGGCCGGCAGCCTGCGCATCGGCTTTGTCGGCGCGATGCTGTACCGCGGGTTGCCACAGGCGCTGCGCGCGTTTCAGGCGCAGCACCCGGCCGTGCGCATCAGCCTGGCGGAGCTGAACTCGGCCGAGCAGATCACCGAGCTGCTGCACGACCGGCTCGACCTGGGTTTCATGCACATGGCGCGGCTGCCGCAGGAGCTGGCCTCGCGTCTGCTGCTGGACGAGCCCTTCGTCGCCTGCGTGCCGGCCGGCCACGCACTGGCCCGCAAGCGCGTCCTGGCACCGGCGGCGTTGCGCCAGCAGCCCTTCGTGCTGTTCGCGCGCGCGTCGTCGCCGGACTACCACGAGCGCATCCTTGCGATCTGCGCGCAGGCCGGCTTTCTGCCCGAGGTGCGGCACGAGGTGCGCCACTGGCTGGCCGTGGTGTCGATGGTGGCGCAGGGCCTGGGTGTGGGGCTGGTGCCGCAGGCGATGCAGCACTGCGCGCTGCCCGGTGCCGTGTTCCGCCCGCTGCAGGATGTGGCGGCGCGCTCGGAGGCGTACGGCGTGTGGCGACCGGGGCCGCAGAACGTGCTGGTGGAGGGCTTGCTGGCGGAGGTGGTGCGAGGCCTGGCGCCGGCAACGTGAGCCCACAGCGCGGCCCATCGCGCGCGCAGACGAGAGCGCTCGACCGCATCGGGCAACCCGCCCGCAACAGGCTCCAGCGCCAATCCCGGACCGGAAACGATCCGTTGCAAAGCTGCCAACTACTGTTTATTAATACAGTTAAACTGATGCAAAGGCCGCCACCGGCAGCCATAGCCAACCCATTGCCCAGCACCCATGTCGACGTCCGCCGTTCCCGCCATCGCCCAGTTCGCTGCCAGCGCCGTGCCGCCAGCGGCGGCGTCGCCGGTGCTCTTCGGCTGGCTCAGCATGCCGCTGCTGACGGCAATCATCCTCACGTGCTCGGCCACGGTGGCGTTCGTGGGCCTGTCGTTCACGCTGCTGGCGTCGCGCGCCGACACGTTCCGCAATCTGCGCGTCGGCTTCAATGCGCTGCGCGCGTCCATGCCCACACGGTTCTGGACGCTGACCGAGATGCCCGAGCCCGCGCAGTTCGCGCACCTCGTCAAGTACTGGCAGTACGCGTTCGACGAGTGGATCATCACGCGCGAGCTCAACCCCCTGGTGTTTGGCCGCCTGTGGCGTGCGTACTACCGCGACGTGATCCGGGTGTCGTGCAAGAGCCCGGTGATGGTGGCCGCGCTGTTCCAGGCTGCGGAGGGCGCGACGGCACCCGTCGACTTCAAATTCATCGCCCTGGTGCTGGGGCCGTCGTTCACCGAGCCCTCGGTGCTGGCGCGTGCCAGGGAGCTGGCGCAGCAGCACCAGATCGCGGTGCCGGCAGGCTGCCCGTAAGCCTCAGTACACGCCGGCGTCGGCTCGGTGCTCGACGCCTTCCTGGCCGCCACCGGCGCCGGCCAACCGCTGGACGCACAGGCGGGGCGCGCGCTGCTGGCGAAGGAATGAGCGCAGTACCCATGCGTCTTCATCCCGAGCCCGGCGCCAAGGCGGCACCAGCAACCCGACGAAGAATGGATCACCGCATGCGCCCTACGCCCTCCTCGCATGGCGGCGCGGACATGCGGCGCTGGCTGGCGCTGAGGCTCAGGCGTCCATGCCCCCCAGGCACAGGTACTTGGTGACCAGGTAGTCGTCCATGCCGAGGTGCGAGCCCTCGCGGCCCAGGCCGGATTGCTTGACACCGCCGAAGGGCGCGACCTCGTTGGAGATCAAGCCGGTGTTGATGCCGACCATGCCGTATTCCAGCCGCTCGGCCACGCGCCAGACGCGGCGGATGTTCTGGCTGAAGAAGTAGCTGGCCAGGCCGAACTCGGTGGCGTTGGCGGCGGCGATGACTTCGTCGTCGGTCTCGAAGCGGAACAGCGGCGCCAGCGGGCCGAACGTTTCCTCGCGCGCCACCTGCATGGCGGCTGTGACGCCTGCCAACACTGTGGGCTCGAAAAAGGTACCGCCCAATGCGTGCGGCTTGCCGCCGACCAGCACGCGCGCGCCCTGCGCAACGGCATCCATGATGTGCGCACGCACCTTGGCCACGGCGTCGGCGTCGATCAGCGGGCCCTGCTCGACACCGGCCTCCATGCCGTTGCCCACCTTCAGCTTGCGCACGGCCGTGGCCAGCTTGTCCGCGAACGCGTCGTACACGCCGGCCTGCACATACAGCCGGTTGGCGCAGACGCAGGTCTGGCCGGCATTGCGAAACTTGCTGGCGATGGCGCCCTCCACCGCCGCGTCCAGATCCGCGTCGTCGAACACGATGAAGGGCGCGTTGCCGCCCAGCTCCAGCGATAGCTTCTTGATGGTGTCCGCGCTCTGCTTGAACAGCAGCCGGCCGACCTCGGTCGAACCGGTGAACGTGAGCTTGCGCACCGTGGGGTTGGCCGTCATCTCGCCGCCGATCTCGCGCGCCTTGCCGGTCAACACACTGAAAACTCCGGCCGGCACGCCCGCCTGCTCGGCCAGCACCGCCAGCGCCAACGCCGACAGCGGCGTGGCCTCGGCCGGCTTGACGACCATGGGGCAGCCGGCGGCCAGCGCCGGCCCGGCCTTGCGCGTGATCATCGCTGCCGGGAAGTTCCACGGTGTGATGGCGGCGCAGACGCCGATGGGCTCTTTCAGAACGATGAGGCGCTTGTCGGCAGCTGGCGTGGCCAGCGTGTCGCCCTGCACGCGCTTGCCCTGCTCGGCGAACCATTCGATGAAGGACGCGGCATAGCCGATCTCGCCCTTGGCCTCAGCCAGTGGCTTGCCCTGCTCGGCCGTCATGATCGCGGCCAGATCGTCGGCGTTGGCGAGCATCAGATCGTGCCAGCGGCGCAGGATGGCAGCGCGCTGCTTGGCCGTCTGGCGGCGCCAGGCGGGCCAGGCGGCGTCGGCCGCGGCGATGGCGCGGCGCGTCTCGGCCTGGCCCATCTGCGGTACGCGGGCGATGGTCTCGCCGGTGGCGGGGTTGGTCACGGCGATGGTGGCGCCGCTGTCGGCGTCGACCCAGCGGCCGTCGAGGTAGGCCTGCTGACGCAGCAGGGAGGGGTTCTTCAGTTGGAGCATGGGGAAGGCTTTTGGGTGAAGGGAATCGTCAGGCGCGCGTCTTCTTCGCCATGCGGCCGCGCAGCCATTCCAACGTCAGCAGCAGGCCCGTGGACATCACGATCAGGATGGTGGCCAGCGCGGCAATCGTCGGGTTGATGTTCTCGCGGATGCCGGTGAACATCTGTCGCGGCAAAGTCACCTGCTCGGCACCGGCCAGGAACAGCGTGACCACCACTTCGTCGAACGAGGTGGCGAACGCGAACAGCGCGCCGCTGATGACACCTGGCGCGATGATGGGCAGCGTGATGCGGCGAAACGTGGTGAACGGGCTGGCGCCCAGCGACAGGCTGGCGCGCACCAGGTTGTGGTTGAAGCCCTGCAGCGTGGCCAGCACGGTGGTCAGCACGAAGGGCGCGCCCAGCGCGGCATGCGCCAGGATCAGCGCGGTGTAGCTGTCCGACAAACCCAGCGGCGCAAAGAACAAATACATGCCGACGCCGACCACGATCACCGGCACCACCATGGGCGAGATCAGCACGGCCATCAACAGCCCCTTGCCGCGAAACTCGGCCTTGGCCAGGCCGGTGGCGGCCAGTGTGCCCAGCACGGTGGCGATCAATGTGGCGGCCGGCGCGACGATGAAGCTGTTCTTCGCGGCGCGCATCCACTCCGGCGCCTCGAACAGGTTCTGGTACCAGCGCATCGACCAGCCGGGGATCGGGTAGGCCATGAAGCTGCTGCTGGAGAACGACAGCGGCACGATGGCGAAGATCGGCAGCACCAGGTACATCAGCACGGCCACGCAGATGCCGCGCAGCGCGAAGTACCAGGCGCGTTCGGCCAGCGAGGTGTAGGGCGGGAAGGTGGGGAGCAAGCGGGTCATGCGATGGCTCCTCAGCGCACGGTGGTGGCGCCGGGCTTGGCGATGCGCTGGTAGAACGCATACAGCACCAGCGTGGCGGCCAACAGCAGCGCGCCCAGCGCGCAGGCCATGCCCCAGTTGACGGTCGTGTTGGTGTAGTAGGCGACGTAGTAGCTCACCATCTGGTCGCCCGGGCCGCCCAGCAGCGCGGGCGTGATGTAGTAACCGATGGTGGTGATGAAGACCAGCAGCACGCCGGCGGCCACGCCCGCATAGGTCTGCGGCACGTAGACGCGCCAGAACGCGGCGAACGGGTGGCTGCCCAGCGAGATGGCGGCGCGCTGGTAGGTGGGCGGCACGGCCTTCATGACGCTGTAAAGCGGCAGGATCATGAAGGGCAACATGATGTGCACCATCGAGATGTAGACGCCGGTGCGGTTGAACAGCAGGGCCAGCGGCTCGTCGATCAGCCCGCCCGCCTGCAGCGCCGAGTTGACGACGCCGTTGCGCTGCAGCAGCACGATCCACGCGGCGATGCGCACCAGCACGGATGTCCAGAACGGGATCAGAACGCAGATCATGACCAGGTTGGCGCCGCGCGGAGGCAGCGTGCTGGTCCAGTACGCCAGCGGGAACGCGATGACCAGCGTCAGCAGCGTGCACACGGCCGAGACCCACAGCGTGCGGCCGAAGATGTCCAGGTAGATCGCGGCATCGGGCTCGGCCTTCTCGATCTTGCCGAAATCGTCCTGCTTCAAGTCCAGCGAGGACAGCAGGAAGAACGGCGTGTTGCGCGCGCCGTTCTTGGCGATGGCGCGCCAGTAGGCGACATCGCCCCAGCGCTCGTCCAGCGCGACGAGTGCGGGCTGTGCCGGTCCCTCCAGCGGCAGCGCCCTGGCGGTCTTGGTGATCAGCGAACGGTAGCCGCTGATCTCGTTGTTGAGGCGGCGCGCCAGATTGCCCACGCCGTCACGCTCGCGCGCGGCGGCCAGGTCGCTGGCCAGCGCGGTGAAGGCGCTCTCGCCGGGCAGGGCCTTGCGGTCCCACGCGGCCAGCACCGCAACGGTGGCCGGCAGTGCGTCGTGCACCTCGGGGCTGGCCACGGCGCGCTGCAGCAGTGTGGCGATCGGCACCACGAACACGATCAACAGGAACAGCGCCAGCGGGGCCACCAGCGTCAGTGCCTGGGCTTTGCGGCGCCACTCGGCGCGGCGCAGTGCGCGCTTCAACTGGCGCACGTCGTCGGGCCGCTGCGGCACGTCGCCCGAGGGCACGCTGGCGGAGCGCTGCGGGGGCGCGAGCGCAGGTTCGGCCAACGCGGTGGCTGGCGTCAATGCGGCTTCGTGGGACATGGCGGCCTCTTGCGCAATCCGACGCGCAGGGCGCTTACTTGGCCGCCCAGGCGGTGAAGCGCTTGTTCAGCTCTTCGCCATGGTCGGCCCAGAACTGGCCGTTCATCATCACCGCGTTGGCGCTGTTGGCCGGCGCGTTGGGCAGGTCGGCCAGCACCTTGGCGTCCAGCTGCTTCAGCGCGGTCTGGTTGGTGGGGCCGTAGGCGATGTTCCTGGAGTAGTTGGCCTGCTGCGCGGCGGCAAGCGTGTAGCCCATGTACTGCAGCGCAACATCCTTGTTGGGCGAGCCCTTGGGGATGGCCCAGAAGTCCATGTCGTACAGGTTGCCGTCCCAGGCGATGTCCAGCTTGCGCCCTTCGCGGCGGGCAGCGTCGATGCGGCCGTTGTAGGCGGTGGACATGACCACGTCGCCGGCGATCAGCAGCTGCGGCGGCTGGGCGCCGGCCTCCCACCACTGGATATTGGGCTTGAGCTCGTCCAGCTTCTTGAACGCGCGGTCGACACCGGCCTTGGTGGCCAGCTGCTTGTAGACGTCCTTGGCGGGCACGCCGTCGGCGATGAGTGCGAATTCGAGGTTGCCCACCGGCGTTTTGCGCATGCCGCGCTTGCCGGGGGTCTTCTTCACGTCCCAGAAATCGGTCCAGCCCTTGGGCGCGGTCTTCAAACGGCTGGCGTCATAAGCCAGCACGGTGGACCAGATGAAGAAGCCTACGCCGCATTCCGTGGCGGCGGCAGGCAGCAGATCGGCCTTGGGCACGCCGAGCTTGGCGTAGTCGATCTTCTCGTACAGGCCCTCGTCGCAACCGCGGCCGATGTCGCCGTTCTCGACCTCGACCAAGTCCCAGGTGACGCGGTTGGCCTCGACCATGGCCTTGACCTTGGCCTGCTCGCCGTTGTATTCGACGGCGATGACCTTGTGGGCGGTAGCCTTCTCGAACGGCTGCGTGAACGCGGCGCGCTGGGCATTGCCGTTGGCACCGCCGAAATTGACGACGGTGATGTCCTTGGCCGTGGCGCCGGCGGATGCGAGGGCGGCAACGGAAACGATGCTGAGGGTGCGCAGGAAGGTGGGGATGGCCATGGGGTTGCCTCTGGATGTTACGGGGTGGGGGAACGAAAACGGGGGGCGGACGGAGGAGCGAACGGGCGCGTTCAGGTGTAGACGCGCAGGTGCTCGGGGTCGAACTCCAGCGTGACCGCGTCGCCGGTGGTGATCTGCGCCAGCGCCGGTGTGCCCAGTGGCACCTTGACGAAGCAGGTGGGCTGCTGCTCGAACGCGCACTGCAGCCGCACGTGGTCGCCGAAGTAGATGACGCCGGCGGCCTGGCCGCGTATGCGGGCGCCGCTGGCCGGCATGTCGGGCGTGACCAGGCGCATGCGCTCGGGGCGAATGCTGGCGGTAGCGGGGCGGCCGGCCTGGGCGGTGCCGACCGACAGGCCCTGCACCTGTTGGCCACCGGGCAGCGCCAGCAGGCAGGGGCCGCCGTGGGGCGCCGCCGCAATCTCGCCGCGCAGCTGGTTGCTGTCGCCGATGAAGCCGGCCACGAACAGGTTGTCCGGCGTCTCGTACAGCGCATCGACCGGCGCCAGCTGCTGGATCACGCCCTGGTCGAACACGGCGACGCGGTCGCTCATGGTCAGCGCCTCGTTCTGGTCGTGCGTGACGTAGACGAACGTCATGCCCAGCTGGCGGTGCAGCGCCTTCAACTCGATCTGCATGTGCTCGCGCAGCTGCTTGTCCAACGCGCCCAGCGGCTCGTCCATCAGCACCAGCTGCGGCTTGAACACCAGCGCGCGGGCCAGGGCGATGCGCTGCTGCTGCCCGCCCGAGAGCTGGCCGGGGTAGCGCGCGCCGAACTTCTCCATGTGCACCATGGCCAGCGCCTCGTGCACCTGGCGCGTGCGCGCATCGCCGGTGATGCCGCGCACCTGCAGCGGGTAGCCCACGTTCTGCGCCACCGTGAGGTGCGGGAACAGCGCGTAGTTCTGGAACACCATGCCGATGTTGCGCTTGTGCGGCGGCACGCGGTTCAGCAGCTTGCCGTCCAACCGGATCTCACCGCCGGTGGGAAATTCGAAGCCGGCCAGCATCATCAAACAGGTGGTCTTGCCCGACCCCGAGGGGCCCAGCAGCGTCAGGAACTCGCCGCGGCGAATGTCCAGGTCCAGGTGCTTGACGACCAGGTGCTCGCCGTCGTAGGTCTTCTTCACGCCGCGAAAGCTGACGAGCAAGTCGTCGTGCGCGGTGTCTGCGGACAGGGGTAGAGCGCTCATGGGCTGGGTCTCCGTGCGGTGGCTGGCGCCGGCTTCAGGTGGTCAGCGCCGCTTGCAGTATGCCCAGCGCTTCGTCGAAGTGCGCGTCGGGGATGGTCAGCGGGAACAGGAAGCGGATCACGTTGCCATAGCTGCCGCAGGTCAGCAGCAGCAGGCCACGCTCCAACGCGCGGGCTTGCACGCGCTGGGTGAAGGCGGCGTCCGGGGCGCCGTTCGCGTCCAGAAACTCCACCGCCACCATGCCGCCCAGGCCGCGCACTTCCGCGATCTGCGGCACCGCGCTGCGCAGGGCGTTCAGGTGCGCCTGCAGCTGGTCGCCCAGGCGCTGGCCGCGCGCGGCCAGGCCTTCCTCGGCGATCACATCCAGCACCGCATGGGCGGCAGCCACCGCCAGCGGGTTGCCGGCGTAGGTGCCGCCCAGGCCGCCAGGGGCTGGCGCATCCATGATCTCGGCGCGGCCGCACACACCGGACAGCGGCATGCCGGCGGCCAGGCTCTTGGCGAAGGTGGTGAGGTCGGCCAGCACGTCGTAGTGCTCCATGGCGAACAGCTTGCCGGTGCGGGCGAAACCGGTCTGCACTTCGTCGGCGATCAGCAGGATGCCGTGCGCATCGCAGATCTCGCGCAGGCCGCGCATCAGGGCGGCAGGCGTGGGGTTGAAGCCGCCCTCGCCCTGAACCGGCTCGATGATGATGGCGGCCACGCGGTTCGGGTCCACGTCGCTCTTGAACAGCTGCTGCAGCGCAGCCAGTGAATGCGCGGGCGTGACGCCATGCAGCGCGCTGGGAAACGGCACGTGGTACATGTCGCCGGGGAACGGGCCGAAGCCCAGCTTGTACGGTGCGACCTTGCCAGTCAGTGCCATGGTCAGCAGCGTGCGGCCGTGGAACGCGCCGCCGAAGGCGATGACGGCCGGCCGGCCGGTGGCGGCGCGGGCGATCTTGACGGCGTTCTCCACAGCCTCGGCCCCGGTGGTGAAGAAGGCCGTCTTCTTGGCGTGCGTGCCGGGCATGGCGGCGTTGATGCGCTCGGCCAGCTCGACATACGACGCATACGGCACGATCTGGTAGGCGGTGTGCGTGAAACGTTCCAGCTGCGCGGCGATGGCCTGCGTCACCTTGGGGTGGCGGTGGCCGGTGTTGACGACGGCGATGCCGGCCGCGAAGTCCAGCACGCGGCGGCCTTCCACATCCCACAGCTCGGCATTGCGGGCGCGGTCGGCGTAGAACGAGCACATGACACCCACGCCGCGCGGGGTGGCGGCCTGGCGGCGCTGCTGCAATGACAGGTTGTCCATGGGGGGCTCCAGTGAATCGGTGGCCCAGTATGCGCAGGCGTTGGTCCGTTCATGCAGAGCCATTTGCTACAGTTCCATGGAGCCACTTTTTACGGGTTTACACGAAGGGAATGGGCAATGGAAGCGACCCTGGCCGAATGGCTACGCGCCCGCCTGCAGGACCCATCGGCCGAGCCGACCTACCGCCGGCTGGCCCAGCTGCTGCAGCAGGCCATCCTCTCGGGCCAGCTGGCCAGCGGGGCCAAGCTGCCGTCCTCGCGCGCGCTGGGCGCGGACTTGGGCATTGCCCGCAACACGGTGACGCAGGTCTACGAGCAGCTGCATGCCGAGGGCTATGTGCTGGCGCAGAGCGGCAGCGGCACCTACGTGGCCGACACCAGCCCCGAGCGGCTGCTGGAGATCGACCTGCGCCCCGGCCGCCGGCCGTTGCGCGACCACCAGCGCCTGTCGCGCCGCGGCCGGCGCACCATCGAGCTGGCGGGCGTGGGCAAGCAGCAGTGGGGCGCCTTCATGCCCGGCGTGCCGGACGTGACCGAGTTCCCGCTGAAGACCTGGAACCGGCTGCAGAACCGCGTGTGGCGCGAGATCCGCCCCGAGCTGATGACCTATGCCCAGGGAGGCGGCTACCGGCCGCTGCGCCGGGCGCTGGCCGACTGGCTGCGCGTGGCGCGCGCGGCCAGCTGCCTGCCCGAGCAGGTGATCGTGACCACCGGCATCCACCAATCGCTGGACCTGGCGATCCGGTTGCTGTGCGACGTGGGCGACGAAGTGTGGATCGAGGAGCCGTGCTACTGGGGCATCCGCAACCTGCTGCTGTCGTCCGGCCTGAAGACGGTGCCCATCCCTGTGGACGATGAGGGCATGCACCCGACGCCGCGCCACCTGGCGAAGCCGCCGCGCCTCATCATCTGCACGCCCTCGCACCAGTACCCGCTGGGCTGCGTGATGAGCCTGGCGCGCAGGCGCATGCTGCTGGAGTACGCGCGCCAGCACGACTGCTGGATCGTGGAGGACGACTACGACAGCGAATTCCGCTACGGCATCAGCCCACTGGCGTCACTGCAGGGGCTGGACCGGCATGGCCAGGTCATCTACGTGAGCAGCTTCAGCAAGCTGCTGTTTCCCAGCATGCGCGTGGGCTACATGGTCGTGCCCGGCACCATGGCCGACCTGTTTGCGCAGGGCATTGCCGAGCTGTACCGCGAGGGGCAGATGATGACGCAGGCGATCCTGGCGGAATTCATCGACGAGGGCTACCTGGGCTCGCATATCCGGCGCATGCGCGGGCTGTATGCCGAGCGGCGCGAGGTGCTGCTGTCGACGGTGCAGGCGCGTTACGGTGAGCGCTTCCCGGTGCACGGCGGCGAATCGGGCCTGCACATGGCGCTGGAGCTGCCGCACCTGAAGGACGACCTGCCGGTGGTCGGCAAGGCACTGGAGCTAGGCATCCTCACACGCGCGCTGAGCGGCTACTACAGCACGGCGCGCGCGGCGCGGCGCGGGCTGATCCTGGGCTATGCCAGCGTGCCGGCAGAGCGCATCGGGCCGGCGTTCGGCACGCTGGCGCAGGCGATCGATGCGTCGGATAGGCCGGGGTGGCGGGGGCGAGGCTGAAGCGCTCTCAGCCCGGCTCCTGCGCCCGAATCTCCTCTGACCGCTTGGCCAGCTCGCGCCGCAACTCCTTGCGCTCTTTGGCCTGGGCGTGGCGGCGCCGCTCGTCCAGCGAGAACGGGCGCAGCGGCGAGACCGCCACCGGTTTGCCTTCCGAATCGACCGCCACCATCGTGAAGAAGCAACTGTTCACATGGCGCGAGGCCTGGGTGCGGATGTTCTCGGCGATGACCTTGATGCCGATCTCCATCGACGAGGTGCCGGTGTAGTTGACCGAGGCCAGGAACGTCACCAGTTCGCCGACGCGGATCGGCTCGCGGAACATGACCTGGTCCACCGACAGGGTGACCACGTAGCTGCCGGAATACCGCGCCGCACAGGCGTAGGCCACCTGGTCCAGCAGCTTGAGGATGGTGCCGCCGTGCACGTTGCCTGAGAAATTGGCGGTGTCGGGTGTCATCAGCACCGTCATCGTGAGTTGGTGGGCGGGCATGTCCATGGTGGCGGTTCTCTCAACGGGGGCGTCAATTGTCATGCGAAACATGTGCCCTGCGGCGTCCCACGCCGGCCCGCGCGGACCTACCAGCGCTCTTTGACGCCGGTCACCATGGCCTTGACAAGGCGTGTGCGCTCCAGCCGGCCCATGAGCAGGGCAGAGGCCGCGTGCAGGCCCGCACACAGGATCAGCGCGTCGGCCAGCAACTCGTGCACGTCCATCAGCCGTTCATCGCCGAAGAAGGCGTCCAGCGTCTGCATCCAGCCGGTGACGCCCAGGGCCAGCACCAGGCCCATCAAGGCCAGCATCATCAGCGCGCCCAACGGGTTGTGGCCCTCGTAGTGCGGCAAGGTGCCGCGCCGCAGCGCCTGCAGGTGGCGGTACAGGCGCGCGGGGCTCGGGAAGAAGTCCACGAAGCGCGCATGCCGGGTGCCGACAAAGCCCCAGACGATGCGCGCCGCGACCAGCGCCGTCGCCGTGTAGCCGACCCACTGGTGCGGCGTCTCACCCGCCTCCAGCACGAACTGGTTCAGCAGCACGCTGGTCACCAGCGACCAGTGGAACAGGCGCACGAACCGGTCCCAGACGGGCACGGACTGCGCAGGCAGATGGACGGCCATGGCCTGGGCTGCGGCGCTCTGCGGCTACTTGGTTTCGAGCACGGCGGCGGTCACCGGGTCGAAGTAGATCTCGACCTTCTTGCCAGTCTTGTCGAAGCCGTAGATCTCATAGCACTGGCCGCGGCTGACCTTGAACGTCTTGATCTGGTAGCCCTGGGCTTCCACGCCCTTGCGGAAATCGGATTCGGCCATCCACTTCTCTTTGGGCGCGGTGCACGCGGGGCCGGCGACGGCGGCGGCAGACAGGGCAAGCAGCAAGGGGGCAAGGATCAGCGTCTTCATGGGGGTTCCTCTGGTCATGGGGTGAGAAGCCGGCAGATGCCGGAGCCGCCATTGAATCGCCGCGTGATGAAGAGAACCTTAAGGCTGCGCGCGGGCATCCTGCGCCTCGATCCCCGCGCTCCCACGGGCAGCGTCGGTGGGCGACTACAGAGCAAGAGGCGCCCGGCCGGGCGACGCTGGCGGCGTGCGCAGCGAAGCTGTCACGACGATCCACCCGACCAGGAGACTGCATGCCCAACGTCCCATCCCCGTCAGCGCCCCTGCACCTGCAACCGGGGGCAACACCGCCGCCCGGCGTGCTGGCCATGGCCACCATGCCCCCCGGGCCCCCGCCCGGGCCTGTGGAACCGGTACAGACGCCGCCCAGCGGGCCCACCGGACCGCTGCCGACCCCCACGCCGATTTAAGGCAACGCTGGACAAGTCCTCGCGGCGCGCGCACCTGCGGGACATCTTCATCGTCACCCCAACCGACCGCGCCCGAGACGCGCCGGGGCCGTCGCTTAGCATGCGGCGATGCGCACTCTCTCGAAATGGCTCGGCGCCCTGCTGCTGCTGGCAGCGGTCGCGTTGCCGCTGGGCTTTGTGGCCCTGCTGGGCCTGGCCTGGTATTGCACCGACAACCACCCCAGCGTGGCACGCGCCGCCGCGCCCACCAGCGCCACCGTCGAGCGCGCCCGCCGGCTGCTGGAGCGCAACGACCCGCGCCAGGCGCGCAGCGGCATGCTGCGCACCATCACGCTGACGCAGGAGGAGTTGGACCTGGTGCTGGGCTACGCCGCGCAACGCGCTGCCCACGGCAACGCCCGCCTGGTGCTGCAGCAAAGCCAGGCCACGCTGCAGGCCAGCCTGCCGTTGCCCAGCAACCCTTTTGGCAGCTACCTGAACATCGACGCCGCGCTGGTGGACACCGGCGGCCTGCCGCGGCTGGACAGCCTGCGCCTGGGCCGGCTGCAGGTGCCGCAGCGCCTGAACGGCTGGGCCATGGCGCTGGCCGTGCGCTGGCTGCAACAAGACCCGGCCTATGGCTCGGCGACGGATGCCGTGCAGCGCGTACGCATCACGCCCGAAGTGCTGAGCGTGGTCTACACCTGGAACGAGGCGCTGCCCGAACAGTTGAAGGCGCGCCTGGTCGACCCTGAGGAGACCGAACGGCTGCAGGCCTACCAGGCGCGGCTGGTGACGCTGGGCGCCGAGGTCGGCGACGGCCTGGGCCTGCACCAGGTTCTGCAGCCGCTGCTGGACCTGGCCACGCAGCGTGCCGGGCGCGGTGCCGACCCGGAGCGGCTGGCGCTGGAGCGGCGCGCGGCGCTGGTGGCCGCTGCCTTCTATGTCAACGGCAAGGGATTGGCGGCGGTGGTGCCGGCAGCGGCCGAGTGGCCGGCGCCCGTGCCGCGCCGCGTGCTGCTGGCCGGCCGGCATGACCTGGCCCAGCACTTCATCGTCTCGGCCGCGCTGGCCGCAGCAGCCGGCACGCCGCTGGCCGACGCGGTGGGCTTGTACAAGGAAAGCGACGACGCGCGTGGCGGCAGCGGCTTTTCGTTCGCCGACCTGGCAGCCGACCGTGCCGGCGTGCGCCTCGGCGAATTGGCCGTGGGCCCGGCCTCTGCGCAGCAGCGCCTGCAGCGCCGGCTGGCCGCTGGCCTGAACGACCAGGACCTGTTGCCGCCGGTGCGCGACCTGCCGGAATTTCTGCAGGAGGCGGAGTTCAAGCGCCGCTTCGGCACGGTGGAGGCAGCGCCGTACAAGCGCATGGTGGCGGACATCGACCGGCGCATCGGGGCGTTGGCGCTGCACCGGTAGGCGGTACAAGACGCCTGCGCGCTTTACTGCGACAGGTCGATCGCGTACTTCGACGTCCCCTTGCCCGAACCATCGTCCGCTGCCAGCAACGAGACGTTGCCCAGCCCTGCGGCCTGCGCGATCGGCAATGCAGCAGGCCCTGAGCTGAACACCACCGGGCCGGCCGTCACGACGCGCGTGAAGCGCCAACTGCGGGCGGCGCCGCTGGATGCGCGCGTGACGTCGGGGTTCTTGCGGATGTAGTCGATCAGCACGTCGCGATTGGCGTCCGGCGAGGCCCAGATCGTGCCGGAGCCGTCGAGTTTGGGCGAGAAGCTGCGGCCGCTGGTGGCGCGGTAGTTGTTGGTCGCGATCACGAACTCTTGCGCCGCGTCGATGGGCGCACCCTTGTAGGCGAGGTTGCGGACGCGGCTGCCTTCAGCCTGCGTGACGTCGATTTCGTATTGCAGATCGGCTGTCGTGAACATGTCGAAGTTGTAGCCCGGAAAGCTGCTGATCAGCGCCTGCTCGGCGGTGTTGGCCGGGTCGATGCGATTGAAGCGCTTGGCGGCCGCTTCCAGCCATGTGCGGATGTCGGCGCCGTTCACCTTCACGGCGTAGACCGTGTTGGGGTAGAGGTACAGGTCGGCCGCGCTGTAGATGGCCAGCGGACCGGCCGCCACGTCGGTGTAGTCGGCCGCGCCCTGGAAACCGGACTTGAACGGGGCGCTCACCGACAGCACCGGCAAGCTGGCGTACTGCGGCAGGCTGGCCTGGATGTAGGCCGCCACATACGCCTGCTGCGCCAGGTTCACGATCTGGATCGCGCCTGGGTCGCCGACGTCGGCAAACAGCGTACTCATGCGGAAGTCGGTGCTGCCGATGGGCTGCTTCACATACGCCACTGTCGCCTGGTGCTGGGCCTCGACCAGCGGCGCGATGCTGGCGTCGGCGTCGACATAGACTGCCTTGCCGGTCGCGTCCGTGCCGGTCTGGATGTTGCGCAGTTCGCTCTTGCTGGCGGACTTGTCGACGACCCACTTCGCGCCGTCCCAGCGCAGTGCCAGCTGGATCACGCCCAGCGCCTTGCCCCAGGAACTGGCCATCACGGCAGGCACGCCGTTGACCGTGCCGGCGACGTTGTCCACCCCGGCCTGGCGAAACGCGGGCGTGGCGGCCTTGTCGGGGAACACGCTGTGCTGGTGGCCCATCACCATGGCGTCGATGCCGGCCACCTTGGACACATACAGGCCCGGATTCTCCATACCGGGCGTGTACGCCGCCGCGTCCATGCCGCCGTGCAGCAGCGCCACGACGATGTCGGCGCCCTTGGCGCGTAGCTCGGGCACGTGCTTGGACGCGGACTCGACCGCGCCTTTGACATAGACCTTGTTCTCCAGGAAGCGCTTGTCCCAGTTCAGGATGCCGGGCGTGGTGAAGCCGATCACACCGATCTTGATCGGAAGCGTGACCTGCGTGCCGTCGTCGCGCCGCGCGGCCAGCGTGCGCTCCAGGATGGCATAGGGCTGCACCAGCGGAGCGCGCGTCTTGCTGCTGTACACGTTGGACAGCACCATCGGGAAGCCCGGGCCGGCGCACTTGCGCGCGGCGTCCACACCTTCCACATCGAGGCCGCCGCCCAGCACCTGGTTCAGGAACGGCAGGCCGTAGTTGAACTCGTGGTTGCCCAGCGTGCCGGCGTCGAACTTGAGCGCGGCCATGGCCTTGTACATGGACAGCGGCTGCTCGCAGGCGATGGGTTGGACCACGGCCTCATAGTCGGCCAGCGCCGTGCCTTGGATGGTGTCGCCGTTGTCCACGAGCAAGGTGTTGGCAAACTCGCTGCGCGCCTGGCGCACCAGGGCAGCCGTGCGCTCGAAGCCATAGGACTTGTCTTCTGCCAGCTTGAAGTAGTCGTAGCTGCGGATGTTGTTGTGCAGGTCGGTGGTTTCCAGGATTGCGAGCGTGGCCTGGGCCGGCAGGGCGCCCGGCGCGGGTGCCGGGTCGGCATCGCTACCGCCGCAAGCGGACAGCGCGAGAAACAGGCCCGCAATCGAGCACGACATGACAGTGCGGCGGGGAACGGTGAACGGTCGAGTTGACATGAAGAATCCGGTGGCAGAGCAAGCTCGGATTCTTCGCCGCAGCGTTGACAGGCGTGTGACGTGGGGGCGCCAGATGGCGTGGAGATGCCGTCGGCAGCCACACCAGGGCGCCGGGTCGGCCGGTGAGGTCAGGTGCGCGCGTTCACCCACGCATCGAACTGCGCGACGCTGAGCGGCCTGGAAAAGTGGTAGCCCTGGCCCTTGTCGCAGTGCATCTCGGCCAGCAGCTGCGCCTGCGCAGGCGTTTCGATGCCTTCGGCCACCGTCTGGAAATTCAGGCTCTGCGCGACGCGGATGGTCGCCTCGACCAGCACGCGGTGATGGGGGCTGGTCTCCAGCTGGGTCACGAACGAGCGGTCGATCTTGAGCACGTCGATCGGCAGCTGGTAGAGGCTGGCGAGCGAGGAATAACCGGTGCCGAAATCGTCCAGCGCCAGCGTGAGGCCCAGGCGCTTCAGCTCGCGCAGCCGCATCTGGACAGCCGTGTCCTGCGCGGCCATGCTCTCCGTCACTTCCAGCTGCAGTTGCGCCGGCCGCATGCCCGTCTCGCGCAGCAGCGCCGCGACGTCGTGCACCAAGGATGGGTCTGGCAGCTGGCCGCGCGAGAGGTTGACGGCCATCAGACCCGGCGCACGATCGCCATGCTGGCGCTGCCAGTGCACGAACTGGCGGCAGGCCGTGCGCAGCACGAAGGCACCCAGGTCGACGATCAGCCCGGCCTCTTCCGCGATGCCGATGAACTCGACCGGCGAGATCAGGCCACGCACCGGGTGCTGCCAGCGCACCAGCGCCTCCACGGCCAGCAGCGCGCCACTCTGCAGCGCGACGACCGGCTGGTAGACCACGAACAGCTCACCATCGTCCACCGCACGCCGCAGGTCGTTCTCGATCGAACTGCGCTGGTGTGCCCGCTGCTGCAGCGCGTGGTCGAACGCGATGGAGCGGTTGCCGCCCGCACCCTTGGCCGCCACCATGGCCAGGCGTGCGTGGTAGAGAAGATCACCGGCCGTCTGCGACTTCTCGTCGGCGAAGGCAATGCCGATGCTCACCGGGCAGCGCAGGGACTGGCCTTCGAGCAGGTACGGCTCGTCGAGCACTGCCAGCAGCCTGGCCGCCAGTTCGAAGGCAGGGCCGGGCTGGGGATCGCGCTCGATCGCCACCGCGAACTCGTCGCCACCGATGCGGGCCACCAGCCCTTGCTGGGCCACGGCCACTTCGAGCGGTGCAGGCACTGTCTCCATCGACTTGGGCGGCGTGGCGTCGACCACGCTGAGCAGCCGCATGGCCAACTGGGCCAGCACGGCGTCGCCGGCGGTCTGCCCCGCGGTGTCGTTGACATGCTGGAACCGGTCCGTGTTGATCACCAGCAGCGCGATCTGGCGCGAATGCCAGGCGTTTTGCTCCAGCCGCGCGGCCAGATAGGTGTGCAGCGCCTGGCGGTTCGCAAGACCCGTCAGGCTGTCGGTGTGGGCCGCCGCATCGACCCGCCGCCGCATGCGGCGCTCGTCCTGCGTGGCGTCGTGCACCACGGCCGTCAGGCGCCCGGCTTCCGCGCTGAACAGGCTCAGCGCCAGCGTGCGCTGGTGCTCCGAGGGCGGGGCGCGGCTGGAGCGGCCCGCCGCGAAACGAAGGCCCTCGCACAGCACGCCCTTGGGCCCAGCGCGCCGCGCGGCCAGGCGCCGCAGATCGGGCAGCGCGTCCTGCAGGGCGTCGAACAGGTTGTCCAGCATGCCGGTGCGCGACAGCGGCATCAGCAGCTGCGCGCCCATCGGGTTCATCATGCGGATGTGGCCGTCGGCGTCGGCATCGATCAGCCCGACCGGGGTGCGGTAGAGAAACTGGATCAGCGACTGGAACTCATCGCTGTCCTCTGGCGTAGCGCCGGGCGTCTCCACTAGCGCTGCACCAGCACGTAGCGGTAGCGCAAGCGGGGGTGTGCGAGCAAACGCAGCTTCACAGGCGTCGGCTTCATGCGCAAGGTCAGGACGTAGGCGATGGTGTCATCCAGGGGTTGCGACTGCGCCGCAGCGTCTTCGAACCGCTGCGCCACGAGAAAGTTGTTCATGCAGGGTGCAATCGAATCGAAGAGGTGTTGCCCCAGCACGCGGCCCGGCAGTAGACCGGCCGCTACGGATTCGACGCGGTTGTAGACGCGCACGGCGTAGTCGGCATCGAATCCGATGATGCCGAACGCGAACCGATCAACGTCGCCAGACTCCAGCGCCTCCACGACCTCTAATGTGTGCATAGACTCTTGCACGTCGCCTCCCGGTGCTCAGCTGCACGCATCAAGTTTCTGAGCCAGTCAGGATATCAGAGCCCCTTGTGCTGCCAAGTCAGACAGGAGCGCGATGTTCCCCTGCGTCGGGCGGCCCCGTTGGCACGCTGCCGCGTGATTCAGTCGCCCGCAGGAAGTCGAAATCCGCCCCCTGGTCGGCCTGCGTCACGGTGTCCAAAAACAGCTTGTGGTAACCCCGCGCGGCCGTCGGCGTCAGCACCGGGCACTCGGCGGCGCGGCGGGCCAGATCTTCGGCGCTGACCAGCCACTGCAGCGAGCGCGCTGACACGCTCAGCCGGATGCGGTCGCCATTGCGCACATGGGCCAGCGGGCCGCCGACGGCGGACTCGGGCGTCACGTGCAGCACGATGGTGCCGAAGGCCGTGCCGCTCATGCGGCCATCGGAGATGCGGACCATGTCCTTCACGCCTGCCTTGGCCAGTTTCCTGGGGATCGGCAGGTAGCCGGCCTCTGGCATGCCGGGCGCGCCCTTGGGGCCGATGTTCTTGAGCACGAGGATGTCGTCGGCCGTCACGTCGAGCGCCGGGTCGTCGATGCGCGCGGCGAGGTCTTCGGCGTTTTCGAACACCACGGCGCGGCCCTCGTGCTCCATCAGTTTCGGGTCGGCGGCCGACTGCTTGATGATGGCGCCGCCGGGTGCCAGGTTGCCCTGCAGCACGGCGATGCCGCCCTGCGGGTAGATGGGGTTGGCAAACGGGCGCACCACATGCTGTTTGAAGCCGGGGCCGGCAGCCTCGATCTCCTCACCCAGCGTGCGGCCGGTGACGGTCAGCGCGTCCAGATGCAGCAGCGGCTTCAACTCGCGCAGCAGCGTGGCCATGCCGCCGGCGTGGTGAAAGTCTTCCATGTAGTGGTCGCCCGAGGGCTTCAGGTCCAGCAGCACCGGCGTCTCGCGGCCCATGCGGTCCAGCGCGGGCAGGTCGATGTCGAAGCCCATGCGCCCGGCGATCGCCGTCAGGTGCACGATGCCGTTGGTCGATCCGCCGATGGCCAGCAGCACGCGCATCGCGTTCTCGAAGGCCTTGGCGGTCAGGATCTGGTCGATGCCCAGGCGCGCGCGTGCGATGCGCACCGCTTCGACGCCGGTGCGCTCGGCCACACGCATGCGGTCGGCCGTGACGGCCGGGGGCGCGGCGCCGCCGGGCACCGTCATGCCCAGGGCTTCGGCGATGCAGGCCATGGTGCTGGCCGTGCCCATGACTGAGCAGGTACCCACGCTGGCGACCAGTTGGTCGTTGACGTCGGCGATCTCCTCGGCGTCGATCTCGTCGGCGCGGAACTTGCCCCAGTAGCGCCGGCAATCGGTGCACGCGCCCACGCGCTCGCTGCGGTGCGAGCCGGTCAGCATCGAGCCGGTGATGAGCTGGATGGCCGGCAGCCCGGCGGACGCCGCGCCCATCAGCTGCGCAGGCACGGTCTTGTCGCAGCCGCCGATCAGCACGATGGCGTCCATCGGCTGGGCGCGGATCAACTCCTCGGTGTCCATGGACATGAGGTTGCGCAGGTACATGCTGGTCGGCGCCGAGAAGCTCTCGTGGATCGACAGCGTGGGAAAGTCCATCGGCAGCCCGCCGGCCATCAGGATGCCGCGCTTGAGCGCCTCCATCAGCTGCGGCATGTTGCCGTGGCAGGGGTTGTAGCTGCTGCCGGTGTTGGTGATGCCGATGACGGGGCGGTCCAGCGCCGTGTCGGTGAAGCCTGCGCCCTTGATGAAGGCCTTGCGCAGGAACAGCGAGAAGCCACGGTCGCCATAGCTGGTGAGGCCCTTGGACATGCCCTGCGGGGCATTCTTGGCATCAGGGTCGGTCGCGTCGGGCGGGGTCATCGTGGGCCTTGTCTCGGGCGGTGGGGGAGCGGGCATTGTGGAACACCCTCTGCGCGCAGCCGCAGGTCTTCGTTACCGTGGCCCGCTCACCCACAAGCAAACCACCAGGAGACCCGCACGATGCAGCCACCACGCGCAGCCTACTTCACCACCATGCCGGCCACACCCGCCACGGCGTTCAAGCGCCGACGCCTGGCGCAGGCCCTGGCCTTCGCGGCGCTGGGCCTGGTCGCCCTGCCCGCCATGGCGCAGGACTACCCGAACAAGCCGATCCGGCTCATCGTGCCCTACCCGCCTGGCGGCGCCACCGACGTGATCGGCCGCGTGATGGCGCAAAAGCTCTCGGTCGAGCTGGGCCAGCAGGTGGTGGTGGACAACCGGGGCGGCGCGGCCGGCAGCATCGGCGCGGCGGCCGTGGCCCGCGCCGCGCCCGATGGCTACACGTTGCTGATGGGCGCGCTGACCAGCCATTCGATCAACGCCGTGCTGTATGGGCAAGCCGCGGGCTTCGACATCGAGAAGAGCTTCGCGCCAGTGGCCATCGTCGGCACCGTGCCGCTGGTGTTCGTGGTGCACCCGAGCGTGAAGGCGCAGACGCTGCCCGAGTTGATCGCGCTGGCCAAGGCGGCGCCGGGCACGCTGACCTATGCGTCGTCCGGCAACGGCTCGCCGCAGCACCTGGCGGGCGAGATGTTCCAGCGCGCGGCCGGCGTGAAGATGCTGCATGTGCCCTACAAGGGCAGCGGGCCGGCCATGAACGACCTGGTGGGCGGCCAGGTGCTGACCATGATCGAGACCGCCCCGGCCGCGCAGCCGCAGATCAAGGCCGGCCGGCTGCGCGCACTGGCCACGGCCACGGCGCAGCCGGTGTCCACGCTGCCGGGCGTGCCGACGGCGGCGCAGGCGGGTTTGCAATTCGAGGTCAGCTCGATGTTCGGCATCGTCGCGCCGGCCGGCACGCCCGCGGCCGTGGTGCAGCGCGTGAGTGGCGCGCTGAAGAGCATCCTCGGTCAGCCCGACGTGGTGGACAACATGCTGGCGCAAGGCGCGATTGCCACCTGGACGACGCCGGACGATGCGGCGCTGGCCATCCGCGCCGAGGCGGCGAAGTGGACCAAGGTGGTGCAGGAGGGGAACATCAAGGTGGAGTGAGCGCGGGGGCCCTGCGCGCGGCGCTCACTGGCCCGCTTGCGGTCTGCGGCCTATCCCGCCAAGCCGGAGCGGGCTTGCTCCCGTGGACCCGGCGCGGCGCTCAACCCCCCTGCTTCGCCCGCTCGTACAGCGGCATCACCTTGGGCAGGTTGCGCTCGATCTCCGCGATGCGTGACTTGCCGGCCGGGTGGGTGCTGAGCCACTGCGGCGGTGCGCCTTTGCTGGCCTCGCTCATCTTGTTCCACAGCGTGATGCCGGCGCGCGGGTCGTAGCCGGCGCGGGCGGCCAGCTCCAGACCCACGAGGTCGGCCTGCAACTCGTTGTCGCGCGAGAAATTCAGGCTGATCAACTGCACGCCGCCGCCCACCACGGTGCGGCCCAATGCGCCCAGGCCCAGCAGCTCGGAGAACACGCTGGCCCCCAGGTTGGTGGCCGCGTTTTTGCCGGCGCGCTCACGTGCATGCTCGCGCAGGGCGTGTGCGATCTCATGGCCCATGACGGCGGCGACTTCGTCGTCGGTCAGCTTCAGCGTGTTCAGGATGCCGGTGTAGAAGGCGATCTTGCCGCCGGGCATGCACCAGGCGTTGATCTGCTTGCTGCCGATGAGGTTGACCTCCCACTTCCAGTCTTTGGCGCGGGGGTTCCACTCCAGTGCGTGCGGAATGATGCGTTGGGCAATCGCGCGCAAGCGCTGCAATTGTGGATTCCCGGCCGGGGCCAGGGCCTTTTGCTGCGCCGCCTGCTGCAGCGTCTGGCGGTATTGCTGCTCGGCCATCTGCTCGATGTCGTCGGCCGACACGAGCCGCGTGAAGGCGGAGTTCTCGCCGATGGCGACACCCTCGCGCACATTCTCGTCGCGCGCCAGGGCGGGGGTCGTGGCGATCACAAGGGCGGCAAGACCGGCCCCCACGGAAGACTTCAAACGCTTCATGCAGTGCTTTCCCAAGAGCTCGGCGAGAGGGAGAACGTATTATTCCCAGATGACCCGCGCCAGCGCAAAGACCACAAACGCTGCGGCGCCATCTTGGGCCGACACGCTCAAGGTTTATCTCGAACCGGCCACGCTGCGCATGCTGTCGTTGGGCTTTGCCGCGGGCCTGCCGCTGCTGCTGGTGCTGGGCACGCTGAGCTTTCGGTTGCGCGGCGCCGGCATCGACCGTACCACCATCGGTTTCCTCAGCTGGGTAGGCCTGGCCTACGGCTTCAAGTGGGTGTGGGCACCGCTGGTGGACCGCATGCCGCTGCCGCTGCTGACGCGCCATTTGGGCCGGCGCCGCAGCTGGCTGCTGCTGGCGCAGGGCGTGGTGGTGGCGGGCCTCATCGGCATGGCGCTGCTCGACCCGCGTGCCGGCCTGCAGCCGCTGGTGTGGTGCGCGCTGCTGGTGGCCTTCGGCTCGGCCACGCAGGACATCGCGCTCGACGCGTTCCGCATTGAATCGGCCGGCAGCGAGCGCCAGGGCGCACTGGCGGCGGCCTACCAGACGGGTTATCGGCTGGCCATGATCTGGGCCGGCGCCGGCGTGCTGTGGGTGGTGGCCTGGGCCCGGCAAGACGGCACGGGCTATGAGAACGCGGCGTGGACCACCGCGTATCTCGTCATGGCCGCATCGATGGCTGTGGGCGTGCTGACGGTGCTGCTGTCCAGCGAACCGGCGCCGCGCGCGTTTGCCCCGGCCCGCAACGCGCGCGACTGGCTGCAGCAGACGCTGGTTGAGCCGTTCGCCGACTTCATCCGCCGCCACCGCTGGCATGCGGTGCTGATCCTCGCGCTGATCGCGGTCTACCGCATCAGCGACGTGGTGATGGGCATCATGGCCAACCCGTTCTATGTCGACATGGGCTTCACCGAGGGCGAAGTCGCCACGGTCAGCAAGGTCTATGGCGTGGTCATGACGCTGGTGGGCGCCTTCATCGGCGGCGTACTGTCGATGCGGCTGGGCGTGATGCGCGTTTTGATGTTGGGCGCCGTGCTGAGCGCAGCCAGCAACCTGCTGTTCGCCTGGATGGCCGGGCGCGGCCACGACCTGACGGCGCTGACGCTGGTGGTCTCGGCCGACAACCTGGCGGGGGGCATTGCCTCGGCGGCCTTCATCGCCTACCTGTCCAGCCTGACCAACGTGAACTACTCGGCCACGCAGTACGCGCTGTTCAGCTCCTTGATGCTGCTGCTGCCCAAGTTCATCGCAGGCTTTTCGGGCGTGTTCGTGGACGCGTATGGCTACGCGGACTTCTTCACCACCACGGCCCTGCTGGGTGTACCGGTACTGGTGCTGGTGGCGCTGGCCATGCGGGTCCAGGGGGCACGGCCCATCGCCCCGCCATCGACACCCACGCCCGCGCCCTTCTGAAGCACCCCGGCACGCGGGTTTACGATTCTTTACGGCGACGACAACGCCGCACGTCGGCGCCGGCCGCACCATGGGCGATCCCCATCAGAATCGCCCCATGAGTACACCTTTGTTGATGATCGAAGACGACACCCGCCTGGCCCACATGGTGGGCGAGTACCTGGGCCAGTCCGGCTTCGCCGTGCACAACGCACCGACCGCGCAAGAGGGTCTGGCGCGCCTGCAGACGCCTGGCGCCGTGCTGCCCGAGCTGGTGATCCTGGACCTGATGCTGCCCGACATGGACGGGCTGGAGGTGTGCCGCCGCATTCGCTCTTCGCAGGGCGAGATCGCGCGCGTGCCGGTGCTGATGCTGACGGCCAAGGGCGACCCGCTGGACCGCATCATCGGCCTGGAGCTGGGCGCCGACGACTACCTGCCCAAGCCCTTCGAGCCGCGCGAGCTGCTGGCCCGCATCCGCGCCGTGCTGCGCCGGCGCACCGAGGGCGCGCCCACCACCAACGCGGTGATGCGCTTCGGCGCACTGGAGATCGACCGTGATGCGCGCGCCGTCACGGTGGCCGGCAAGGCCTGTGATCTGACGGCCTACCAGTTCGACCTGCTCGTGGCGCTGGCCGAGCGCGCTGGCCGGGTGCTGACGCGCGACCAGATCATGGAGGCCGTGCGCGGCCGCGAGCTGGAGGCGTTCGACCGCTCCATCGACGTGCACATGGGCCGCATCCGCGCGGCGATCGAGGCCGACCCGAAGAACCCCAAGCGCATCGTGACGGTGCGGGGCGCCGGGTACGTGTTCGCCAAGCAACAAGACTGAGATGACGCAGCCCCCACGCTCATCGCTCCGCGCATCGCTGCCCCCCGAGGGGGCCTGTCGGTCGCTTCGGGCGCCCGGGCGCCTCTGACATGGCCCAACGCGTTCTGCCCGGCGTGCTGCAGCGCCTGTATGTGCGGATTTGGCTGTCGGTGCTGGCCACTGTGGCCGTGCTGATGCTGCTGCTGGGCTGGGTCTGGCGCGTCACCACCGACCCACCGGCGCGCACCGTGGTCGTGCAGAACATGGCCGGCGAGATCATCGGCCGGGGCGCCTGGAGCGGCACGCGCGACCTGCAAGGCGCCAAGCCGAAGCAGGAGGACGACGACATCACAGCGCCGGACACCGCCGCCTCGGCCCCTTACGCACAGTACAAGAGCGGCCCTGAATTCCTCGTCCGCATGCAGGACGGGCAGGAGCTGCTGATCCACCTGCCGCGCCCCCCGCGTTCGCAGTGGAACCGGCCGCCCACCGGCTTCCTGTGGGTGCTGGCCATGGTGGGCATCGGCGCCGCGCTGGTCATGTGGCCGGTGGCGCGCCGGCTGACGCGGCGGCTCGAACGGCTGCAGAGCGGCGTGGAGCGCTGGGGCGCGGGCGACCTCTCGGCGCGCGTGGCGATGTCGGGTGACGACGAGGTGGGGTTTCTGGCGCAGCGCTTCAACACTGCGGCCGAGCGCATCGACCAACTGGTGCGCGCGCAGAAATCGCTGCTGGCCAATGCATCGCACGAACTGCGTTCGCCGTTGGCGCGCATCCGCATGGGGCTGGAATTGATGGGCACGGCGCCGACGCCGGCGATCCGCGACGAGATCAGCCGCAACATCGGCGAGCTGGATCAGCTCATCGACGAGATCCTGCTGGCCAGCCGGCTGGACGCCCACGAATCCGACATCGGCACGGTCGAAGAGGTTGACTGGACCGGCCTTACCGCCGAGGAATGCGCACGCCTGGACGTGGCCTTCGCGGTCGGCCCCGAAGACGCCGATGCGGACGCCACCGCGCCGCCGGTTCAGGTGCAAGGCGTGCCCAAACTGCTGCGCCGCGCCGTGCGCAACCTGCTGGAGAACGCGCGCCGCTATGGCCGTGGCGAGGTCATGGCCACCCTGGAACAGCATGACCGCCGGGCCGTGCTGCGCGTGTTCGACCGCGGCCCCGGCGTGCCGGCCGCACTGCGCGGCCGCATCTTCGAGCCGTTCTACCGCCTGCCGGGGGCCAGCGAGAGCAACGGCGGCGTGGGCTTGGGTCTGGCGCTGGTCAAGTCGATTGCCGAACGCCACGGCGGCTCGGTGCGGTGTGAAGAGCGCGAGGGTGGCGGGGCGTGCTTCGTGATCGAGTTACCGGGCGCGGTGGGCTGAACGCAGCTGGCATCTGCGAACGACAGTCAGGTTCTTCGGCCAACAGCCGGTCGATCTCCGCGCGCTCGGCGGCACGGGTCGGTTTCATGGCGCTGTACCAACGAACCGCGATGTACGCAGGTATGAGTGACGCCAGCATGCAGGCCCCGATGGCCATGGCGAACGCGATGGCGAGCAACAGGTAGAGGAAGATTTCGAACATGGCTTGCTCACGCCGCTGTTTGCAGGAAGCCCGGCTGCGGCCACTCCAGCAATTCGGCAGTGCGTGCGACGACCCAATGCGCCTCCGGTGGCTCGACACCACTGCCCTCGGCCAGCAGGCCCATCCAGCAGCGGCGCAGCACTTCCTCTTTCGGCAAGTCCTGGCTGTGTTCGAGGCTGGCGCACAGCGTGGTCATCTGCGCGGCCATGTCCTCACACAGGTCGTGCCGGGCCTCGACCACCTCGCGGTTGGCGGTGGGCCGGCCGTTCTTGCTGTACAGCGCCATGAAGGCGTCGGGAATGACGGTCTGGTTGGGTTCGTACATGGTGGGCTCTCGGGCGCGCGGTGAATGTCAGCAGGGTAACCGGGAAGGCGCCGCGACCGGGCGAGGGCCATAAGCAGCAGTGATGCAAACGCAACGGAAATTGGCTTTCAGCGTTGCCCGCGCCTCTCGATACTGGCCGCCGACCGCACAACGCGATGCAGGCATTCCAGGAGACCACATGGCGCCACCCTCACCCGTAGAACCCAAGCCGACGCACGCCGCTGCGGTGGTGGGCATGCGTGTCGTCGAGACGTCGGCCCCGGCCCGCGCCGCAGCCGAAGGCGCGCCCGTGACGGCCATCGACAGCCACGCCCACGTGTTTCTGCGCGACCTGCCGATGGCGGCGCAGCGGCGTCACACGCCCGCGTACGACGCGCCGCTGGCCGATTACCTGGCGCAGCTGGATGCGCATGGCATTTCGCACGCGGTGCTGGTGCAGCCGAGCTTCCTCGGCACCGACAACCGCTTCATGCTGGACGCCATCCGCGCGCAACCGCAACGCCTGCGGGGTGTGGCCGTGGTGGCGCCTGGCATCGATGAGCACGCGCTGCGGGCACTGGCCGACGGCGGCATTTGCGGCATCCGGCTGAACCTGGTCGGACAAGCTTTGCCGGACCTGGCGCAGGCCGATTGGCAGGTCCTGCTGGCGCGTGTGCGCGCGCTGGATTGGCACGTCGAAGTGCACCGTGGCGCAGCCGACCTGCAGGTGATCGGGCAGGCGGTTCTGCAAGCCGGCTGCAAGCTGGTGGTCGACCATTTCGGCCTGCCGACCGCAGCGCACGACGCCGCCGAGTGGATGGCCCGGGCGGCGCAGACGGGCCGGCTCTGGGTCAAGCTGTCGGCGGCATACCGCAGTTGGCCGCAGTGCGCCGATGCCGGCGCGCTGAACGCCGCGCACCGCCTGCTGCGCGACCTCGGCCCCGCCCGCCTGCTGTGGGGCAGCGACTGGCCCCACACGCAGCACCGCGACCGCGTCACCTACCCATCCACCCATGCCGCGCTGCGCGATTGGGTTCCCGACGCGGCGGCACGCCAGCGCATCCTGGCCGACACCCCGGCCGAACTCTTTCACTTTTCCATCGGAGACCACCATGCCCCATGACACATCCACCCTGCGCCGCGTGACCCTGACCGGCATCGGCGCCGCCCTGCTGCTGGCCACCCTGGGCGCGCACGCCCAGGCCTGGCCCACCAAGCCGATCAAGCTGGTCGTGAGCTACCCGCCGGGCGGCACGGTCGATGCCGTGGCGCGCATCATCGCAACGCCGTTGTCGCAGCGGCTCGGCCAACCCGTGGTGGTCGATAACCGGGGCGGGGCGGGCGGAGCCATCGGCGGCGATGTCGTGGCCAAGAGCGCGCCCGATGGGTACACGGTGTTGGTGGACGCATCCAACCACGCGCAGAACCCGGCCCTGCGCAGCAAGATGCCATTCGACACGCTGCGCGACCTGGCGCCGGTCTCACTATTGGTCAAGGTGCCCAACGTGCTGGTGGTGAACCCGTCGACCACGATCAAGACCGTGCAGGATCTGGTCGCCCAGGCCAAGGCCAAGCCGGGAATGATCAACTTCGCATCTTCGGGCAACGGTTCGGCCCAGCACCTCGCGGCCGAGCAGTTCAGTGCGATGGCCGGCGTGCAGATGACGCACGTCGCCTACAAGGGTGGTGGCCCGGCGCTGACGGATGTGATGGCCGGCCAGGTGCCGGTGTTCTTCGGCAGCCTGGCCTCGAGCCTGGCCTACATCCAGGGCGGCAAGCTGCGCGCCGTGGCGGTGACCGGAAAGGCGCGCGCACCCGTGCTGCCGCAATTGCCGACGGTGGCCGAGGCCGGCCTACCGGGTTTCGAGGTGTACGAGTGGAACGGTGTCTTCGTGCCGACCGGCACGCCGGCAGCAATCGCCGAGCGCCTGTCCAAAGAACTCAGTGCCGTGCTGCAGGACCCGGAGGTGCGCAAGCGGCTGGAAGCCACGGGCGCAGAAGTCATCGGGTCCGCACCAGCAGAGCTGGACGCCTTTCGGCGCAGCGAAATGGTCAAGTGGGCCAAGTTGGCCAAAGACAACAAGATCCAGATGGACTAGGCCGCGCCCGCATGAAGCGGACGGGCCGCGGCTTCAGCGCCTGGAGACCAGTGCGCCGAGGATGAAGCCGACACCGGCGACCAGGGCCATGGTGCCAAGCGGGTTGGCGACGGCGGATTCGCGAACCGTGTCCAGCACGTCGCCGTAGGCCTGCTGGGCCTTGCCGGCCGCCTGGCGAGCCTTGCCCTCGACCTGGCTGGTGGTGTCGCCGGTGGCTGCGCCGTAAGCGTCTTGCACTTTGCCAGCGATGTTCTGCATCGTTCCTTCAGCTTGATCCAACATGTTCATATTCCTTCAGGGGTGTATCGGTTTTGTGTTGCGCACCACGCGTCTGTCGAAGCCTTTTGCTGCGGCGCTGTTGACGTGAAGCAAATGCGACGACTCTGCAATGCGCGTACACCAATGCTAGAGATGGGCTGCTGCGGTGGCGAGCGCCCGCCGTCACAACCACGCGTCAGGCTTTTTCCCGCGCCGGTGTCGTCCTGACTGAGGGCGGGCCGTGCCGCCGCGAACGCGCTGCAGCGCCTACGCCACCAACATCTGGGCAAACAGATCGGCAAACCCGGGGCGCGAACGCATGCGCCACAGCGCTGACAACTCGAACCGGGGCAGCGCGTCTACCTCCTGCACTTCGGCGAAGCGCACACCTTCGTGCTGCAGCGCGCGCACCGAGCCGGGCAACAGCGACCAGCCCAGGCCCGCCGCCACGCAGGCCAGCACAGTCAGCGTGCGGTTGGCATCCTGCACCACCCGCACATCATGGCCGGCACTGCGGAATGCGCTGAGCAGCCGGGCGCGCAGGGCCGGGATCTGCTGCTCGGGGAACCACACCAGCCCATGCCGCGCAATGTCGGCCAGCGACACCGCCGCCCCGCCTGCCGGCGCATCAGCCACCGGCAACGCGGCCACGAAGGTTTCGCCGCCCAGCTGCAGCTCGTGCACGCGCGCGTTGACCGAGACCGGCGGGTGCAACAGCGCCACGTCGATGCGCCCGCCCTCCAGCGCTGCCACCTGCTCGGCGTTGCTCATCTCGCACAGCACCACATCCAGCTGCGGATGCTCCGCCCGCAGCCGGCGCAGCGCGCGCGGCAACACCTCATAGACCGCGTGCGTGACGAAGCCGATGGTCAGACGGCCGGCGCGCCCGGCGCCGATGGCGCGCGCGCGTTCGGTGGCGGCATCGCCATACGCCAGGCTGGCGCGCAGATCGTCCAGGATCGCCTGGCCGGCCTCGGTCGGCGCGGCGCCACGCCGGTTGCGCTCGAACAGCTTGGCGCCGATCTCGGCTTCGAGCCGGTTCAACGTCTGCGTCAGTGCCGGCTGTGCCAGGCCCAGCCGCTCGGCCGCCCGCGTGAGACTGCCTGTCTCGGCAATGGCGACCACACAGCGCATCTGCCGGGTGTCCATGCCCGTGCGCCCGTCGATCAGCGACCGGAAAGCAGGCGCGTGAGCCGCGCCGCGCTGGCCTGGCCGCAGCCGCTGCGGTTCTGGCCCGACCACAGTGGCGAGAAGTCGCCGCTGCCTTGTGCCTCGGCCGCAACGCGCAGTGGTGCCAGCGCCGGCGTGGCCGTCGGGAAGGCCGGGGCATCGCTGCTCATGGGGCCGATCTCGCGCATCAACCGGTTCATGAGGCCGCGCGCCGGGCGGCCGGTGAACAGGCGCGTCAGCGCCGTCGGGCCGGCGTGCGGGTCCAGCAGCGCGGCGCGGTGCATGGCGCTGGTCTCGGCTTCGTCGCAGGTCAGATAGGCGGTGCCGACCTGCACCGCCGAGGCGCCCAGCGCCAGCGCGGCCAGCACGCCCCGCGCGTCGGCAATGCCGCCGGCCGCAATCACCGGCACGCGCAGCACGTCGACGATCTGCGGCAGCAGTGCCATGGTGCCGCACTGCGCGGCCAGGTCGTCGGACAGGAAGTGCCCGCGATGGCCGCCGGCCTCCAGGCCCTGGGCGATGACGGCATCGGCGCCATGCTGCTGCAACCACAGCGCTTCGGCCACCGTGGTGGCAGACGACCAGACCTGCGCGCCCAGCGCCTTCACGCGCGCCAGCAGATCGGGCGCCGGCAGGCCGAAATGAAAGCTGACCACCGCCGGTTTGAATTCCTGCAGCACATCGGCGATCGCGTGGCTGAAAGGTTGGCGGCCAACCCCGCCCGGCACGCCGGCCGGGTCGATGCCGAACTCGGCGTAGTAAGGCGCCAGCCGCGCACGCCAGCGGGCCTCGGCCGCCGCATCGGGCGCGGGCGGCTGGTGCGCGAAGAAGTTGACGTTCCAGGGCTTGGTCGTCTGGCCGGCGAGGGCCTGCAGCTCGGCACGCAAGGTGGCGGCATCGAACATCGCCGCAGGCAGCGAGCCCAGGCCGCCGGCCTCGCAGACGGCCAGCGCGAGGCGGCTGCGCTGGACGCCGGCCATGGGGGCCTGGATGATGGGCAGCTCCGTGCCCGTACATGCGATCGTCATGGGATCAACCTTTCGTCAGCCTGCGGCCCCTGCGCGTGGCGGCGAGGCGAACACCGCCTCGGCGTAGAGCAACACCAGCATCATCACGAAGAAATGGCTCTCGCGCGAACTCCACAGCGACGCATTGATCATGCTGTCGGCGGCGAACATCACGCCGAACGCGAGCAACAGCGGGCGCTTGGCGACAGGGCAGGCTCGGGCTGCGAGAAACGGCGACGCCACCAGCACGAGGAAGGCAACCAGCCCGGGCAAACCAAGCTCCATCCAGAAGAACAGGAACTGGTTGTGCGGATGCCACCCCCCCAGCCAGCACCAGCCTGGCTCGGTGACCTGCGCACACCACTGCCAGTGGTAGCTGCCCGTGCCCCAACCCAGCCATGGGTGCTGCAGGATCATGCCCATCGTGTGCTTCCAGAAATTGACGCGCCCGCCGATGCTGTTGACGTGCATCTCGCCACTGGTCTGCGCCTCGGACATGCCCAGCAGCACGCGGTGGTGGACTTCACTGGAGGTACCCAGCATGACGAGCAGTACCAGCACCAGGCCGCATGCGACCACCATGCGCTGCCGGCCAGTGAAGCTGGCCAGTGCAAACGTCACAACGCCCAGGCACAACAGCAGGTAGCCGGTGCGCCCGCTGGACAGCTGCGTGACGCTGACGGCAGCCAAAAACACCACGGTGCCCCAGGCGATGCGCACGCCGGCTCGGCCAGGGGCTGCCGCGCGCGTCAGTGCCACCACGGCGAGGAAGCTCATCATCACGCTTTGGGTGATGTAGTCGCCGACCACGGTGTGGTCCACGCCCCAGCCCTGGTTGCGGGTTTTCGACCAGGGCGGATCCCACCAGATGTTGGCATACGTCGCCGCCAGCACCAGCAGCATTGCGGCGACGAAAGCATCCATGCAGTAGCGGCGGTGGCGCTCTTGCGAGAGCAAGGTCAGGTAGACCGGGATCAGCAGCAGCTTGGCGTACTTGGTCAGATGCAGCTGGATATCGCCGGGCGGGGCTGCGTCGCGTAACGCTCCGACCAGAATCACCGCATACAAGGCCAACGCCGCATAGACCACCGGCTCCCCGCGCACGCTGCGCCAGCGCTCGGCGTAACGCCCGCACAGCAGCCCGAACAGCAGCGCCAGGCCCATGAAGACATAGCCTGGCGCCAGCGCGACGGGGAACAGGAAGTAGGCCGCCACCAGAGACCAAACGGCGGCGAGGTCCATCGTGGACGTGAACTTGCGAATCATCCGAAATTAGTGGAAAGTGACCAGCGACGCCGCCGCCCCGCAGGGGAACACGGACATCCGGACGCCGCCGGCATAGGCGCCAAGCATCCTACCCGGTCCCTCAAGTCGCCCTGATCGGTCGAGCACAATACGCGCCCATGGCCCGTCACGACACCCTCTCGCCGTCCACGCATGCGAGCGCCAGCGATGCTGCAGTGCCGGGCGAGCGCCCCATGGTCCACAGCATGTATTGGGACAACGTACCCGAACCGATTCTGCGCAAGCAGCGCGAAGTCTTTTCGCATCTGGGACTGCCTTTGCACCAGGACAATGCGAACAAGACGGTGCACGGCAACTGGATGAATGCGGTGGTCGGGCGGCACGCCCCCGCCGATGTCATCGTGTTCTGCGACATCGACGCGTTTCCGCTGTCGGTGGCCGCCTATGAACGCGCCATCGACTGTGCACGGCGGGGTGGGCTGTTCGGCCTGGCCCAGTTCTCCAACCACAAGCCGGGCGATGACGTGTACGCCGGGCCGATGTTCATGGCGCTCACGCGCCAGACCTGGGAACGCCTGGGCGCGCCGGACTTGCGGTCCAGCAAGCTGCACGATGCAGCCGAAATTCTTACGCCAAACGCCAGGCACGCGGGCGTGCCGGTGGACCTGTGCTATCCGTCCAGCACGCTCATCTCCAAATGGGCGTTGGGACACGAGGGCGTGTTCGGCATCGGCACCTTCTATGGAAGGCTCGAGTTCTTCCACCTGTTCGAATCGCGCAAGCCGGGATACGAGGCCATCCTGACCGCCGTCGCCGACGACGTGGTGACGGACCGGCCTTTGGACTTCAAGCGCTATCTGTCGATTGCCGAGCCTTTGCAGCAGGTGGCGGCGACCAAGCCCAGGCGTTCGTGGTGGAAGAAGCTCGCCGGCAAATGACGCAGGTCGGGGCGCCCGCACTGCCCATCGTCTTCATCAACCTCGACCGCGACGAGGACCGCCGCCAGCGGCTGCAGGCCGAACTGGCGTTGCTGCCCTGCCCCTCGCGCCGGCTGCAGGCAGTCTGGTGGCCCGACGTGCCGAGCGCACGGCAGGCGGCGCTGTACAGCGAGTCGCTCAACGCCCGCCAGTTCTTCCAGCCCCTGGTGAATGGCGAAAAGGGTTGCTATGCAAGCCACATCGAGGCGTGGCAGCAATTGGTGGCCAGCGATGCGCCGGCCATGGTCGTGCTGGAGGACGATGTGCGCCTGGAGGACGGTTTCGTGGCGGCGCTGGAGGCGATCGCCCAACTCGATCGCCCCTGGGACATGGTCAAGCTGATCGGGCGGGCGCAGGAAAAGCAGCGTTCCAGCCTGCCGCTGGGCGCCCAGCACCGGCTGGTGCAATACACCCGCGTGCCCAGCCTGACGGCGGGGTACGTGGTCAGCCGCAGCGGCGCGCGCAAGCTGCTGCAACACCGTGTGCCGTTCGGCCGGCCGATCGACGTCGACCTGCGCTTCTGGTGGGAATGCGATCTGCAGATCTACGGCATCTGGCCACCCGCGATCGCGCTGGACGAGACCAGTTTCACCAGCGCCATCGGCCCGCGTCCGATCCAGGCCTCCTGGGGCCGGTCATGGCGCAAGCTGATGATGAAAACGCGCCTGACGGTGCTGAACGCGTTGCACCGCAGGCAGCAGCCGCCGCTGTGATGCGACAGGGCCCTTGCAGCCTGTCTGGCACACAGGCCCAACCTGCGGCGCGATTCTTCTCGATGGCCAGGCGAGGCTCAAGCCCGCGCTGCGGCAAGCCCCTGCAGCAACAGATCCTCATAGCGGGCGGACATGGTGCCCAGCCCATAGAGACGGTGTGCATCCTCGCGCGCGGCCTGCGCCATGCGCGCGGCGTCCGCGTCCTGCGTGAACATGCGTGCCAGGGCGCTCGCCAGGGCTGCTGGATCGGCATGGTCGGCCAGCAGACCGTTGCGCCCGCTGTCGATCACCTCCTGCACGCCCACCACACGGCTGCCCACCACGGCGCAGCCTGCGGCCATGCCTTCGATCAGCGACAGGGGCATGCCCTCGTAATGCGTGGCCAGCACGCAGATGCGGTGCCCCATGAGCAGGGCGGGCACGTCTTTGCAGTGGCCGAGAAAGTTCACCTGACCGTCCAGGCCCAAAGCAGTGCACAGCTTCTGCGCAGCACGCAGCGCGCTCGCCTTGCCGCCGCCAGCCAGTTGCACCGAAGGGGTGAGGCCCTGCTCGCGCAGCAGCACGAGGGCGCGCAGCAGTGTGGCGTGGTCCTTCTGGCGCGCAAAGCGGCTCACCATCACGATGCCGGGCGCGCGGTCGCTCCAGGTCGGCACGGCCGCATAGGGTGCGAGGCGGATGGCGTTGGGGATGGCCACGAGCTTGTCTGCGGGGAAGCCCCGCTCCGCCAGGCTCTGGCGCACGCCCTCCGAGCAGCCGACGATGGCGTGGGTACGCGTTGCAAGCCACAGCGCCTGGCGTAGCCGCCAGGCCGTGTAGCGCTCGCGCGAGTTGTGCTCCACATGCACGATGCGCGGCACGCCGGCCAGCAGCCCGGCATAGCGCCCCCATAGGTGTTCGCTGAAACCATGCGCCACCAACACGTCCGGGCGGTAGCGGCGGCACACCGCCACCAGTTGCCAGACCGTGGCCAGGTGCGACCAGCCGGCCACGGTGTCCACGGCCAAGCCCTGGTCGCGCAGCGCCTGCACGCGCTCTGGCCGTGTCGTGCGCTTGCGGCGCAACACCAACAGGGCGTCGCACCGACCAGAGGCCGCGTGCGCCTGCACCAGATCGACTGCGACTTGCGTGGCGCCTGAGAAGCCGCCCGTCACGAAGTGCAGAACGCGGGGCCGCTCTGCCACGACCGCTGTGGTCAGTGGCCGCCGCCGAAGTGCTCGCCAGGCTTCAACGCATACAGCGTGCCGCAATACGGGCACTTGGCCTCGCCCGTCCTGGCCACGTCCAGATACACCTTGGGGTGGGCGCTCCACAACGGCATGTGGGCCTGGGGGCTGGGGCAGAAGACGCCGCCCTGCGAGTTCAGATCCTTGGCGGCCAGTTCGATGCGCGAGCGGCGCTCGCTGGAGGAGGCCTGAGCGGCCAATGGGGTGCGCGGCGTCGTGGACATGGGGTCAAACTTTCGTCAGCCAGTGGGCGTACTTGGGGTTGCGGCCGTTCACGATGTCGAAGAACGCGCTCTGGATTTTCTCGGTGATCGGGCCGCGCGAACCGCTGCCCAGCTCGACGCGGTCGAGCTCGCGGATCGGCGTCACTTCGGCCGCAGTGCCGGTGAAGAAGGCCTCGTCGGCGATGTAGATCTCATCGCGCGTGATGCGCTTTTGCACGAGCTCGATGCCCAGATCCTTGCAGATGTGCAGCACGGTATTGCGCGTGATGCCGTTCAGCGCGCCGGCCGACAGGTCGGGCGTGTAGACCACACCATCCTTGATGACGAACACGTTCTCGCCCGCGCCTTCGCTGACGAAGCCGGACGCATCGAGCAGCAGCGCCTCGTCGTAGCCGTCGTCCAGCGCTTCCATGTTGGCCAGAATCGAGTTCGTGTAGTTGCTGACCGCCTTGGCCTGCGTCATCGTGATGTTGACGTGGTGGCGTGTGTAGCTCGACGTCTTCACGCGGATGCCGCGCTGCATGCCTTCCTCACCGAGGTAGGCGCCCCAGGCCCAGGCCGCAACCATCAGGTGGATGGTGTTGCCCCTGGGGCTGACGCCCAGCTTTTGCGAGCCGATCCATGCCAGTGGGCGCAGATAGCAGCTGGCCAGCTTGTTCTCGCGCACCACGGCCTTTTGCACCTCGTTGACCTCTTCGATGCTGAAGGGGATCTTCATGCGCAGGATCTTGGCGCTGTTGAACAGGCGTTGCGTGTGCTCCTGCAGGCGGAAGATGGCCGTACCGTCCACCGTGTCGTAGGCGCGCACGCCCTCGAAGGCGCCGCAGCCGTAGTGCAGCGTGTGCGTCAGCACGTGGATCTTCGCGTCGCGCCAGTCGACCATCTGGCCGTCCATCCAGATCTTGCCGTCACGGTCGGCCATCGAAGGGGCTGGGGGGATCAGACTCATGCGAAATCCTGGTTATGTTGTGTAGGTATGGCGCCGTGGGACGCGGCCTTGCGGGCCGGTACCCCCCGGGCAAGCGCAGGATTTTACGGTGCCGCTGGCGGCACAGCGGGGGTCGGCGGCGCCTCGTCCGCCGGTGCCGGGCGCACCATGTCCCAGCTTTGCACCTTGCCGCCCTGGAACACGCAGGTCACGTAAGAGCCGCCGGTGTCGGTCCAGCGGTAGATCTCGGGCTGCGTGTCTTTGGGGGACTGCAGGGCACCGAGTGCGCGCGTCATGGCGACCACATGCAGCAGGCTCATGCCCGGCTTGAGCTTGGCGTTCAGCATCACGGCGCTGGCCACGTGGCCGATGGGCCGGTCGGCCGCGCGCTTCATGACCTGCATCATGCGCGTGACGTGCAGCAGGGCCCACATGACGATGGCGCCACCCACCATGGCAAGGCCGGGCCAGCCGTAGTTCTGCCAGGCAGCGCCCAGGACGACCAGGCCGATGACGGGGACGAGGATGTTCATGAACTTCATGTGGCGATTTTCGCCTGGGCGTGCAGCCCGTCAGGTATGGCGCCCCTGGCGCTGTCAACAGCCCTGGAACACCGGCTTGCCGCGCGCGAAGAAGGCGTCCACCCCGCTGCGGAAATCGTCCGTCGCGGCGCAGACCTGGAACGCGGCTGACTCGGCGTCCAGCTGCTCGGGCAGCGTGCGGTCGAGACTGCCGCGCACCAGCCGGCGCAGCTGGCCCAGCGCCACCGTGGGGCCGTTGGCCAGGCGCTGCGCCAAGGCCATCGCCTCGCCGGCCAGCGCATCGGCCGGCAGCACGCGGTTGATGAGGCCGATGCGCTCGGCGGCTGGCGCATCGAGCATGTCGCCCAGGAGCGCAATCTCCAGTGCGCGGCGCATGCCGACCCAGCGCGGCAGCGCCCACGAAGCGCCCACGTCGCAGCTGGCGCCGATGTTCACGTAGGCCAGGTTGAAACGCGTGCCCTCGGCCGCAAGCACGAAATCGGCCTGCAGCATCAGGCTCAGCCCGGCGCCGGCCGCCACGCCGTGCACCTGGGCCACGATGGGCGCATCGATACCGGCCAGCACCACCAGCGCTTCGTGCAGCGGGCCGATCAAGGCCTTGGCGCCGCCCAGCGGGTCGGCCTGCAGCACGGCCAGGTCGCCGCCCGCCATGAAGCCCTTGCCGGCACCGCTCAGCAAGACAGCGCGCACGGTCTTGTCGGCAGCGATGCTGTTGGCTGCTGCCAGGAAGGCCTCCGCCATGGGCACATCCAGCGCGTTCAGCGCGGCCGGGCGGTTGAAGCAGAGGGTGGCGACCGCGCCTTCGCGGCCGACCAGCAAAGGGGCGTTGTCGTTCGTCATGGATGTGCCTTGGACTTCGTGGGGTGGGTCGGGGCCGGGGCCGGGGTTGGCTTTGGCTTTGGCTTTGGCTTTGGCTTTGGCTTTGGCTTTGGCTATAGCTTCGGTTTCGGCTTCGGTTCAGGCAGCGCAGCACGCTTGCTCGCCGTCGCACGGTGCGGTGCGACCGCCGTACCTGCGGGTGGAGCCGGCGCCAGCACCCCCCCCAGCAGCAGCGCGATGCCCTGGTCGGCGATCTGGGCGGGCGTCATCGTGCCCTCGGGCCGGTACCAGCGGCCGACCCAGCTCAGCGCGCCGGCCAGCATGAAGGCCGCCAGCTTGGGATCGCAGGGCTTGAGCGAGCCCTCGGCCACACCCTCGGCGATGAGGTGGCGAAACTCGTGGTCGATGCCGGCTTTGAGGCGCCGCAGTTCCTTCTTGAGCGGCGGCGGCAGCGGGTCTTCGCCGATGCGGATCACACAGCGGCCGAAGTCGTCCAGCACGATGCCGGCGTAGATGCGCATGCAGGCTTCCAGCTGGTCCAGCGCGCGGCCGCCGCCCTGGCGCACCTCGGCAATGCCGGCCTGCATCATGGCCAGCGCGTGGCGCACGCATTCGAGCAGGATGTCGTCCTTGCTCTTGACGTAGTAGTACAGCGTGGGCTTGGTGACGTGCAGCCGCTCGGCGATGTCATCGAGCGAGGTCGCGTGAAAGCCGCGCTCGTTGAAGAGGCGCGCCGCCGTCTGCAGCACGGCCTGGCGCTTTTTTTCGCGTTGGTCGACGCGCGCGCCGCTGGCCAGCCAGGGCGAGGCAATCGCCTTGGCGGCGCGGCGGCGGGGCGTGGTGGTCACAGGTGGTCTCTCGGCTTGGCTTTGCTGTCGAGCATGCTGGCCCGGTACGGCGCTCATGGTATTTCCCGATGCCGGCGCGGTCGCGATGTCACGAAGATCGCGACGTTACCGGCGGGTAGAAAGTCTACGAACCAGTAGCCCCCTCGGCATCCAGGAACAAACCCCTACAGCCATGGCCATCGACCTGCCACTTGCCAGCGCCGCACCCGTTCTGCGGGTGGAGGCGTTGACGCTGGCGTTCGGCGGCGTGAAGGCGTTGAACGGCGTGGGCTTCGACGTGCAGCCGGGCAGCATCACCGCCGTGATCGGCCCCAACGGCGCGGGCAAGACCTCTTTGTTCAACACCGTCTCGGGCTTTTACCGGCCCACGGCCGGCCGCGTGCTGTTCGAGGGCGCCGACATCACGCGCGTGCCCGCCCCCAAGCGGGCCGCGATGGGCCTGGCACGCAGCTTCCAGAACATCGCGCTGTTCCGCGGCATGACGGTGCTGGACAACATCAAGCTGGGCCGCCACGCGCACCTGAAAACCAACGTGTTCGAGGCCTTGTTCTACCTGGGGCGCGCGCGTCGCGAAGAGGCAGAGTTGCGGCGCGATGTCGAGGAACGCATCATCGATTTCCTGGAGATCGACCACATCCGCCACGCCAGCGTGGCCGCCCTGCCCTACGGACTGCAAAAACGCGTGGAGATGGCGCGCGCGCTGGCCATGCTCCTCGACGGGCCGCCCCGAGAGGCGCGCAGCGCAAGCCGTCAGGCCGACGCTTCTTCAGTCCGCCCCAAGGTGCTGATGCTGGACGAGCCCGTGGCCGGCATGAACCGCGAGGAGACCGAAGACATGGCGCGCTTCATCCTCGACGTGCGGCGCGAGTGGGGCATCACCGTGCTGATGGTCGAGCACGACATGGCCATGGTGATGGACCTGTCGGACCACGTGGTGGTGCTGAACTTCGGCCAGGTGATCGCGCAGGGCACGCCGCAGCAGGTGCAGGCCGACCCGGAGGTGGTGCGCGCGTACCTGGGCGCGGGCGACGTCGGCGAACTGCGGCGCAAGCTGCGCGGCCCGGCCGCCCTGGCCGCCTGACGGACGTACCCCATGGACTGGGCCTACCTGTTCGAGATCGCGCTGACCGGCATCGCCAGCGGCGGGCTCTATGCGCTGGCGGCGCTGGCCTTCGTGCTGGTCTACAAGGCCACGCGCGTGGTCAACATCGCCATCGGCGAGATGCTGATGGTCGGCGCCTATCTGTTCTTCGCCTTCGCCACGACGATGGCGCTGCCGATCTGGCTGGCCGTGCTGGGGGCGGTGCTGGGCACGGGCCTTTTGGGCGCGGTGGTGGAGCGCACCATGATCCGCCCGCTGATGGGCGAGCCGCCGATCTCGGTGTTCATGGTGACGGTGGGGCTGGCGTCCATCCTCGTGGGGCTGGTCGAGATCATCTGGACAGCGGACCAACGCCGGCTGCCCGAGTTCTTCCCGAACACGCCGGTGATGGTGGGCGAAGCCTTCCTCGCGCCCAAGGTGGCGTATGGATCGCTGGCGGCCGTGGTGTTGATCGCGGCGGTGCTGGTGCTGTTTCGCTTCTGGCGTGGCGGCGTGGCCTTGCGCGCCACCGCGTCGGACCAGGGCGCGGCCTCCATGATGGGCATCAACGTGCCGCGCGTGTTCTCGCTGGCCTGGGTGGCGTCGGCCATGATCGCGGCGGTTGCCGGCATCGTGGTCGGCGCCATCGGTGGCATTTCGTCGTCGATGGGTGTGTTCGGGCTGTCGGTGCTGGTGGTGGTGATCGTGGGCGGGCTCGACAGCGTGCTGGGGGCGCTGGTGGGCGGGCTGCTGATCGGCTTGATCGAGGCGCTGGCGGGGGCTTACCTGGGCGGCGAATACAAGCTGCTGGCCACCTTCATCGTGCTGGTGGTCGTGCTGATGGTTCGGCCGTACGGGCTGTTCGGCACGCATGAGATCGAAAGACTGTAGGTGCCGTACCCCCACGCTCGGCACTTCGTGTCCTCGCTGCCCCCCGGGGGGGCGCTGTTCGCCCTGGGGGGGGCCCGGCGGGCGAACTGACCATGCGCATCGGCACCCTCAAGCAGACCTACACCGCCGACGCGGCGCTGTTCGACTCGCGCACGCAGAAGACGTGGCTGGCCATTGGAGCCGCGCTGCTGCTGCTTTTCCCCTTCGTCGCCAGCGACTACTGGCTGTACCTGGCCTGCCTGGTGGCCATCAACGTGGCCAGCGCCACCGGGCTGAACATCCTCACCGGCTACACCGGCCTGGTGAGCCTGGGTCAGGCCGCCTTCATGGGCCTGGGCGCGTACACGGTGGCCATCCTGCAGACGCGCTACGGCACGCCGTTCCTTTTGAACATCCTGGCGGGCGGCGTGGTCGCCATGCTGGGCGGCATCGTCGTGGGCATCCCGTCGTTGCGCGTGAAGGGGCTGTATCTGGCGATCGCCACCATCGCCGCATCGTTCATCGCGCACTTCCTGTTCGCCAACCTCACGCTCACGGGCGGCACCACGGGCCTCTCGCTGAAGCCCGCAACGGTGTTCGGTCTGCCGCTGGACACCTCGTTCCGCATCTACTGGCTGATCGTGCCGGTGATGCTGCTGATGGTGCTGGGCGCGGCCAACCTGTTTCGCACGCGCGTGGGCCGGGCGTTCATCGCCATCCGCGACCGCGACATCTCGGCCGAGGTGCTGGGCATCCCGTTGTTGCGCACCAAGCTGTTGTCGTTCGGCCTGTCGTCGTTCTACGCGGGCGTGGCGGGCGGGCTGTGGGCCTACTTCTTTCGCGTGGTCACGCCCGAGAGCTTTCCGCTCCTGATGTCGATCTTCTTCCTGGCCGCCATCATCGTGGGCGGCATGGGCAGCATCCTGGGCGGCATCCTGGGTGCCGTGTTCATGACGCTGGTGCCCGAGGTGCTAAAGCTCATCTTCGACCTGCTGCCGGGCGGCACCGAGATGACGGTGTTCCTGTCGCCGGTGCGCACGGTCGTGTTCGGCCTGCTGATCGTCGGCTTTCTGGTGTTCGAGCCGCACGGGCTCGCCGAAATGTGGCGGCGCGTCCGCCGCTTCTTTCACTTGTGGCCTTTTAGAAACTGAAGGAGACCGACATGCGCGCAGACAAGACCCCCACCTCCACACGCCGCCGCAGCCTGGTGCTCGGCGCCGGCGCCGCACTGGCCGCGGGCACGCTGCCGTTGACGGTGCGCGCCCAGGCCGAAGACATCGTCATCGGCGGCTCCATCCCCATGACGGGCGTGTTCGCGTTCGCTGGCATCGGCATCAACGCCGGCATTGCCGACTACGTGAAGATCGTCAATGACGCGGGCGGCATCAAGGGCCGCAAGCTGCGCTACGTGCCCGAGGACACGGGCTACAAGGTCGACGTGTCGGTGGCCGCGTTCAAGAAGATCACCAGCCAGAACAAGGTGCATCTGTACTACGGCGACTCCACCGGCTTTGCCAAGACCATCAACCCCGAGCTGGACCGCAGCGGCCAGATCCTGATGGCCGGCGCATCGTTTGCGACCGAGCTGAACAACCCGGCCAAGTACCCCAACCAGTTTCTGGTGGGGCCGGATTACACCGAGATGATCGGCATTCTCTTGCGCCACATCGCCAAGGAAAAGCCGGGTGCCAAGGTGGCCTTCGTCTACAGCGATTCCGAGTTTGGCCGCGACCCGATCGACGAGAGCGAGGCAGAGGCCAAGAAGCTGGGCCTGTCGGTGCCCGTCAAGATCATGACGCCACCCGGCAGCGTGGACGTGTCGACCGAGGTCATCAAGCTGCGCCGCGCCGCGCCCGACTACACCATCTTCCACGGATATGTGTTGGCGCCAATTCCCGAGTTCATCCAGCAAGGCAAGCAGCAGGGCATGACGAGCAAGTGGATGGGCACCTTCTGGACGATGGACAGCTCCACCGTGATGAAGATGGGCGAGGCGGGCGACGGCTTCATGGGCGTGATGCCGTTTCGCTACTACTACGACACCGAGAAGGCGCCGATGCTGGAGAAGATCCGCGCGCTGCGGCCGGAGTACCAGAGCACGGCGTACATCCAGGGCTTCTTGACAGCCATGCTGTTCACCGAGGCGGCCAAGCGCACGCTGGACGCGGGCAAGCCGCTGGACGGCAAGAATTTGAAGGCGGCGCTGAACACGATCAAGGACTTCGACACGGGCGGCATCATCGGCACGCCGATCACGATCTCGGGCAACTCGATCCCGGTGGGCCGGGTGTACCGCGCCGACATGAAGGCGCAGAAGATGGTCGCCGCCTCCGATTGGATCAAGCTCTAGAAATGCAGCCCCCACGCTCATCGCTTCGCGTATCGCTGCCCCCCGAGGGGGCGCTCAGTGGCTTCGGGCGGCCGGGCGCTCACTGACATGTCCGCATCGCCCGGCGCGATCCTCGAAGTCAACAACATCGAGGTGGTCTACAACAAGGTCGTGCAGGTGCTGCGCGGCCTGTCGCTGGCCGTGCCGCGCGGGCAGATCGTGGCGCTGCTGGGCAGCAACGGGGCCGGCAAGTCCACGACGCTCAAGGCCATCTGCGGCCTGCTGCCGCTGGAAGACGGCGAGCTGCAGGCCGGGCAGATTGCGTTCGACGGCGCGCCCACAGGTGGGGAACTACCGCACCAGCTGGTACGCCGCGGCCTGGCCCATGTGATGGAAGGCCGGCGCGTGTTCGAAGACCTGACGATCGAAGAGAACCTGATCGCCGCCACCTACGCGCTGACCGGCCGCAAGGCCGCGCCCAAGGACTTCGACGCCGTGTACGCCTACTTCCCGCGCCTGCACGAGCGGCGCAAGGGCCTGGCCGGCTACCTCTCGGGCGGCGAGCAGCAGATGCTGGCCATCGGCCGTGCGCTGGTGGCCGAGCCGCAACTCATCCTGCTGGACGAGCCCTCGCTGGGCCTGTCGCCCCTGCTGGTGGAGGAGATCTTCACCATCATCGCGCGCATCAACGCCGAGCGTGGCGTGTCGATGTTGCTGGTGGAGCAGAACGCCAGCGTGGCGCTGGCCGTGGCCGACTTCGGCTACATCATGGAGAGCGGCCGTATCGTGATCGACGGCAGCGCCGAGCGGCTGGCGGCCGACCTGGACGTGCGCGAGTTCTACCTGGGCGTGGGCGGCAGCGGCGAGGCCCGCAGCTTCAAGGAGTTGAAGCACTACAAGCGGCGCAAAAGGTGGTTGTCGTGACCCCGTACTCACGTCCTCGCCCCTCGCGGGAGAGGGCCGGGGAGAGGGGGCGCACCCGCGCTGCCGCGCCTCCAGAAGCCTCTTCTTCCCCAAGGCACACGCACCATGCAACTGCCTGAGAAAACACTCCCCCAGATGCTGCGCGCGCAGGCGCAACGCCAGCCCACGGCCATCGCCATCCGGCAGAAGGACTTCGGCATCTGGCAGCCCCTGACTTGGGGCCACTACCTGCGCCGCGCCAGCCATGTCGGCCTGGGCTTGGCGAGCATCGGTCTGGGCAAAGGCAGCCACGTGGGCGTGCTGTCCGAGAACCGCGTCGAATGGGTGCTGGCGCAGATGGGCACGGGCCTCATCGGCGCCGTGACGGTCGGCGTCTACCCCACCAGCCCCACGAACGAAGTGGCCTACGTGCTGGGCCATGCGGATGTGGAGGTGGTCGTCTGCGAAGACCAGGAGCAGGCCGACAAGGTGCTGGAGGCCATCGCGCAGCTGCCCCGGCTGCGCCGCATCGTCATCGTCGAGACCAAGGGCCTGGCCAGCTACGCGCCCGAGGCCCGCGCGCTGATCACCAGCTTCGTCGAACTCGAAGCCGCCGGTGCCGCGCTGCAGGCCGCAGAGGGTAACACGCGCATCGATGCGGCCCTGGCCGCGCAGACGCTGGACGACATCGGATTGATGATCTACACGTCCGGCTCCACCGGCGCGCCCAAGGGCGCCATGGTGTCGTGGCGCAACATCCGCGGCGTGGTGCCCGGCATCGTCGACCGGCTGGGGCTCAACGAGCACACCACGCACCTGTCGTACCTGCCGCTATGCCACGTGGCCGAGCAGATGTTCACCAGCTTCGTGCCGCTGTACCTGGGCACGCAGGTCAACTTCGGCGAATCAATCCGCACCGTGCAGGAAGACCTGCGCGAGGTGGCGCCCACCATGTTCCTGGGCGTGCCGCGCATCTGGGAAAAGCTGCACGCCGCCATCAGCATCAAGATGCAGGAGACCGGCGGCCTGCGCCGCGCGCTGTACACCCGCGCCCTGGCAGCGTGCGCGCCGCTGGCCGAGAAGCCGCGCAGTGCGTGGACGCTGGGCGAACGCGCGCGGTATGGGCTTGCCTATTGGACGGTGCTGCGGGCGCTGCAGAACTTCATCGGCCTGCGCCGCGCTGCCGTGGCGCTGACGGGCGCAGCGCCCATCCCGCCCGACGTGGTGCGCTTCTTCCGCACGCTGGGCGTGCCGCTGGTCGAGGTCTACGGCCTGACCGAGTCCACCGGCATGGTGACCGGCCACCGCCGCGACGCCATGCAGATCGGCACCGTGGGTCCGACCACATTGGGCGTCGAATACCGGTTGGGCGACAAGGACGAGCTGCAGATCCGCGGCGACATGGTGTTCGCCGGCTACTACAAGAACCCCGAGGCCACGGGCGCGTCGATCCAGGACGGCTGGCTGCACACCGGCGACGTGGTGCGTGAGGAACCGGGCGGCCAGCTGCGCATCGTGGACCGGCTGAAGGACATCATGATCACGGCCGGCGGCAAGAACCTGACGCCGTCGGAGATCGAGAACACCATGAAGGCCAGCCCGTACATCAAGGAGTGCATCGCCATCGGCGAAGGCCGCAAGTTCGTGGCGGCGCTGGTGCAGATCGACTACGAGACGGTCGCGCAATGGGCCGAGGCGCGGAGGATTCCGTTCACGCACTTTCGCTCACTGGTGGAGCGGGCGGAGGTGGTGCAGCTCATCGACGAGGAGATTGCCAAAGGCAACGCGCGGCTGGCGCAGGTGTCGCAGGTGCGCAAGGTGCATCTGCTGGTGAAGGAGCTGGACCATGACGATGGCGAGGTCACGGCGACGATGAAGGTGCGCAGGGGGAGTGTTTACAAGGCGTATGCAGGGGAAATCGAGGGCATGTACAAAAGATAGCGCGGCCACGCGCACAAGGATCGACGATGAATACAAGCACGGATTTCTTCCGCGTTCTCGTCAAGGCCAGCGTCGCCGACACCATTGGCCCCGATGCGGAGCACTACGTCCTCGGTGGCACGACGTGGGTGCTGCAGGAATGCGACGACGCTTCGACGGCAATGGCCTCACACAGTTACACCTGCGTGTCCTATGCGTGGGGCGATGCGATGCAGCCGCACCCGCATGACCCATCTGTCGAGATCTCCGCCCGTGCCCTACGGGTGGCTGAGACCGCCATCGCCGTGCTGGCCCCATCCGCGCTCTGGATCGACGCGCTCTGCGTTCCACACAGCGGCCCGGTGCGCGCCGAATGCTTGCGGCATCTGGGGTCGATCTATGCACGCGCCTCGCAAGTCGTCGCCGTGCTCTCGGCACCGTGTGCTCCCACGATCCAGCTGCTGGCCACTGGCGGTCATGCCGGGCTGCAACCGGATGGCCTCGAAGCCGACGACTGGGTGGCGCGAGCCTGGACCTACCAGGAGATCATGAACAGCCGGGAGATGCATCTGGCAGCCGAGGGAGGCCAGGTTGCCGTGACAGCGATGGAGTTCCTCGACGGGGTCGGGCACTACCTCGTGGACCGTGGACACGCGCTCGGAACCAACGCGTTCGAACTCAAGACGCTGTATCCCCATCTCAATGCATTGCAGGACCTGATGGTGGAGTGGCAGATCGGAGACCCCCTGCAGCGGCCCGTGTTCCAGCTCATCGGAGGGATGACGGAACGGCGGTCCACGCAGGAGCATGAGCGATTCGATGCGCTGCTCGGCATGGTCGAGGACGCATCGACAGCGCCGGCGCCGCACGCGCAAGAATTGCCTGCACTCGAAGCTGTTCTACGCGCATGCGACGTCAAGCAGGACTTCTCATATGTCTACGCGATCAGTGCGCGTTCGCTCGAAGCGGGACGCGGCTGGCGGCCAGCGCCACCGGGACCGCTGCACGCGCCGATCCAGTGGCACAGCTATGGCGACGGGCAGTCGGGCACGCTGTTCCCGACCCACCTGCGCCTGGAACAGGTCTGCTTGCTCGTTCCGGGCCGCCTGACCGATGTCGGTATCGATCAGCTATGCCACTGGCTCGGCATGGACCGGCAAGCGTTCGATACGGACGTCGCGATCGAAAGCGCCTACCGGCGCATGTGCCACGCTGGATTCACCGGCTGCCCTGACGCGATTCAGGTGGGCGCCGGCATTGTCTTCAGGCAGGAGGCGCATGACGATCCAGTGCATCTTGCCGTGGTCGTCCCGTCGGGCATTCGGTGGGTGCACGGCGCGCCTGCGCTACTAGTGGAGCCCAGCGGACACGACGGGCTGAAGTTCCGCGACGTCGGCGTGTTCGTCGGCGCCATGCCGGATGGCGCGCGCTCTGTGCTGCTGATTTGACGACTGCGAGGACGCCGGGGTCTTCCGGGTCACCAACAAACCGCCTGCGTCAATTGGATCCAGCAGGCAGAACCGGCATCAGATGCGCGTGCTTTACCAGTACCAGAAGTCGTTTTGATCTAGGACGTAGACGTAGACCCTTGCGCATCGGTGCTGCGGCGCGCGGCCTTCCCGTGCCGCTGCGCAAACGCGCGGGCGACTTCCACTCCGGCGCCGACGCCATCACCATGATGACGTTGCGGGTTAGCAGGGGCTGGGAGTTTGCTGTCGTCGCCATGGCGCCCCACAACGAAGATACCGCCCGAAGGCGGTTTCATCACGGAGCATTCCAAGCCTTTCAGACTTCGCCGCCCAGGTGCGCGCCGTGCTGCACGGCGTAGACGGCTTCGGCGCGGACGGCATCACGCGCCAGCGTGCTGCTGTCGTGTGCCACGGCGCCCACGTCGGCGCCTTCGCCCACTTCAGGCAGCGCATCGTTGCGCTGGGCTTGCAGGTAGTCGGCACGCACGGCTTCGCGGGTCAGGTTGCTCTTGGCGCTGCTCACCGGGGGCACGTAGCCGACTTCACCGCTGATGTTGTCGCCAGCGAAGCTGGGGGCTGCGGCAAAACCGGCGGCGGCGATCAGGGCGGAGGCGATGAACTTGTTCATGATGGATTCCTTTGAAAGTGACGGTTGCGACTTCTCATGTCGGCGGGGCCGGACCTTCCGTCCCCGTCCTCGATGAGGCGTCTTGTGTGCGTCTCATCGATGGGTTGAATTGTGGAATCCGCGACCCGAAAGAAAAACCGTGCACCGGGCAATGGATCGTTTCCGCACGCGGAACAATCGCCGCATGGGCGCCCGCCATGGCGCCACGCCAAGTCGCGCACATGGTGATGGCAGGGGCCGCGATGGCGGCCAGCGCGCTTACAATTTAGAAATCCAATTTCTGATTTGTAAGTATGGTCCCGCGCCAAGCCCAACCCACGCTGCTGCAACTCGCACGTGGTTACCCGATCCTGGCGATCACCGGCCCACGCCAATCGGGCAAGACAACGCTGGCCCGAAGTACCTTTCCCGACCGCTCCTACGTCTCGCTGGAAGACCCCGACACCCGCGCCTTCGCCGACGAAGACCCACGCGGATTCCTGGCTCGCTACCCGGACGGCGCCATCCTCGACGAAGCCCAGCGTTGCCCGGCCCTGTTCTCTTACCTGCAAACGCGCGTGGACGCAGACCAGCGCATGGGCCGGTTCGTGCTGATCGGCTCGCAGCAGTTCGGGCTGCTCTCCAGCATCACGCAGACGCTGGCGGGCCGGGTGGGACTGGTGCAGTTGCTGCCGTTCGAATTGCAGGAACTGCTGGACGCCCAGGTCGTCGTGGGGAGCCTCGACGACCTTCTGCTGCGCGGCCTGTATCCACCACTGCACGACCGCCCCCTGGTGCCAGAGCAGTGGTTTGCCAACTACGTGATGACCTATGTGGAGCGCGATGTGCGCCAGCTCATCGAGGTGCAGAACCTGAGCCTGTTCCAGCGCTTCCTGAAGATGTGCGCGGCCCGCTGCGGGCAGTTGCTCAACATGTCTAGCCTGGCCAACGACTGCGGCGTGTCGTACAAGACCATCGGCGCGTGGCTGTCGGTACTGGAGGCGGGCTACATCGTGTTCCTGCTGCAGCCACACCACCAGAACCTGGGCAAGCGGCTGGTCAAAACGCCCAAGCTGTACTTCCACGACACCGGCCTCGCCGCATACCTGATGGGCATCCGCGATGCCGCGCACCTGTCCATCCACGCCGCGCGCGGTGCGCTGTTCGAGAACTTCGTGGTCTGCGAACTGATGAAGCGCCGCTACAACCAGGGTCTTTCGGCCAACCTCTTCTTCTGGCGCAGCAACACGGGCGACGAGGTGGATGTGCTGATCGAGCAGGGCGACAAGCTGATGCCGGTGGAGATCAAGTCCGGCCAAACCTTTCACACCGATTTTTTGGCCGGCCTGCACAAGTGGCAACGCCATGCTGGCGACTTGGCGCTGCCTGCGCATCTGGTCTACGGCGGTGACGACAACATGGTGCGCGAAGGGGTGTCGGTGCATGCATGGCATGGGATGCAACACACGCCCGGCTGATCGACGCCACGCCCCCATTCCCCCGCCCGCCCTGCGGGCAATCGCGCCCCCGCTAGACTCCGCCCGCTCTTATTGGGGAGTAGCCACCGGGATGCGTCTGCACGCCAGCACGCCATCCCGGAGCAGCGTCGTCAGTACGGCCGGGGTGCCCTGCACCGCGGCCCGGCGCTGCCAGTCACGGCACCGGTCCTGCACCGCGTGAACGTCGGCACGGCAAGACCAGTCTTGGGTTCCTGAAGCCATCACGGCGTGCTCTGCAAAGGGCCGCCGGGTGGATTGTTGCGACTCATTTTTGAAGGCTGTCATGCAAACCATCGGTTCACCACTCATGTGGTCCCTGTTCGCGGCGTTCGTCCTCGTGGCGCTGCTGGTCGACTTCTTCGCCATGAGCAAGCAGGGCGCCCACCGCGTCAGCACCAAGGAGGCGGCCATCTGGTCGCTGGTCTGGGTGGGCGTTTCCTTCGTCTTCATGGGCTGGATGTGGTGGTACCTCGGCGGCACGGGAACAGACGAGGCCGCGCGTGCGCTCGCGGGCGAGAAGTCGCTGGAGTTCCTCACCGGCTACCTGATCGAGAAGGCGCTGGCGGTCGACAACATCTTCGTGTTCCTGATGCTGTTCACCTACTTCGCCGTGCCGGCAGAGTCCCAGAAGCGCGTGCTGATGATCGGCATCCTGGGGGCACTGGTGCTGCGCGCCGGCATGATCCTGGTGGGCGCCTGGCTGATCACGCAGTTCCACTGGGTGCTGTACGTGTTCGGCGCGTTCCTGCTGTTCACCGGCATCAAGATGTGGTGGGCCGCAGGCCAGGAACCCGACCTGGACAACAACCCGGCGCTGAAGTGGATGCGCCGGCGCTTCAAGATCGCGCCCGACTACGACGGCGAGAAGTTCTTCACCGTGGTGAACGGCGTCAAGATGGCCACGCCCATGCTGGTGGTGATCCTGCTGATCGGCATCGTGGACGTGGTGTTCGCGGTGGATTCGATCCCCGCGATCTTCGCCATCACCACCGACCCGTTCATCGTGCTGACGTCCAACGTGTTCGCCATCCTGGGCCTGCGCGCGATGTACTTCCTACTGGCCAACATGCACGAGCGCTTCCACCTGCTGAGCTACGGCCTGGCCATCATCCTGGTGTTCATCGGCACCAAGATGCTGCTGATCGACCTGTACAAGATTCCGGTGGTGGTTTCGCTGGGCTTCACGGTGGTGGTGCTGGCGGCCACCATGGTGCTGTCGCTCATGGTTCCTGCCAAGGGCAAGGGCGGTGGCGGTGCTTACCCGTTCGGGGCGAAGAACAAGTCTGAGTGACATGCTGCACCTGGAAGGCGCATTTCGTCGCCTCGAGGCGTTCACCTCACCAGCATTGGTCGGATCCCTCCGGTCCTTCGACAGCTGACCATGACGCGCGGCGGGGTGTCGGCGCATGCACGGCAGGGGATGCAGAACACGTCTGGATGACCGTGCCACTCGGCCTGCCTCATCGCAGCGCAGCCGCTGCCACCAGACACCCCTTGAACACCTCCGTCGCCGCCGACAGCGCCGCCCCCGCCAGCGTGAACACCGCCACCGGCATCATCAGCCCCGGCGTGTCGATCTCCAACGCGCGCACCTGGCCCGCGAGGGCCAGCCGCCGTGCCAGATGCTGGGGCAGCACGGCCAGCGCGCCGCCCTGCGTCAACAGTTCCAGAATCAGGTCGAGCGACAGCGTGGCCGCCAGCTCGCGTGGCAGCGCCGCGCCACTGCGCCGAAACAGCGAATCCACCGCGGCGCGCACGCGCGTGTTGCGCGGCGGCAGCACCCAGTCCTCGGCCACGAGGGCGTCCCAGTCGAGCTTGCGCCTGGCGGCCAGCGGGTGGCGCATGCCGCACACGATGACCAGGGCGTCGATGTACAGCGGCGTGCAGTCCAGGTCGTCGGGCACCGCGCTGTCCAATGCCGCGCCCACCACCAGGTCCAGCCGCCCGGTGCGCAGCTGGCGCAACTGGTGTTCGCGCAGCCCTTCGCTCACCGTCACCGTCAACGCCGGCAGCTGCTTGCGCGCCTGCAGGATCGCGGCATTCAGCAGGGTGCCGGTACCGGCGCCGGCGGTGGCGCCCACGACCAGCGTGGTGGCGATGCCTTGCTCGATGCTCGTCAACTCGTCGATCGCGCGGCTGATCTCGTTGCTCATCATGTGGGCGTAGCGCAGCAGGCAGACGCCGTGTGCGGTGGGCACCATGCCGCGCGGCGTGCGCTCGAACAGCGGCACACCGACACCACTTTCGATCTCGGCCAGCGCCTTGGAGACGGCGGGCTGCGAGATGTTCAGCGCCGCTGCCACGCGCCCCACCTGGCCGAGTTCTTCCAGCGACACCAGCAGCCGCAGGTGGCGCAGCGTCAGCGCACGCTGCAAGAAGGCACTGGAGATGTTGGCCATGGCAGTCTCCGTTCAGCGCTCATCATAACCAGCAGGTTATGCCGTGGAGGGTCGAATTCATTGGGCAAAGGCCATGCCCGTCAACACAATTCGCTTGTCGCCAAACCCGGCGATCAGAGCCCCACGAAACGGAGACACACCATGCGCCACACCACCCCGCTCGACATCCGTCCGCTGACGCCGGCGCTCGGCGCCGAGGTCTTCGGCATCGACCTCGCGGCGCCACTGGCGCCGTCCGACATCGAGGCGATTCGCCACGCGCTGGTGGCGCACCAGGTGATCTTCTTTCGCGACCAGCACATGAGCCATGCGCAACACATCGCACTGGGCCAGCGCTTCGGGTCGCTGCACATCCACCCGCTGGCAGCCGGCAACCATCCGGACCATCCGGAACTGCTGCGCATCCACGCCGACGAGACCTCGCAACGCGTGGCCGGCGAAGACTGGCACAGCGATGTGAGCTGCGAGGAAGAGCCGCCGATGGGCAGCATGCTGTACCTGACGGACGTTCCTGCCAGCGGCGGCGACACCATGTTCTGCAGCATGTACGCGGCCTACGACGCGTTGTCGCGGCCGATGCAGCAATTTCTGGAAGGCCTGACGGCGGTGCACGATGGCGCGAAGGTCTGGACCAAGTACGGCCTGGCACCGTCACGCCCGTTCGCGCGTACCGAGCATCCCATCGTCAGCGTGCACCCGGACACCGGCCGCAAGCTGCTGTTCGTCAACAAGGTATTCACCTCGCACGTCCCGGCGCTGTCGGCCAAAGAAAGCGATGCGGTGCTCGACATGCTGTACCGCCATGTCGAGAATCCGCGCTTCATGTGCCGCTTCCGGTGGCAGCCGAACTCGGTGGCGTTCTGGGACAACCGCTGCACGCAGCATCAGGCGATCTTCGACTACTTCCCGGCGCGCCGCAGTGGCTACCGCGTGACGATCAATGGCACGCGGCCGCTGGCCGCCGTGCAGGCGCATGTCTCGCGCAAACAGCAAGCATCGGCCGTCGCCGCCTGAACCGGGAGATCACCATGCCATCCTCCAACCCGACGATGCACGTGGCAGCCCTGCCGCACGGCCTGCAGCGCAGGAGCTTCCTCGCGGCGGCCGCCGCGCTGTGCGCGGTTCCAGCCCTGGCCGACAACGCCTATCCCGCCCGGCCGATCACGATCGTGGTGGGCAACATCCCCGGCAGCGGTGGCGACCTGCTGTGCCGGGTGATCGCCGCCGGCCTCGGTGCGGCGCTCAAGCAGTCGGTGGTGGTCGACAATCGGGTTGGCGCCAACAGCTTGATCGCCAGCATGGCGGTGGTCGGCGCCAGGCCCGACGGCTACACGCTGCTGTTCGGCAATGCGTCCAGCACCGTGATCAACCAGGCGGTGCAAAAGACCCAGCGCTTCGACGCCCGCAGCGACCTGGTGGCCATCGCCCAGGTGGGCGCCGGTGGCGTGGCGCTGGTGGCCACCACCGACTTCCCCGCCAATGGCATGCAGGAGTTCATCAGCCTGGCCAAGGCGCAACCGGGCAAGCTCAACTACGCGACCTGGGGGATCGGCAGCCAGGGTCATCTCGTGATGCAGGGGCTGGAGCAGATGAGCGGCATGCGAACGAACCACGTGCCCTACAAGTCGATCAGCGCGATCACGCAGGACATCCAGGGCGGCATGATCAACCTGGGTTTCATGGATGTCGCCAGCGCCATGCCGTTGGTCAAGCAGGGGCGGTTGAAGGTGCTCGGCCTCACCGGGTCGTTGCGCTCGCCCGGGCTGCCGGCGGCACCGCTGATGTCCGAGCAGGGCATCGACTTCAAGACCGACGGCTGGTACGGCTTGTTCGCGCCCAAGGGCACGCCGGCGCCCGTGGTGGCCTTGCTGAACCAGGAAGTGAACCGCCTGCTGGCATCGCCCGAGCTGCGGGACCGGCTGCTGCAACTGAACATCGGCAACCCACCGGTCAAGTCGCCAGAGGAATTCGCCAGAACGGTGCGGGACGACCTGCGGGTGTGGGAGCAGATCGCGCAACGGGCCGACATCCGGCTCGACTGACCCGCCCAAGGAACAAGCCATGCTGCTCAAGGAACCTGCCATCCAATACCCGCCGCTGGTCATGCCGCCCACGGTGAAGCGCACCACCGTCACCATCTGGAGCAACGGCGTCCCGCTCGACGCCGACCTCTACCGCCCCAAGGATGTCGACACGCGCGAGCGCGCGCCCGCCGTCGTGCTGTGCCACGGCTGGGGCGGCACCAAGCTGTCCGCAGAACGCTATGCCGCGAAGTTCGCAGCGGCCGGCATCGTGAGCCTGTGCTTCAGCCACAGCGGTTGGGGCGCCTCGGGCAGCAGGGTGGTGCTGGTGGGGGACCAGCCCGTGCTGGACGAGCACAACGAGGCGGTGGCCCGTGTACGCTTCATCCGCGAATTGGTCGACCCGGTCGAGTGGCGGCAGAGCTTTCGCGCCGCCATCGACTACATCGAAGGAGAACCGGGCGTGGACCCCCAGCGCATCGGCGCCTGGGGCACCAGCTACGGCGGCGGCATCGCCATGCACACCGCAGCGAACGACGCGCGCGTCCGGGCGCTGGCGGTGCAGGTGGCCTACCTCTCGGGCGTGAAGGAGCCGATGCGCGCGCACTGCCAGCAGCGTGCCATCGACATCGCCAGGGGAACGATCGCCGCCGTGCCCCAGGATATCGACACCGAGTTCTATCCGCGGCTGGCGGGCACGCCGCACCTGGCCAGGTTTCTGCAGCACGACACGATCGGCGAAGTCCACAAGCTCAAGGTTCCCACCTTGATGCTGGACGCGGGGAATGAGGAACTGTTCGACATCCGAGACAGCAGCGGCAAGGCCTACGAGATGCTGACGGGCCAAGCGCATGTGCCGGTTCGCTACACGGTCATCCCCGGCATCGACCACTACGGCATCTATTTCGATGGCTTCGAGGCAGGCAGCGCGGCGGCGCTCGACTGGTTCGCCACACATCTGTGACCGATCCGCCATGCAGCTTGCCAAACCGCACCTCGACGTGGGTCTCTTCGCACGCTCGATCGAGCCGCAGCTGACGTTCTGGCGCGACGTGGTGGGCTTGCCCTACGACCACTGCCTGAAGCTGGGCGCAGGCGTGCACCAACACCGCCTGCATCTGAACGGATCGGTGCTGAAGGTCAACCACGCGCGGGAGCCACTCGCCGAGGCAGACCCGTCGGGCATTGCCGGCGTGCGTGTCGCCACGGCTGTCACCCGCGTGCCCCAGCGGCTGTCGGACCCGGACGGCAACGGCGTCACCCTGGTACCGCCGGGGCACGACGGCGTCACTGGCATCGGCATCGATCTGCGCGTGCGCAAGCGCGAAGCGCACGAATGGTTCTGGCGCCACGTCCTGCAGTGCCCGTCGCCGGCACCCGGCGTGTACCTGTGCGGCGACACCCGCGTCTTCGTGCGCGAGGACGCGACGGTGCAGCCCACGCACAGCTGGCGCGGCTACGGCTGGCGCTACCTGACGGTGCAGGTGACCGACTGCGCGGCCGAGCACCGTGCCGTGCTGGCCCGCGGCGGCGGCGAAGGTGCGCCGCCGAAGCGCCTGGGCGATGTCGCCATCGTCTCCTTCGTGCGTGACCCTGACGGGAACTTCATTGAACTGTCGCAGCGCGCGTCGCTGGTTGGCCGCCTGTAGCCAGCGTCGAACCGGAACCCATGGCGGCGTGACGAGTGCCGGTGTGCGGCGGCAATAGCCAGCGCTTGCAGCGCTGCAAGCGCCGTCAGACCCCAAGCGTCACACGCTACGCGCGGCCCTGTCGGCCGTCTGCGGTGGGGGCGATGGTAGGCGCCCGCGCACATGGGAACGGCGCACGAGCCGATCCTTGGCCCTGGCGCGCAGGCAGACAGTGGAAGCCCTGCCATCTCCCCGGAGCCTTCATGTCCACACCACCCATCAAGCCCCTTGCCGTCGTCACCGGCGCGTCGTCCGGCATCGGGTTCAACCTGGCCAAATGCTGCGCGGAGAACGGCTTCGATCTGGTGCTGGCAGCAGACCAGCCCCTGGACGAGGCGGCGGACGACTGCCGCTCGCTCGGCGCCGCGGTGGAGTCGATCCAGTGCGACCTGGCGAGCCAGGAGGGCGTCGAAAGCCTGATGCAGCTGGTGGCGCAGCGCCCGGTGGACGCCCTGCTCGCCAATGCCGGCCACGGGCTCGGCAAGGCTTTTCTGGAGCAGGAGTTCAAGGACATCCGGCACGTGATCGACACGAACATCACCGGCACGCTCTACCTGCTGCACCGCACCGCGCCGCTGATGTGCCGGCGCGGCCAGGGCAGGATCCTCATCACGGGCTCCATCGCAGGCTTTCTGCCGGGAGCATTCCAGGCCGTCTACAACGGATCCAAAGCGTTTGTGGACTCGTTCGCGGCGGCGCTGCGCAACGAGCTGAAGGACAGTGGCGTGACCGTGACCTGCCTGATGCCGGGCGTGACGGACACCGACTTCTTCGTGCGCGCCGACATGCTCGATACCAAGGTGGGCTCGCAGGACAAGATGGACCCGGCCGAAGTGGCCGCCGTGGGTTTCCGCGCCATGATGGACGGCGAAGCGGATGTGGTCGCCGGGCTCAAGAACAAGCTGCAGGTCATGGTCGCCAAGGTCACACCGTCGCAGGTGCTGGCCGAACAGCACCGCAAGATGGCCGAGCCAGGCACCGCCGAAAACGCCTGAGCGCGACGTCAGGCGGTAGCGCTGCTTGCTGCTGCGCGGCGTATCGGGCAAGGTCATCTCGACCAGACCGCGAGCCAGTGCAGGCCGCAAATGCGCCGTGCGGAAATGCTCCACGCGCGCCAACTGCTGAGACCTGCCGCCAGTCGCCGCCACGCGAAACCTTCCGCCAGAACGACGGGACGGCATCCGAAGTTTCAACAAGGGATGTACGCAATCGCACCCTTTAATGTGTTTAAAGACTGAAATGACAGACTTGATCAATGATCAAGGCTTGTCTTGCGCAATACAGTTGGCTAAATTGTCTCCAATAACAGTCATTAAATCTCGTAAGGGCCGGGATTGCAGACGGCACATTTGTTTTCGAGGTGGGACGCGATAGGCCAGCCGGCGTCCGTGTGTCCTGAGCCACCAAATCCACCAGCGAAGCCATGAAGTACGACGAAACACTGCGCACACCCCCCAGCCGTTTGGCTGAAGCTCAACACATCGGCCTGATGCTGCAGGAGCTGCGCAAGGCGCACGAGATGACCCAAAGCGAGGTCGCCGCGCGGGCCGGTGTCTCGCGCTCCACCGCCGTGCTCATCGAGAAGGGCGACGAAAGCCGCACCCTGACGCAGGTGCTGCGCTATCTGCATGCGATCGAACCAGAGCTGTCCCTGGTCGGGCTGCTGCTGGGTCAGTCCAGCGCGGTGCGCAACAAGCTGGCGCACCACCCGATGCGACAGCATCTGCAGGTTGCGCAGGCCGGTGCGTTGGGCCATTTGCCGCTGACCGCAACATCCGTTGCGCCGAAATCTCCCGCCCTGCGCGAACGAGTGCGCAAAAAGAAGCCGGCACCAACGTCGCCCGCCAAAGAACGCGACCCGTATGACTTCTAAGCCCCCCAACCCCTACGCAAAACCACCTGGCGAGGTCGCGGTGTTTGCGCACCTTGCCGGCGTCGATGGCGCAAACGACTTCGTGCCCGCCGGGCTACTGGAGGACCTGAACACGCAAGCGCCCACATTTGCGTATGGGCGACGGTACCTGGCGCGCCCGAACGCCATCGAAGTCGACCCGGTCACTCTTTCCCTGGCCAAGGCCGAAGGTGGCGTCAAGCGATTCACCTTGCCGGGCCACGCAGAGTTCGGCGGGCTGAGAGATGCCGCACCCGACGCCTGGGGACGTCGCGTCATCGAGAACAAGCTCAAGGTGGGCAGCGGCACACTTCCCGAGGTGGCCTACCTTCTGGAGGCCGGCGTGGACCGCGTCGGCGCCCTTGACGTGCGCAAGGACATCGCGACCCCCGCCAAGCACTCTGCGGCAGGCGAGGTGGGGCTGGCCCGCTTGCTGGAGGCGGCAGACCGCATCGAAAACGACGAACCCGTGGGCGAGGACCTGGCCAACTGCTTCGACGGCCTGGGCAGCGCCGGCGGAGCCCGGCCAAAAGCATCCGTGCGTGATGCCGCAGGTGTGCTGTGGCTGGCCAAATTCCCCTCGAAGTCCGACCGTGCCTGCAACGCGGTGCTCGAAGCCGGCACGTTGGCGCTGGCCCGCGCGGCAGGCCTGCGGGTGCCCCCGGTGAACGTCATCGACGCGGGTGGCGCGCGGGTCTTGTTCATCCGGCGCTTCGACCGTTACTGGGCTGCGCCCGGCGCTGTGCTGCCGGCGGGCCAGGAAAGCTGGGAGCCCGTGCCGACCGAACACGACTCGCCCGTGATCGAAGGCCGCATCGGGTTCTGCTCGGCCATGACCCTCATGGGGATGGACGAGTACGACGCCCGCAACAGCTCCTACCACGCCCTGGCCCAGCAGCTGCGCGCCCGAGCCGTGCCAGCGTTCATCGAGCGCGATCTTCGGGATCTGTTCAAGCGGCAGGCGCTGAACATCTTTGCCAACAACAACGACGACCACCTGCGCAACCACGCCTTCATCTATGACGTTGCGGCCAAGGGTTGGAGGCTCAGCCCCCTGTACGACGTCCTTCCCATGAACACCGTGGCGCACGAGCGTCTGTTGCACCTGGAGCTTGGCGACCAGGGCCGGCTGGCGACATTGGACAACCTGATGACGCGCTGGCCGGCGTACTTCGCCCGTGAACGTGAAGCGCTTCGCGCCGTGCATGAAGTCTGGGTGGCGGCCAGGAGCTGGAAGGCGTACTTCGAACGTTTCAATGCCTCAGGCAGTGACATGTCGCACCTGGAAGGCGCATTTCGTCGCCTGGAGGCATTCACCTCCCCGGAACTGGCCAAGGCCCTCCGGTCCTTCGAAGGCTGACCCGTCACGCAGCCGTTCGACCAGCATCGTGGGGCCGTGGTCGATGAGGCCGCTGGCATGGTGCAGCCCGACGGGTTGGAAACGGCTTGTCATGCACTCTGCGAAAAAGCCGCACCATTTCCCCGCCGCCGCGCCGCTGCTGCCGGCCGACGCCGATGCGCGGCTGCAGGTGCACACTTTCCGTTCAACGAACTGATGCCGCAGCGGTTTCTGATCGGCCGGGTGTAGTCGCAGGCTGGTCGGGCAAGCCGGCGCCATCAAGCCGCGCGCACCAACCCGGCGTCATCGATGATGTTCGCCACCAACCCCAGCTCCAACGCCTGCGCCGCAGGCACATACCAGTCGCGCGCGAGCACGCGCTCGCGCAGGTCTGCATGCGACATTCTGCTGCCCTGCACCAGCCGGACGAAGTCGCGGTCTTCCACCCGCTGGCCCGATTCAAGCTGCGCCAGCACATCTTCCACCAGCGCCCGGCAGGCCCGCAGCGCACCCTTGAGCTCGACGGTCTTGGTGATCTTGCGTTCGTGCACGAGCAGCACCGTGTCTTCTGTGATGAAGCGCCGGTTCACCGGAAACGCCGACATGATGGTCACGCCGGCCGAATAGACAAACGTCTTGCCCAGAAAGTACACGTCCACCTGCCGGTGCTCGCGCCACAGGCGGATCTCCTGCGCGAGCCGCCGGCCGATGTCGGGATCGCCGCCCAGGGTGCTGAGCTCGAAGACCACCGGCTCGTCCCGGGGCGCGTCGTGCTGCTGGCGGAAGAACTCGCTCAGCATGCCGCCGTCGACATGGCCGAACAGCCGGATGTGCGGGGCCAGGCTGGGGATGCTCTGTGTGGTGGATGTCATGGCGTCAGGAGTGGTCAATGCTTGCATGGGAGTCCTTCGAAAGGTCTCTGGCAAGTCCACTATGGGAACAACAGCCGCGGGCGGCTGTCGTCAAGTGGTCAGCACACAGGTAGGTGCGGGCGCACACCGCAAGGCAAGCTGCGGCCGCGACCCTGCTCAGGAGCGCCAGCGCAGCACCCGGGCACCGTCGCGGCCGGTGCGCGCCTGCACTGAGGGACCCGCCACAGTGCGAGGCGAGCTCAGCCTACGTCGCAATCCGCTGGGCCCTGACACCTGCGCACAGCGCCTGGCGCAGACTCATGGCCTTGACCACGCGGGAGCGCACGATGGAACCGATGAAGCCAATGGAACCGATGAAGCCGATGGAGCCCATGCAACCCATGGCACCGATGAAGCCGATGCAGGGAGGCGATGCCTGGTGGCCCGACGGCCTCTCGAACCCCTCGTCCAGCGGCGGGCAGAACGACCTGCAATACGCCTTCTTCCCACAGCAGCGGCGCCTGGCCGTTCGCCAGGGCGGCGCCGTGCAGCAATACGACACCGGTGAGCTGGAGATTTCAGGGGTCAGCCAGAGCCAGAGCGGCCAGGGTTCCGGCAGCAGCCCGATGTTCTCGACGGCCCAGGGCGAAGTCGCGCTGTCCAGCCTGCGCAAGATCGGCTGACCGGCGCGCTCAGACCAGCGCTGGCGGCGGCAGTGGGTCGGGGCGCCGCAGCGGCAGGCGCACCGTGAATTGCGACCCCTGGCCGGGGCCCGCACTGCGCGCGGCCACGGTGCCGCCGTGCAGCTCGACAATCTCGCGCACCAGCCCCAAGCCGACGCCCAGGCCACCTGGCGCCATCTTTCTGGCGCCAGCGTCCTGCGTGAAGAAGTCGAAGATGCGTGGCAGCATGTCCGCACCGATGCCGATGCCGCTGTCTTCCACGCGGATCACGACCTCGTTGACTTCCTCGCCGGCCTTCAGGAACACGGCGCCCCCCGAGGGCGTGTACTTGAGCGCATTGCCCAGCACGTTCAGCACCACCTGCGTCAGGCGGCGCCGGTCGGCCTGCAGCTCGATCGGCCCCTGCTGCAGCACGGCGCTCAGCGCGATGCCCTTGGCCTGGGCCGCAGGCTGCAGATCATTCAGAGCGTCCTCCAGCAGCCGCTGCACGTGCACGCGCTCCAGCACGAGATCAAAGCCGTTGTGGTGCGCGCGCGCCAAGTCCATCAAGTCGTCGGCCAGCCCCTTCAGCACGGTGATCTGTCGCCGGATGACCTGCAACGCCTGCGTCGACGCGGGCGCCGTCTCGCGCGCACCGAGCAGATGCACCGCCATGGAGAGCGGGGCCAGCGGGTTGCGCAGCTCATGCCCCAGCGTGTGCAGGAACAACTGCTGGCGCTGCAGTTGTTCCTGCAGCGCACCGAGTTCGGCCTCGTGGCGCTCGATCTTGGCCCGCAGGTCGGTCCGGTCGCGCAAGACCTTGACGAAGCCCAACACCTCGCCGTGCTCATCGCGCACGCATGACAGCGCGCCGGTGACCCAGACACGGCTTTGGTCACGCCGCAAATGCCAGCGATCGTCTTCTGCATGGCCGCTGGCCCTCGCCACATCGAGCTCGAAGAAGTCGATCTTGCGGTGACGGTCCTCCGGCGTGAAGATGGTCGAGATGCTCTGGCCGGTGGCCTCTTCCGCCGTCCACCCCAACAGCAGTTCGCTGGATCGGGACCACCCGATCACGATGGCGTTGCGGTCCAGAACGATCACGGCCTCGCCGGAATCGCCCGCGTAGAAGGCGGCCAGCAGTCGCTGGACAAACGCGGGGTTGTCAGCGTCAGCGAGCATCGGCAGGCCAGGCGAAGTGGGTCAGCAGCTCGGGCGATAAGCGCGGACTCAAGCCGTGCGTGAGCCGCGTCGTCAAGGCTGTCATGCCATCTTTCGGCGCAGTTGTGGACCGTACAGTTTGCCGGCAACGCCGCCACCCCGCTGTCGGCCCGGTGTCGGCCTGCACGTAGGCGCACGCGCCGCGCTGCAACGCACGGCGCGGAACGCGGGCGGGGCGACTGCCGGCTCCCCGCCGCCCAGACGCTCAGCCACTGGCACTGACGCGCAACACCTCTTCGCCATACGCCTCCAGCTTGCGCGCGCCGATCCCGCTGATGCCCTGCAGGTCTTCCAGCGTCTGCGGCGCGCGGGCGGCGATGGCGGCCAGCGTGGCGTCGTGGAAGATCACGTAGGCCGGCAGGTTGTGCTGCTTGGCGACTTCGGCGCGCCAGGCCTTCAGCGCGGCGAAGCGGGCCTGGCCAACCCCGTCCATCTGCGCGGCAGCGGCCGGCACGCGGACGGTGCGCGCGCTGCGCCGGGGCGAGCGGCTGGGCGGCGCCGTGACCGATTCACGCAGCTGGACCGCCACCTCGCCCTTCAGCACACTGCGCGAGGCGGGTGTCAGGCGCAGTGTGTTGAATTTCTCGGCATCCACCTCCAGCGCGCCGGTGGCCACCAGCTGGCGCAGTACGCTGCGCAACTGCGCTTCGCTGAACTCGGCGCCAATGCCGAAGGTGCTCAGCTGCTCGTGGTTGAACTGCTTGACCTTCTCGGTCACCTTGCCGCGCAGGATGTCCATGATCTGCCCGGCGCCGAAGCTGATGCCGCTTTGTTGCTGCACGCGGTAGATGGTGGACAGCAGCTTGCGCGCGGCGTCGGTGCCGTCCCAGATGTCAGGCGGCGACAGGCAGTTGTCGCAGTTCCCGCAGACCGCCCGCATCGAGGGCGGCGCGCCCTCGTCGTCTGCGGTGCGCCCCCGGGGCTGGTAGCGCTCACCGAAGTAGTGCAACAGCCGCACGCGCCGGCAGTCGGTGGCTTCGGCCAGCGCCAGCAGCGCATCGAGCTTGCCGCGCATGACCTGCTTGAATTCTTCGCCGGCCGGGCTCTCGTCGATCATGCGGCGCTGGTTCACCACGTCCTGCAGGCCATAGGACATCCAGGCGTTGGCCGGCTCGCCATCGCGGCCGGCGCGGCCCGTCTCCTGGTAGTAGCCCTCGATGTTCTTGGGCATGTCCAGGTGCGCGACGAAGCGCACGTCGGGCTTGTCGATGCCCATGCCAAAGGCGATGGTGGCCACCATGACGACGCCCTCCTCGCGCAGAAAGCGGTCCTGGTGCTGCTGGCGCATGCCGGCGTCCAGCCCCGCGTGGTAGGGCAGCGCGCGCACACCGGCACCGGCCAGCGTCTGCGCCACCTCTTCGACCCGCTTGCGCGACTGGCAGTAGACAACGCCGGCATCGCCCGCGTGCTCGCGCTCGATGAAGCGCAGCAACTGCGTCACCGCCTCCTTCTTCTCGACGATGGCGTAGCGGATGTTGGGGCGGTCGAAGCTGCTGACGAACTGCTGCGCATCCTCCAACTGCAGGCGCTCGACGATGTCGGCTCGCGTCAGCGCATCGGCCGTGGCCGTGAGTGCGATGCGCGGCACGCCGGCATAGCGCTCGTGCAGCACGGTCAGCGCGCGGTATTCGGGGCGGAAGTCGTGGCCCCACTGGCTCACGCAGTGCGCCTCGTCAATGGCGAACAGGCTCAGCTTGCCGCGTGCATGCAGCGCGTCGAGCAGGTCCAGAAAACGGGGCGTGGTCAGGCGCTCGGGCGCGGCGTAGAGCAGCGTGGTCTCGGCGCGGGCCAGGCGGCGTTCCACATCGAGCGTGGCGTTCCAGTCGAGCGTGGAATTGAGGAAGGTGGCGTCGACCCCCGCCTCGTGCAGCGCTCCCACCTGGTCGTGCATCAGCGCGATCAGCGGCGAGACGACGATGGTCACGCCGTGGCCTGCGCGCTGGCGCGCGATCGCGGGGATCTGATAGCACAGCGACTTGCCACCGCCGGTGGGCATGAGCACCAGCGCATCGCCACCAGCGACCACATGCTCGACGATGGCCTGCTGCGGGCCACGGAACTGCGGGTAGCCGAAGGTCTCCTGCAGGATGGCCAGCGGCACGGCTTGCACGGACTGCGCGTCTTGCGTTGCCAGGGCCATCACGTCGTGGCCCCGGCCCGGCGGGCCCGTGGGCGGGAATGCTGGGTTCTCATGCCGCGTATTGTCCTGTCAAAAAATCCAGTTGCCAGCGCCGATGCCCCCTGCGCGGCGGTGATGCGGGCCACTTTCTACAATCGGCCGACCATGAAGACCCCGCCCTACACCCGCGCCCAGCAGCTGCCCGAGATCCTGTCGCAACGCATCGCCATCCTCGACGGCGCCATGGGCACCATGATCCAGCGCTTCAAGCTGACCGAGGCGCAGTACCGGGGCGAGCGGTTTGCCGACTTCGCGCGCGATGTAAAAGGCAACAACGAGCTGCTGAGCCTGACGCGGCCCGACGTGATCACCGCCATCCACGAAGGCTACCTGGCCGCCGGCGCCGACCTGATCGAGACCAACACTTTCGGCGCCACCACCGTGGCCCAGGCCGACTACGATATGGCCGACCTGGCCGACGAAATGAACCTGCGCTCGGCGCAGCTGGCGCGCGCGGCGTGCGACAAGTTCAGCACGCCGGACAAGCCCCGTTTCGTCGCCGGCGCACTCGGCCCCACGCCCAAGACGGCCAGCATCAGCCCCGACGTGAACGACCCCGGCGCGCGCAACATCAGCTTCGAGGAGCTGCGCGCCGCCTACTACGCGCAGACCAAGGCGCTGGTCGAAGGCGGCAGCGACGTGATCCTGGTCGAGACCATCTTCGACACGCTGAATGCCAAGGCCGCGCTGTTTGCGGTGGATGAATATTTTGAAGCCTCGGGCGAACGGCTGCCGCTGATCATCAGCGGCACGGTGACCGATGCATCGGGCCGCATCCTGTCGGGCCAGACGGTCACCGCCTTCTGGCACAGCGTGCGCCATGCGCAGCCGCTGGCCATCGGCCTGAACTGCGCGCTGGGTGCGGCGCTGATGCGGCCCTACATCCAGGAGCTGAACCGCGTGGCGGGCGACACCTTCATCAGCTGCTACCCGAATGCCGGCCTGCCCAACCCGATGAGCGAGACCGGTTTCGACGAAGCGCCGCAAGACACCTCCAAGCTGGTGCGCGAGTTTGCGGCCGAGGGCCTGGTCAACATCGTGGGCGGCTGCTGCGGCACCACGCCCGACCACATCGCCGCGATTGCGCAGGCCGTCTCGCCGCTGCCGGCGCGTGCGCTGCAGCGCAGCTATTTTTACAAAGAGGCGGCGTAGGGCTAGCCTGCGTTGAAGGGGCCGGCTGCTGCCTGTGGCGAGCGGGCCAAGCGCCGCTGGCCGTGCCCGGCTGGCGTGTGGACGCCGTCGTCGACACCATCGGCGCTGGCGACACCTTCAACGGCGCGCTGGCTGCGGCCCTGGCGCGCGGCCTGCCGATCGAGCAGGCGATGGTGCGCGCCAACGCGGCGGCAGCGCTGTCGGTGCAGGGGCGCGGAGCCGTTGGGGGAATGCCGACGGCGGCGCAGGTGGAGTCGTTTGTCGCTGGCTAGTTGTACCGAGCGACACCTTTGGTTTGTACAATTCATCTGTACATTTCAACGCACTGAAATCCGCCATGAACACCATCCCCTTCAGCGAAGCACGGGCGCACTTGGCCGAAACTCTCAGCGCGCTGGATCAGGGTGGCGAGCCCGTCATGATCTCGCGCCGCGGCCAGGCCGCTGCCGTGCTGATGTCCGTGGCGCAGTACCAGCGGCTCCTGGCACAAGGCGACAACCCGGCGGCACGGCTGCAGGCATGGCGCGCCGACCATGCAGAAGCTCTGGCCGAAGCGGCAGATGCACCCGATCCATGGGCCGACGTGCGTGACCGTCGGCCGACCCGTGCCGTGGATTGGGCCGTACCGGCATCCGCACCCGGCACAGCACGCGCCAAGCGTTGACCCGTGGCGACGACCCCCACGCTGCGCTGGCTGCTGGACACCAACGTCGTCTCGGAGCTGGCGCGCCCGCAGCCATCGGCTCTGGTGCTGCAAGCCTTTGCAGCACACGCGGGCGCTTCGGCGATACCCATGGTGGTGTGGCACGAACTGCTGTTCGGCGTGCTGCGACTACCCGAAGGCCAGCGCAAGGACGCGTTGCTGCGCTTCGTCCATGCCGTGCCTGGCGCACTGCCCAGGCTGGCCTACGACGAGCTGACGGCCCGCCGCCATGCGGAACTGCGGGTCGCCCGGCAGGCACGCGGCCGCCCCCTGGCCGAGCCGGACGCGCAGATCGCCGCCTGCGCCCTGGCCCAGGGCCTGACACTCGTGACCCGCAACACGCGCCACTTCCAGGGCATCCCGGGCCTGAAGCTGGCCAACTGGTTTGACGAATAGCGCGCTCAGGCGGCTGAGGCAACAAACGGATTGACGATGCGCACCGGCCCCATGCGCTCACCGGTGTTCAGGTCTTCGCTGTACAGCACGCTGCAGCCCGCCGTGTGCGCGCTGGCGACGATGAGCGCGTCATTGAACGCGATGCTGCGTGTCTGATGCAGGTCCAGCCCGGCACGGATGATGGCCGGTGTGACCTGGACGACTTCGAACTGTTCATACAAGTCGAGTCGTGAGACGGCGGCCATTGACGGACTGGCACGCATCCTGCTGACGCCCCCTGCATTCACCGGGCCCACCCTGTCCATACAGCCTTCTGGTGCCCCGCGCACCAGTATGAACACCGCCGCCTCTCCAACTCGGTGCAGGTTACGGGTTAATCTGTATATACAGGGCAGCGCAGGTGAATGAAACTGCCGACGCGCGGCCGTGGCCCCCTGCCACGGGTGCGCCGGCGAAGACTTCAGCGTTCAACCCCAACCGAGGAGGGCCGCATGGCCAACACCGTTATCTCCAAGCTCGCATCGCTGCTCGCCGTGGTCGCTCTGGCCAGCGTGGCCCAGGGCGCAGCCGCGCAGACCAAGATCGTGATCGGCATGTCCGGCTGGACGGGCTTCGCCCCGCTGACGCTGGCCGACCGCGCAGGCATCTTCAAGAAGAACGGGCTGGACGTGGAGATCAAGATGATTCCGCAGAAGGACCGGCACCTGGCCCTGGCCTCCAAGTCCATCCAGTGCGCGGCCACCACCGTAGAGACGCATGTGTCGTGGAACACGAACGGCGTGCCCATCGTGCAGATCGTGCAGCTCGACAAGTCCTACGGCGCAGACGGCATCGCCGTGCGTGGCGACATCAAGAGCTTTGCCGACCTCAAGGGCAAGACGGTGGCCGTGGATGCACCCGGCACGGCGGGCTACTTCACGCTGGCCTGGCTGCTGAACAAGAACGGCATGAGCATGAAGGACGTGAAGACCGTGACCATGGCCGCGCAGCCTGCCGCCCAGGCCTTCGTGACGGGCCAGAACGATGCGGCCGTGACGTATGAGCCCTACCTCTCCACCGTGCGCGACAACCCGGCCGCCGGCAAGATCCTGGCGACGACGCTGGACTTCCCGCACATCCAGGACACGCTGGGTTGCGCACCCGACTTTCTGAAGGCCAACCCGGCAGCCGCCAAGGCGCTGGTCGATTCTTACTTCCAGGCGCTGGAGATGATCAAGGCCGACACGGCCAAGTCCAACGAGATCATGGGCGGCGCGGTCAAGCAGACCGGCGAGGCGTTTGCCAAGTCGTCCAGCTACCTGCGCTGGCAGGACAAGGCAGCGAACCAGAAGTTCTTCGCCGGTGAGTTGGAGACATTCATGAAGGAAGCGGCCGTCATCCTGCAAGAGGCCGGCGTGATCCGCAAGCAGCCCGACAACTGGTCGGCCATGTACGACGCCTCGTTCATCAAATAAGCGCACGTCGCCGAGGCCACCGCCATGTCTTCCGATTCCACACGCGTGATGCCGGCAGCGTTGCCGGCCAGCGCGCCGGTGGCCGCTTTGCAGCGCCGGCGCCGCGGCATGGTCCCGCTGGAGCCGGTCGGCCCCACGGCCCGCTGGCTGCTGGGGTTTGCCTTCTTCGTGCTGTTCGTGGCCGTGTGGGCGTTCTTCACGCTGGGCGGCTACGTCTCGCCGACCTTTCTGGCCAGCCCCATCACGATGGTGCAAGAGGCCTGGCTGCTGTTCACCGAATACAACTTCATCCACGACATCGGCATGACGGTGTGGCGGGTGCTGGGTGGCTTCATCCTGGCAGCCCTCATCGCCGTGCCGCTGGGCATTGCGATGGGCGCGTACAAGCCGATCGAGGCGTTTCTGGAGCCCTTTGTCTCGTTCTGCCGCTACCTGCCGGCCTCGGCGTTCATTCCGCTGTTGATCCTGTGGGCCGGCATTGGCGAGACGCAGAAGCTGCTGGTGATCTTCATCGGCTCGGTGTTCCAGATCATCCTGATGGTGGCCGTCATCGTCGGCGGCGCGCGCAAGGACCTCGTGGAAGCCGCCTATACGCTGGGGGCCGACAGCCGGGGCATCGTGCGCCGTGTGCTGATCCCCGGCGCGGCGCCGGGCATCGCCGAGACGCTGCGGCTGGTGCTGGGCTGGGCCTGGACGTATGTGATCGTGGCCGAGCTGATCGGCTCGTCGTCCGGCATCGGGCACATGATCACGGACAGCCAGGCGCTCTTGAACACCGGGCAGATCATCTTCGGCATCATCGTAATCGGGCTGATCGGGCTGGTGTCGGACTTCATCTTCAAAGCGGTCAACAAAAAGATGTACGCGTGGGCATCGCTATGAGCACGAGCATGAGCATGAGCAACCAGCTGTCCATTCGCGGCGTCTCGCGCACCTTCACCAGCCCGGGCGGCAAGTCCACACAGGCGCTGCTGCCGGTGGATTTCGAGGTGCGGCAGAACGACTTCGTGACCATCCTCGGCCCCTCCGGTTGCGGCAAGTCCACGCTGCTGCGCATCGTCGCGGGGCTTGACTACCCCACCAGCGGCCAAGTGCTGCTGGACGGCCAGGGCATCGAAGGCCCGGGCGCCGACCGGGGCATGGTGTTCCAGAGCTACACGCTCTTCCCCTGGCTCAACATCGAGCAGAACATCCGCTTCGGCCTGCGCGAGCGTGGCCTGGCAGAGAGCGCGCAGAAGGAGCGGGCCGACTACTTCATCGCCAAGGTGGGGCTGCGCGGCTTCGAGCAGCACTTTCCCAAGCAGCTGTCGGGCGGCATGCAGCAGCGCACGGCGATTGCGCGGGCGCTGGCCAACGACCCCAAAATGCTGCTGATGGACGAGCCCTTCGGCGCGCTGGACAACCAGACGCGCGTGCTGATGCAGGAGCTGCTGCTGGGCATCTGGGAGGCCGAGCAGAAGACCGTCCTGTTCGTCACGCACGACATCGACGAGGCCATCTTCATGGCCAACCGCGTGGCCGTGTTCAGCGCGCGGCCGGGTCGCATCAAGACGGAGATCGCGGTGGACCTGCCGCACCCGCGCCACTACACCGTCAAGACCACACCCGAGTTCATGGAACTGAAGGCGCGGCTGACGGAAGAGATCCGCGCCGAATCGATGGCGGCTGCGGAGCATTGACGCCATGAAGGCCAGGACGGCTCCGACCAAAGCTGCGGCGCGGCCCCATGCCAGTGCCGCCACGCCCGCCCCGCAGGCCCTGGCGCTGTACGAGCAGGTCAAGGAGCACATCACGCGGCGCATCCAGAGCGGCGAATGGCCGGCCGGGCACCGCTTGCCGTCCGAGCACGAACTCGTCGCCCAGTTCGGCATCTCGCGCATGACGGCCAACCGCGCGTTGCGCGAGCTGATGGACCAGGGCCGCGTGGTGCGCGTGGCTGGCGTGGGCAGCTTCGTGGCCGAGGCCAAGCCGCAGTCCACTCTGCTGCAGATCGCCAACATCGCCAGCGAGATCCGCAGCCGCGGCCACGACTACGGCTTCCAGCTGATCGCGTGCGAGCGCGTGGCCGCTTCACCGGATGTCGCCGTGTGGATGGATGTGCGCATGGGCGAATCGCTGGTGCACTGCGTCTGCCTGCACCTGGAAGACGGCGTGCCCGTGCAGCTGGAAGACCGCTACGTGAACCCGCGCCTGGTGCCCGCCTTTCTGGAGCAGGACTTCACCACCATGCCGCCCAGCGAATACCTGGTGCGCCACGTGCCGTTCGACCAGATCGAGCATCTGGTCGATGCCGTGCTGCCCACGCCGGAGCAGGCCGAGCGCCTGGCCATGGACCCGGCCGAGCCCTGCCTGCTGCTGACGCGCCGCACCTGGTCGCGCGGCCAGACGATCACGCTGGTGCGCTGCCTGCACCCGGCGTCGCGCTACCGCCTGGGCAGCCGTTTGCGCAACGACGGCAACCAGGTCCTGAGCTGAATTTTTTACGCCCCTACTTGTATAGACAGGAACTGTGATGACCTCTGACCATGCCACCTTGACGCTGGTGCCCGGCGCCGTAGACCTGGCGCAGCTGCGCCGCATCCACGACGGCGGCATCCGCCTCGCGCTCGACGACGGCGCGCGCCCTGGACTGCTCGCCGCGCAGGCCACCGTGCAGCGCATCCTCGCCAGCGGCGATGTGGTCTACGGCATCAACACCGGCTTCGGCAAGCTGGCGCAGACGGTCATTCCACCGAACCGCCTGGCCGAGTTGCAACGCAACCTGGTGCTCTCACACAGCGTGGGCACGGGCGCGCCGCTGGCGGCCGGCGTGGTGCGGCTGGTGCTGGCGACCAAGGCGGTGAGCCTGGCGCGCGGGCATTCCGGCGTGCGGCCAGAGATCGTGGATGCGCTGCTCAAGCTGTTCAATGGCGGCGTGCTGCCTCGCATCCCGGCCAAGGGATCGGTCGGCGCGTCCGGCGACCTCGCACCGCTGGCGCACCTGGCCTGCGTGTTGATCGGCGAAGGCGAGGCCACCTTGGCAGATGGCCGCGTGGTGGGCGGTGCCGAGGCCATGCGCAGCGTCGGGCTGGAGCCGTTCGTGCTCGGCCCCAAGGAAGGGCTGGCGCTGCTGAACGGCACGCAGGTCTCGACCGGCCTGGCGCTGGCCGGCCTGTTCGGCGCCGAGAACGTGTTCGCGGCCGGGCTCATGGCCGGCGCGCTGTCGCTGGAAGCCATCCAGGGCTCGATCAAGCCCTTCGATGCGCGCATCCACGCCGCACGCGGCCAGCCCGGGCAAATGGCCGTGGCCGGTGCCGTGCGGGCCCTGCTCGAGGGCAGCGAGATCATTCCCGGCCACGCGAACTGCGGCCGCGTGCAGGACCCGTACTCGATCCGCTGCATTCCGCAGGTGATGGGCGCGTGCCTGGACAACCTGCAACACGCCGCGCGTGTGCTGGTGATCGAGGCCAATGCCGCGTCCGACAACCCGCTGGTGTTCACCGACACGGGTGAGGTGATTTCGGGCGGCAATTTCCACGCCGAGCCGGTGGCCTTCGCGGCCGACATCCTGGCGCTCGCCATCGCCGAGATCGGCGCGATCTCGGAACGGCGCATGGCCTTGCTGCTGGATTCGGGCCTGTCCAACCTGCCGCCGTTCCTGGTGCGCGATGGGGGCGTGAATTCCGGCTTCATGATTGCGCAGGTCACGGCTGCGGCGCTGGCGTCCGAGAACAAGTCGCTGGCGCACCCGGCCAGCGTGGACAGCCTGCCGACCTCGGCCAACCAGGAAGACCATGTGTCCATGGCCACCTTTGCCGCGCGCCGGCTGGGCGACATGGTGCAGAACACGGCCGTCGTGGTTGGCATCGAAGCCATGGCCGCCTGCCAGGGCATCGAGCTCAAGCATGAACTCAAGAGCAGCCCCCTGATGGAGGCCGAGTTCAACACCATCCGCGAACACGTGGCCTTCATCGACCAAGACCGCTACCTCGCGCCCGATGTCGAATCCATGCGGCTATGGGGCCTGGGCGCCCTGGGCCGCCAACCGCGCGCGTGGCCAGCCGCCGTCACCGCCATCCTGCCCAGCCACGCCTGAACGCTCTATCCGATTACCGAGGAGAACCGCCATGAACGCACCCGCCCCCTTTGTCGCCAACATCGGCACGCGCCACGACCCCAGCCGCAAGATCGCCGCGCCCACGGGCAGCACGCTCACCTGCAAGAGCTGGCTGACCGAGGCGCCATTCCGCATGATCCAGAACAACCTGCACCCCGACGTGGCCGAGCGGCCCGAAGACCTGGTGGTCTACGGCGGCATCGGCCGCGCGGCGCGCAACTGGGAATGCTTCGACCAGATCCTGGCGTCATTGAAGGAGCTGGAGGACGACGAGACGCTGCTGGTGCAATCGGGCAAACCCGTCGGCGTGTTCAAGACCCATGCGGATGCGCCGCGCGTGCTGCTGGCCAACTCCAACCTGGTGCCCAAGTGGGGCAATTGGGAACACTTCAACGAGCTGGACCGCAAGGGCCTCTTCATGTACGGCCAGATGACGGCTGGCAGCTGGATCTACATCGGCAGCCAGGGCATCGTGCAGGGCACCTTCGAGACGTTCGTGGAGGCCGGGCGTCAGCACTACGACAACAGCCTGGCGGGCCGCTGGATCCTGACGGCCGGGCTGGGCGGCATGGGCGGCGCCCAGCCGCTGGCCGCCACGCTGGCCGGCGCCGTGTCGCTCAACATCGAGTGCCAGCAGGCCTCGATCGACTTTCGTTTGCGCACGCGCTATGTGGACAAGCAGGCGCGCGACATCGACCACGCCATCGCGCTGATCCGCCAGCACACCGAAGCGAAGGAAGCGATCTCGATTGCGCTGCTCGGCAACGCGGCCGAGGTGCTGCCCGAGCTCGTGAAGCGTGCCAAGGCAGGCGGTATCAAGCCTGACCTCGTCACTGACCAGACATCGGCGCACGACCTGATCCACGGCTACCTGCCCATCGGCTGGTCCGTGGAGCAGTGGAAGGCCGCCTGGGCCGAGCCCTCGCTGCATGCCGCCTTGACGGCCGCCGCCGCCAAGAGCTGCGCCGTGCACGTGCAGGCCATGCTGGACTTCCAGGCCATGGGCGTGCCGACGGTGGACTACGGCAACAACATCCGCCAGGTCGCGCTGGACGAAGGCGTCACGAACGCGTTCGACTTCCCCGGCTTCGTGCCGGCCTATATCCGCCCGCTGTTCTGCGAGGGCAAGGGCCCGTTCCGCTGGGTCGCGCTGTCTGGCGATCCGGAAGACATCTACAAGACCGACGCCAAGATCAAGGAGCTGTTCCCCGACAACAAGCACACCCACCGCTGGCTGGACATGGCGCGCGAGCGCATCGCCTTCCAGGGCCTGCCGGCGCGCATCTGCTGGCTGGGCCTGGGCGAACGGCATGTGGCGGGCCTGGCCTTCAACGAGATGGTGCGCACGGGCGAGCTGAAGGCGCCGATCGTGATCGGCCGCGATCACCTGGACACGGGCTCGGTCGCCAGCCCCAACCGCGAGACCGAGGCCATGCGCGACGGCACGGATGCGGTGAGCGACTGGCCTCTGCTCAATGCGCTGCTCAACACCGCCGGCGGCGCCACCTGGGTCAGCCTGCACCACGGGGGCGGCGTCGGTATGGGTTATTCGCAGCATGCCGGGATGGTCATCGTGGCCGATGGCACCGAAGCTGCCGACAAACGCCTGGCGCGCGTGCTGATCAACGACTGTGGCTCGGGCGTGATGCGCCATGCCGACGCAGGCTACGAGCTGGCGATCGCCACGGCGAAAAAATTCGGGCTCAAGCTGCCGATGGTGAAGTGATGCCCGACGCGCCGCCGCCGCCCGGCAGGCCCCAAAACTGCTAGACCACGCACTGCCCCTTGTTCCTTCCAGACTGGAGAAAACTCTCATGACTCTTCGCCGCCATCTGCTCGCACTCGCCGTGCTGTCGTCCACGCTGCTCGCCAGCCATGCCCACGCGCAGGCCGTGCTGAAGGTCGCCACCGACGCCACCTTCCCGCCCATGGAATTTTTCGACAACGGCCAGCGCACCGGCTTCGACACCGAGCTGGTCGAGGCCCTGGGCAAGCAGCTGGGCCGCAAGGTCGAGTGGGTGGACATCGACTTCAAGGGCCTGATCCCGGCGCTGATGTCCAAGCGGGTGGACATGGCCGTCTCGGCCATCTACATCACCGACGAGCGCAAGAAGGTCGTCGACTTCACCGTGCCCTACTACGCGGGCGGGCTGGTGGTCATGGTCAAGGCCGACAACACCGGCATCAAGTCGCCGGCCGATCTGGCGGGCAAGAAGGTCACCGTGCAGGTGGGCACCAAGTCGGTCAGCTACCTGAAGGAGGCGCACCCCAAGGCCCAGCTGGTCGAGGTCGAGAAGAACCAGGAGATGTTCAATTTGGTCGACGTGGGCCGCAGCGATGCCGCGGTGACGGGCAAGCCTGCCGCCTACCAATACGTGCGCACGCGGCCGGGGCTGAAGGTGCTGCCCGAGCAGCTGACGACCGAGGAATACGGCATGGCCGTTCGCAAGGACACGCCGGAGCTGACCAGAGCAGTGAACGATGCGCTCGCCAAGCTGAAGGCCGATGGCACCTACAACGCGATCGTGACGAAATGGTTCCCCGCGACGCCATGACACTGTTGAGCCGCACGGGTGGGCCGCATGGATCTTGACTTCTCCCCGGTCTGGAACGGCTGGCAGGCGCTGGCGCACGGCACGATGGTCACGGTGGAGATCACCGTCTGCGCGCTGCTGCTGGGCTGCGTGCTGGGCCTTCTGGTCGGCATCGGGCGGCTGAACCCGCGCCGGCGCTGGCTGTATGGCGCCTGCACCTCCTACGTGACGCTGGTGCGCGGCACGCCGCTGCTGGTGCAGCTGTTCATTTTGTTCTTCGGCCTGCCGCATTTCGGGCTGCTGCTGCCGGCCTTTGTGTGCGGCGTGCTGGGCCTGGGCGTGTATTCGGGTGCCTATGTGTCGGAGATCGTGCGCGGCGCCATCCAGTCCATCCACCAGGGCCAGACCATGGCCGCGCAGTCACTGGGCATGACGGCGCCCACCGCCATGCGCCACATCATCCTGCCGCAGGCGGTGGTGCGCATGATCCCGCCGCTGGGCAACGAGTTCATCGCGCTGATCAAGAACTCGGCGCTGGTCTCGCTGCTCACCATCCACGACGTGATGCACGAGGGCCAGAAGATCATCAGCACCTCGTACCGCTCGCTGGAGGTGTACCTGGCGATTGCCGCCGTGTACTTCGTGCTGACGGGCACGGTGATGCTGGTGCTGCGCCACTTTGAGCGGCGACTGAGCCAGGGCGGGCTGGTGCGATGAGCGCTACGTTGCAACGGTTCGACGTGGCCGCGCTGCCAGCCACGCCGTGGAAAAACGGCGGCGGCAGCACGCGCGAGATCGCCTGCTGGCCGCCGGGCGCGGGCTTCGACACGTTCCAGTGGCGAGTGTCGATCGCCAGCATCGCCGCCAGCGGGCCGTTCTCGGTGTTCGCGGGAGTGGACCGCATCATCACGCTGCTCGACGGCGATGGCGTGCATCTGCAGGGCGCGGGCGTGGACCACCGCCTGGCCACGCCGCTGGCGCCGTTCGCGTTCAGCGGCGACGCGTCACTCGGCTGCACGCTGTTGGGCGGTGCATCCCGCGATTTCAATGTGATGACGCGGCGCGGCCGGCTGCGGGCGGAAGTGCGCGTGCTGCGTGGCGCGTCTCAGTTGCCGGCGGCGCCACATGGGCTGCTGTGGGCCTGGCGCGGCAACTGGCGTGCGGCAGACCAGTCGCTCACGGCCGGCCAGGGCCTGTGGTGGTCAGATGCCGACGCGTCCCTCGGCCTGGCCCCCAGCGACCCCGCCGCCGTGCTGATCGCCGTGCAATGGCACGCTGCCACATAGGACACCCACCCATGCCTTCTTTCGACTCCCTGCCCTCTGCCGACGGCCTGTGGACCCACCTGCGCAACCTGGACGGCGCGCCCTGCGCCATCGCCGTGGCGCGTGGCCACATCGCCTGGATCGGCTCGCCCGATGCCATGCCGGCCGCTTACACCGGCGTGCCCTGCCACGACGGCCACGGCGCGCTCGTCACGCCCGGCCTGGTCGACTGCCACACCCACCTCGTCTACGGCGGCCAGCGCGCGGGCGAGTTCGCGATGCGCCTGGCCGGCGCCACGTATGAGGAGGTGGCCAAAGCCGGCGGCGGCATCGTCTCCAGCGTGCTTGCCACGCGAGAGGCCAGCGAGGAGGACCTCTTCGCCAGCGCCTCGGCCCGGCTGCAGAGCCTGCTGGCGGAGGGCGTCTGCGCGATCGAGATCAAGTCCGGCTACGGCCTCGCGCTCGAGCACGAGCGTAAGCAGCTGCGCGTGGCGCGCCGGCTGGCCGACGCCCATGGCGTGACGGTGCGCACCACCTTCCTCGGCGCGCACGCGCTGCCGCCCGAGTACGCCGGGCGCAGCCAGGACTACATCGACCTCGTCTGCCGCGAGATGCTGCCGGCGCTGCATGCCGAGAGGCTGGTCGACGCGGTGGACGTGTTCTGCGAGCGCATCGCATTCACACTGGCCGAGACCGAGCAGGTGTTTCGCGCCGCGCAGGCGCTGGGCATCCCGGTCAAGCTGCACGCCGAGCAGCTGAGCGACATGGGGGGCGCGGCGCTGGCAGCGCGCTACGGGGCGCTGTCGTGCGACCACATCGAGCACCTGTCGCAGGCCGGCATCGACGCCATGGCCGCGGCCGGCACGGTGGCCGTACTGCTGCCGGGCGCCTACTACACGCTGCGTGACACGCAACTGCCGCCGATCGCAGCGCTGCGTGCGGCCGGCGTGCCCATGGCGGTCTCGACCGACCACAACCCCGGCACTTCGCCGGCGCTCTCGCTGCTGCTGATGGCCAACATGGCATGCACACTCTTTCGCCTCACGGTGCCAGAGGCAATTGCCGGCATCACCAAGCACGCGGCGCGCGCGCTGGGGCTGCAGGACACGCACGGCGCGATGGCCGTCGGCCGGCCGGCCAACTTCGTGCTGTGGAACCTGCGCGAGCCGGCCGAGCTGGCCTACTGGTTCGGCCATCGGCCCGTGCGCACCGTGGTGCGGCAGGGCCGCATCGCACAGGAGGCCACATGACGGCCCTGTTTGCTGCCGACGCATTGCTGCCTGCCGGCTGGGCGCGTGACGTGCTGCTGGAGTGGAACGCCACCGGCGCGCTGCTGCACGTGCAGGCCGGCGCCACACGTCCGCCCAACGTGGCCACCGCGGCCGGCCCGGTGCTGCCCGGCATGCCCAACCTGCATTCGCACGCCTTCCAGCGTGGCATGGCCGGGCTGACCGAATACCGCGGCGCCAGCGAGGACAGCTTCTGGAGCTGGCGCACGCTGATGTACCGCTTCGCCGCCCGCCTCTCGCCCACGCTGCTCGAAGCCATCGCCTTCGGTCTGTACGTGGAGATGCTGGAGGCCGGCTACACCAGCGTCTGCGAGTTCCACTACGTGCACCACGATGGCGATGGCCGGCCGTACGCCGACGATGCCGAACTCGCGCTGGCGCTGCTGCGTGCCGCAGGCCGCGCCGGCATCGGCATGACGCTGCTGCCGGTGCTCTACCAGACCAGTGGCTTCGGCGGCAAGCCGCCGGGGGAGGGTCAGCGCCGCTTCATCCGTTCCACCCACAACATGCTGCGCTTGCTGCAGCGCCTGCAGCCGCTGTGCACTGCGCAGGGCGCGGATGCAGCGGGAGTCGGCTACGGGTTCCGCCTGGGCCTGGCACCGCATTCACTGCGCGCCGTGCCGCCCGATGCCCTGCGCGACGCGCTGGCGGGTTTGTTCGCGCTGGACGCCACGGCGCCCATCCACATCCACATCGCCGAGCAGACGCAGGAGGTGGACGACTGCATCGCCTGGAGCGGCCAGCGGCCCGTGGCCTGGCTGCTGGACCACGCACCGGTGGACGCCCGCTGGTGCCTGGTGCACGCCACGCACATGGATGCCGACGAGTACAGGCGCGCGGCGGCCACCGGCGCCGTGGCCGGCCTGTGCCCCAGCACCGAGGCCAACCTGGGCGACGGCCTGTTCGACTGGCCAGCCTGGCAAGCGGCCGGCGGCGCCTGGGGCGTGGGCTCGGACAGCCATGCCTGCGTCAATGCGGCTGAGGAACTGATGCTGCTCGAATACGGCCAGCGCCTGGCCACGCGCCGGCGCAATGTGATGGCGGTGCCCGGCCAGCCGCAGGTCGCCACCGCCATGACCCTGGCTGCCGTGGCCGGCGGCGCGCGCGCGGCCGGCCGCCCCATCGCCGGCCTGGCCGTGGGCCAGCAGGCCGACCTGGTCACCCTGGATGCGCAGCACCCGGCGCTGGCCGGCCTGGCGGCGCCCGAAATGCTGTCGGCCCACGTCTTCGCCAGCCACCGCACCAGCGCCATCCACAGCGTGCTTGTCGCAGGCCGCGCCCACGTCCAAGCGGCACGCCACAGCGCCCAACCCGGCGCAGCCCAGGGGCTGGTCGCGGCCCGCACACAGTTGATGAAGGAAACACCATGAGCTTCACCACCACCGAACCCCCCTTCCGCTTTCGCCAGGGCACGCGCCCTTTGCTGGTCTCCATGCCGCATGTCGGCACGCACGTGCCGCCAGCGCTGGCCGCACGCTTCACCGACGAGGCGCGGCACGTGCCCGACACCGACTGGCACCTGGAGCGGCTGTACGACTTCGCCGATGCGCTCGGCGCCTCGGTGCTGGTGGCCACGCACAGCCGCTACGTGATCGACCTGAACCGCCCGCCGGACGGCGCCAGCCTGTACCCGGGCCAAAGCGTCACCGGTCTGTGCCCCATCGACACCTTCGACGACACCCCCATCTACGCCGACCCGGCCGACCAGCCCGACGAGGACGAGATCGCCGCGCGGCGCGATGCCATCTGGCACCCCTACCACGCCCAGCTGACCGAGGAGTTGGCCCGCATCAAGGCCGCGCACGGCATCGCCATGCTGTGGGATGCGCATTCGATCCGCTCCGAGCTGCCGCGCTTTTTCGACGGCAAGCTGCCCGATCTGAACCTGGGCACCGGCAAGGGCACGAGCTGCGACCCGGCGCTGGCCGATGCCCTGCTGGACATTGCCCGGCAGGCCGAGGGCTACACCAGCGTGCTGAACGGCCGCTTCACCGGCGGCACCATCACGCGCCAGCACGGCCGTCCGCAGGATGGCGTGCACGCCGTGCAGCTGGAGATGACGCAGTGCAGCTACATGCAGGAGGCGCTGCCCTTCGACTACCTGCCGGGCGTGGCGGCCGGCGTGCAGCCGCACTTGAAGCGCATGCTGGAAGCGGTGCTGAGCTTCGCCGAAACGCCGCGGTGAACGCCCTGCCCGCGGCGCAGCGTGCCGCACGGGGTGGCGACGCCGTCACCGTCGGCAATCCATCTTCGACCGGCAGTGGAGCGACTGCAGCGGCGTGCCCCTATAAAATCCCGCCTCCCAAGGAGCGTTGCAGCGGGCCGATCAGCCGCCCGTCAGGCTTGGGGACCGCCACAACGACGCTCGCCTGACCACACGACCCACAGGTGAGCCCATGTCCTCCGCATCCTCCGTTCCCGCCATGAAGCTGTCCGGCCTGGAGCCCGTCTCCATCGGCGCCGGCACACTGTTCGTCAACATCGGCGAGCGCACCAACGTCACCGGCTCCAAGGCCTTCGCCCGCATGATCCTGAACGGGGAGTTCGACCAGGCGCTGTCGGTGGCGCGCCAGCAGGTGGAAAACGGCGCCCAGGTGATCGACATCAACATGGACGAGGCCATGCTGGACAGCAAGGCGGCCATGGTGCGCTTTCTGAACCTGATCGCGTCCGAGCCCGACATCGCGCGCGTGCCGATCATGGTGGACAGCTCCAAGTGGGAGGTGATCGAGGCCGGGCTGCGCTGCATCCAGGGCAAGGGCATCGTCAACTCCATCTCGATGAAGGAGGGCGTCGAGAAGTTCAAGCACGAGGCCAAGCTGGTGCGCCGCTACGGCGCGGCCGCCGTGGTGATGGCGTTCGATGAGAAGGGCCAGGCCGACACCTTCGCGCGCAAGACGGAGATCTGCGAGCGGGCCTACCGCATCCTGGTGGACGAGGTGGGCTTCCCGCCCGAAGACATCATCTTCGACCCCAACATTTTCGCCGTGGCCACCGGCATCGAGGAGCACAACAACTACGCGGTCGACTTCATCGAGGCCGTGCGCTGGATCAAGCAACACCTGCCGGGCGCCAAGGTGTCGGGCGGCGTGTCGAACGTGAGCTTCAGCTTTCGCGGCAACGACCCGGTGCGCGAGGCCATCCACACGGTGTTCCTGTACCACGCGATCCAGGCCGGCATGGACATGGGCATCGTGAACGCGGGCATGGTGGGCGTCTATGACGACCTGGAGCCCGTTCTGCGCGAGCGTGTCGAAGACGTGGTGCTGAACCGCAGGCCCGATGCCGGCGAGCGCCTGGTCGAAGTGGCCGAGACGGCCAAGAGCGGCGCCAAGGACGAGAGCAAGAGGAACGACTGGCGCGGCACGCCCGAGGCGCCGGTCACAGTGGAAGCGCGCCTGGCCCACGCCATGGTGCACGGCATCACCGATTTCATCGTGCCGGACACCGAGGAGGCCTACCAGGCCGTGCTGGCCAAGGGCGGCAGGCCGCTGCATGTGATCGAAGGCCCGCTGATGGCCGGCATGAACATCGTGGGCGACCTGTTCGGCGCCGGCAAGATGTTCCTGCCGCAGGTGGTGAAGTCGGCCCGCGTGATGAAGTCGGCTGTGGCCCACCTGATCCCCTACATCGAGGAAGAAAAGCGCCTGGACGAAGCCGCCGGACGCGACGTGCGCACGAAGGGCAAGATCATCATCGCCACCGTGAAGGGCGACGTGCACGACATCGGCAAGAACATCGTGACGGTCGTCCTGCAGTGCAACAACTTCGAGGTCGTGAACATGGGCGTGATGGTGCCGTGCCACGAGATATTGGCGCGGGCCAAGGTCGAGGGCGCGGACATCGTCGGCCTGTCGGGCCTGATCACGCCCAGCCTGGAGGAGATGCAGTACGTGGCCGGCGAGATGCAGAAGGACGACCACTTCCGCATCAAGAAGATCCCGCTGTTGATCGGCGGGGCGACCACCAGCCGCGTGCACACGGCGGTCAAGATCGCGCCGCACTATGAAGGCCCTGTGGTCTATGTGCCCGATGCCTCGCGCAGCGTGGGCGTGGCGCAGAGCCTGCTGTCCGACCAGGCATCGGCGTACATCGACGAACTGAACGCCGACTACGTGAAGGTGCGCACGCAGCACGCCAGCAAGAAGCAGACGCCGCTGTGGCCGATTGCGAAGGCGCGCGCCAACAAGACGCCGATCGATTGGGCCGCCTACCAGCCGGTCCAACCCAAGTTCATCGGCCGGCGCGTGTTCAAGAACTTCGACCTGACTGAGCTGGCCAAGTACATCGACTGGGGGCCGTTCTTCCAGACCTGGGACCTGGCCGGGCCTTTCCCGGCGATCCTGAAGGACGAGATCGTCGGCACCGAAGCGGTGCGCGTCTATGCCGACGGCCAGCGGATGCTCAAGCGCCTGATCGAGGGCCGCTGGCTCACGGCCAACGGCGTGATCGGCCTGTACCCGGCCAACGCCGTCAATGATGACGACATCGCCTTCTACACGGACGAGACGCGCAGCCAGGTCGCTCTGACCTGGCACGGCCTGCGCCAGCAGACCGAAAAGCAGGCCATCGACGGCGTGATGCGGCCCAGCCGCTGCCTGGCCGATTTCGTGGCGCCCCGTCACCCGGACAGCAGCGGCGTGGCCGACTACGCAGGCATGTTCGCCGTCACTGCGGGCATCGGCGCGGACAAGCGCGACAAGTTCTTCACCGACGACCTGGACGATTACTCCGCCATCATGTTCAAGGCCATTGCCGACCGGCTGGCCGAGGCGTTTGCCGAATGCCTGCACCACCGCGTGCGTACCGACCTGTGGGGCTACGCCGCCGGCGAACAGCTGGACAACGCGGCCATGATCGGCGAGCAGTACCGCGGCATCCGCCCGGCGCCGGGCTACCCGGCGTGCCCGGAGCACAGCGTCAAGCGCCAGATGTTTGAGGTGCTGCAGGCGCACGAGATCGGCATGACGCTGACCGATAGCCTGGCAATGTTGCCAGCGGCCAGCGTCAGTGGCTTCTACCTGGGGCACCCCGCCAGCGTGTACTTCAACGTCGGCAAGATCGGCGAAGACCAGCTGCACGACCTCGCACGCAGGCGTGGTGTGGAAGCCGCAGCGCTGGAACGGGCGCTGTCCGCCCATTTGTAACAAATTGCAGTGCGGTTTTAGGCCGCGTGACCCCCAAAAAACCGCACCGGCCGCTGCCGTCGGCGGTTTTTTTGCATTGGATTCGTCCGAAAACTGCTTCTAACCGTATCAGCGCCTGCCCAGCAATAGAGCAGGTTTCGACCGATTGATTCTCTGCTGTTGCCAACCGAAGACAGCGGTGGGAGGCCGGATCGCGGGGGATCGAGACCGCTCCCCTTGTCCTGACAATTTGTAGTGTGTTTTGACTACAAACGCCATTAGCATAGTCCTACACACAGTCCGGCAGATTGCGCAACACACAAATCCTTAAAACTTATGAAAAACTCTACGCCGCTGGGGGAGAACGATCGATTTGGGAAGTATTTCCGCGTTACGCCTGCATTGGATGATGCCACGCGGGACGAAGTGTATTTTATTCGCCACGACGTGTATGCGCGGGAGCTCGGTTTCGAGCCTGTGCGTCCCGATCAGCGCGAAACCGACCGCTTCGATCGCCATTCCATGCACTGCCTGGTGCGCACCGCCGACCTCGCGCGCCCTGCAGGTTGTGCCCGCGTGGTGATGCCGGACCCACTGAACCCGCACGCGCCGCTGCCGTTCGAAGTCGCTTGCCGCGACTCGCTGGACCGCAGCATTGTCGACCCCGCCCAGCTCCCGCGCGATCGCATCGGCGAGGTCTCACGTCTGGCGGTGATGGGTGAATTCCGCCGCCGCAAGGGTGAAGGGCGTGCCCCGGTGACGGTGTCGGCTGCGGACATCGCCGGCCTGCCGGTGGCGCGTTTCCCCAACATCCCGGTCAGCCTGTACTTCGGCGCCGTGGCGATGGCGCAACGCCAGGGCCTGGAATACCTGTTCACACTGACCGAGCCACGGCTGGCCCGGCATTTCGCCAAAGCCGGCATCGCCATCCACGCCGTCGGCTCCCCGATCGAGCACCGCGGCATGCGCGTGCCATCGATGATGCGTGTCTCCGAGATTTACCCCAGCCTGCGCGCCCTGGTGCGCCCGATCTGGCACGAAGTACATGCCCAGATCGAAACGGCCCACATGGTCCACGCCGCCATGCGGCATTCGGCGCCCGCGCCCTTTGCCGCTGCGCCTGCCCCCGTGCCCGCCATCGTTTGAGCTCAGCCCCCGTGCGTGCGCAACGCGCGGCGGTACTGCACGGCTTCGGCCACGTGGCCGATGGCCAACTCGTCGGCTTCGGCCAGGTCCGCGATGGTGCGTGCCACGCGCACAGCCCGGTGGATGCTGCGTGCCGACCACCCCAGCCGCGCAGCGGCGGCATTGAGGAACTTGCCCGCTTCTTTCGTCAGCCGTGCCTGCGCATCCAGCGCCTGGCCTTGTAGAGCCTGGTTGTGGCTGCCTTGCCGGTCCAGTGCACGCTGGCGCGCTGCGGCGCTGCGCGCGCGGATGCTCGCGGTCGACTCCCCGGGCGGCGCCTGCAGCAAGTCCTGCGGCGCCAGGGCTGGCACCTCGAGGTGCAGATCGATGCGGTCGACCAGCGGGCCGCTCAGCTTTCCCTGGTAGCGCCCGACCTGGTCCGGCGTGCAGCGACAGGGCCGCAGCGGTGAACCGAGGTAGCCGCAGGGGCAGGGGTTCATCGCGGCGATGAGCTGGAACCGGGCCGGGAACTCGGCCCGGCGCGCGGCGCGCGAAATGACGATGCTGCCGGTCTCCAGCGGTTCGCGCAGAGCTTCCAGCGCCGCGCGCGGGAACTCGGCCAGCTCGTCCAGGAACAGCACGCCATGGTGGGCCAGCGAGATCTCGCCCGGACGGGGCGGTGAGCCGCCACCGACCAGCGCCGGCGCACTGGCCGTGTGATGCGGGTGGCAGGTCGGCCGCATGGCCCACTGCGACAGCGTGAAGCGCCCGCCCAGGCTGGAAATGGCCGCGCTCTGCAGCGCCTCGTCCGTCGTCATGGGCGGCAGCAGACCGGCGAAACGCTGGGCGAGCATGGATTTGCCCGAACCTGGTGCACCGACCAACAACACGCTGTGGCCGCCCGCAGCGGCGATTTCCAGCACCCGCTTGGCAGCCGTCTGTCCTTTGACGTCGGCCAGGTCCGCATAGCCGGCGGCGGGCGGTCGCGGCGTGGGCGCTAGGCGCACCCAGCCGGCGTCGTCCGGCGCGGGCGCGGCGGTGGCAGGCTGGAGCGCGGCCACGGCGTCCAGCAGATGGCGCGCGCGGTAAACCCGCATGCCCGGCACCAGCGCCGCCTCTTCTGCACTGCCGGGCGGCAGCACCAGGCCGACGTCGACCTGCTGCGCCTGCAATGCCAGCGCCATGGCCAGCGCGCCGCGTACCGGCCGGAGCTCGCCAGACAACGACAGCTCGCCAGCAAACTCGAAACCCTGCATGCGCGCCGCGTCGATCTGCCCGCTGGCGGCCAGGATGCCGAGCGCGATCGGCAGGTCGAAACGGCCTGAGTCCTTGGGCAGGTCAGCCGGCGCCAGGTTCACCGTGATGCGCTTGTTGTGCGGGAACTCCAGGCCCGCGTTCAGGATGGCCGAGCGCACGCGCTCGCGCGCTTCCTTGACCTCCACGTGCGCCAGCCCCACCAGTGTGAAGGCAGGCAACCCGTTCGCCAGATGCACCTCGACGGTGACCGCGGCGGCGTCGAGCCCCACCAGGACACGACTTTGCACCAAAGACAAGCTCATTGCAGATCAACTCCCCATGACGGTGCATTTCGGGTGCACGCAGGCCCGTTGGCGGTGACACGCACCAAACCGGGGCAACCCTGTTGTAAGTTGTTACCAAACGCGAATGGCGGCGGCACTGCGCACCGGGTATGCCTGCGGCCGCATGGCACGCTCCGTGCTTGACAGGGTGCCGGCCCCCTGCATACACCTCAAATTGGAGAAGACCCATGACCGTGAGCTTGAAGAAGTCCTTGATCGTTGCCAGCCTGGCCCTGTCCGGCGCCGCATTCGCGCAGACCGCAGCACCGGCACCTGCCTACACGCTGAGCTACAACGCCGGTGTCGTCACCGACTACCGCTACCGCGGCATCTCGCAGTCGCGCCAACAGGCTGCCCTGCAAGGTGGCGTCGACTTCGGTCATTCCAGCGGCCTGTACCTGGGCGCCTGGGGCTCCACGATCAAATGGGTCAAGGACGCGGGCGGCGACTCCCCGGTCGAGCTCGACTTCTACGGCGGCTACAAGGGCACCGCAGGCGTGATCGGCTATGACGTCGGCGTGCTGCGCTACCAGTACCCCAGCCACGACCTGGCGGCCAGCCCCAACACCACCGAGCTCTATGGCGCCGTGACCTACAGCATGTTCACGCTGAAGTACTCGCACGCCATCAGCGACCTGTTCGGCTTTGCCGACAGCCAGAACAGCTTCTACGTGGACCTGGCTGCTGCATTCGACCTGGGCAGCGGCTGGACGCTGACCCCGCACGTCGGCTACCAGAAGGTCAAGAACTACAGCAGCGCTTCGTACACCGACTACGCGCTGACGCTGGGCAAGGATCTGGGCAACGGCTTCTCGGCCTCCGCCGCGCTGATCGCCACAGACGCCGACAAGGGCGTGTACTTCACCCCGTCGGGCAAGTTCAACGGCAAGACCACGGTGGTGGTCGGCCTGAAGTACTCGTTCTGACGCCTCTTTCTTCCCGCTGAGGAGCTCACATGAAACTCGTCACAGCCATCATCAAACCGTTCAAGCTCGACGAGGTCCGCGAAGCCTTGTCCGGCATCGGTGTGCAAGGCATCACCGTCACCGAAGTCAAGGGCTTCGGCCGCCAGAAGGGCCACACCGAGCTGTACCGCGGCGCGGAGTACGTGGTCGACTTCCTGCCGAAAGTGAAGATCGAAGCGGCCGTGTCCGACGAGCTGGTCGACCGCGTGATCGAGGCCGTCGAGAGCGCGGCCCGCACCGGCAAGATCGGCGACGGCAAGGTCTTTGTCTACAACCTCGAGCAGGTCGTGCGCATCCGCACGGGCGAGACCGGCAAGGAAGCGCTGTAAGGCGCCTTTCCACATCAGAAAGACATAGGCAATGAAAAAAATATTGGCTACCTTGGTACTTGGTTTGGGCATGTGGATGGGAGGGTCCATGGCCCTGGCCCAGGCGCCCGCCGCCGACGCGGCTTCGGCCGCAGCATCCGTGGTGGAAGCGCCTGCGCCAGCCGCTGCAGCAGCTCCCGCAGCGGCTCCTGCGGACGCAGCGCCCGCCGCCGCACCCGCGGAAGCAGCGCCCGCCGCCCCCGTTCCCAAGGTCGATTCCGGTGATACCGCGTGGATGCTGACCTCCACGCTGCTGGTCATCCTGATGACGCTGCCCGGACTGGCGCTGTTCTACGGCGGCCTGGCCCGCTCCAAGAACATGCTGTCGGTGCTGATGCAGGTCTTCGTGATCTTCTCGCTGATCAGCATCCTGTGGGCCATCTATGGCTACAGCCTGGCGTTTTCGGGTGACGGCAACTTCTTCGGCGGGTTCGACAAGATCTTCCTGAAGGGCGTGACCACCGAGACCTTCGGCGCGCTGATCACGATCCCCGAGTACGTGTTCGTCGCGTTCCAGGGCACGTTTGCCGCCATCACCGTGGCGCTGGTCGTGGGCTCGTTCGCCGAACGCATCAAGTTCTCGGCGGTGCTGGTCTTCGCTGTGCTGTGGTTCACCTTCAGCTACGTGCCGATGGCCCACATCGTCTGGGGCGGCGGCCTGCTGGCCAAGGACGGCGCGCTGGACTTCGCCGGCGGCACCGTGGTGCACATCAATGCCGGTGTAGCCGGTCTGGTGGGCGCCTATGTGCTGGGCAAGCGCGTCGGCTACGGCCGCGAAGCCTACACGCCGCACTCGCTGACGTTGACCATGGTCGGTGCCTCGCTGCTGTGGGTGGGCTGGTTCGGCTTCAACGCCGGCTCTGCCGGTGCGGCCAACGGCGCCGCCGGCCTGGCGTTCATCAACACCATCCTGGCCACGGCTGCGGCGACGCTGTCCTGGATCATGGGCGAGGCTCTGCACAAGGGCAAGGCGTCCATGCTGGGCGCTGCCTCCGGTGCGGTGGGTGGCCTGGTGGCCGTGACGCCCGCTGCCGGCTTCGTCGGCCCGATGGGCTCGATCGTGCTGGGCCTGCTGGCCGGCCTGATCTGCCTGTGGGGCGTGGGTGGCCTGAAGCGCATGCTGGGTGCCGACGACGCGTTCGACGTGTTCGGCGTGCACGGCGTGGGCGGCATCCTGGGTGCCATCCTGACCGGTGTGTTTGCCTCCCAAAGCCTGGGCGGCACCGGCGGCCTGACGCCCGACACGTTCTCGATGGGCACACAGGTCTGGATCCAGACCAAGAGCGTGCTGTTCACCATGGTCTGGTCCGCCGTGGTGGCCTTCATCGCCTACAAGATCGCCGACATGACGGTGGGTCTGCGTGTGACGGAAGAGGAAGAGCGCGAAGGCCTGGACATCACCTCGCACGGCGAGACGGCCTACAACCGCTGAGGAAGATCAGCGCCACGGCCAGCCCGGCTGGCATGTGGCGTGCAATGCACGAGGTCTCCTGAAAAGGTTGGGCCCGCGGGGATTGTTCCCCGCGGGCCCTTTTTTTGGGTGGCTCGGCCCGGCCGGGAGCTCACGCCGCAGCTGAAAAAATCTCAGGGCCACCGGCCCGGGGCCGCGCGTACCATGCGCCGCATGAATGCTCTATTGGAGGAGATGGTCCAGCGGGTGCGCAGCGCCACGCAGGACGGCACGCCGCTGCGGCTGGTCGGCGGTGGCAGCAAGGACGGCTACGGCCAACGCCTGCACGGCGAACCGCTGGACACGCGCGGCTACACCGGCATCGTCAGCTACGAGCCCAGCGAGCTGGTGGTCACGGTGCGCTGTGGCACGCCGCTGGTTGAACTCGAAGCCGCGCTCGCCGCGCAGGGCCAGTGCCTGCCGTTCGAGCCGCCGCACCGCCTGCCCGGCGCCGACCCCGATGCCCCGCGCCAGGCCACCTGTGGTGGCATGCTGGCGGCCGGCCTGTCGGGCCCGGCACGCGCTAACAGCGGCGCGGTGCGCGATTTCGTGCTGGGGCTGCAGCTGATCAACGGCCGTGGCGAGCATTTGAACTTCGGCGGCCAGGTGATGAAGAACGTGGCGGGCTATGACGTCTCGCGCCTCATGGCCGGTGCACTGGGCACGCTGGGCCTCATCACCGACATCAGCCTGAAGGTGCTGCCCGTGGCGCCGGCCCAGGCCACGCTGCGCTTCGACTGGCAGCAGGCCGAGGCACTGCGCCAGTTGCATCAGTGGGGCGGCCAGCCGCTGCCGCTGAACGCCAGCTGCTGGCAAGAGGGCGAAGGCCTGACAGTGCGCTTGCGCGGTGCGGTGGCCGATGTCGACGCGGCCTGCAAGCACCTGGGCGGCGAACGCCTGGCGGCCGAAGCCGCCACCACCTTCTGGCAAGCGCGGCGCGACATGGCCATGCCCTGGGCCGACATCGGCCACGCGCGTGACCTGTGGCGCCTGTCTGTGCCGCAGACGGCACCGGTGCTCGACCTGCCCGAGGCGCCGCTGGTGGAGTGGCACGGCGGCCAGCGCTGGCTGGCGGCGCCGCCCGCGCAGGCCGCGCACGTGCGCCAGGCCGCGCAGGCGGTGGGCGGCAGCGCCACCTTGTTCCTCGCAGCGACGGGCGAGCGCAGCGGCGCGCGCGCTGCGTTCTTCGACCCGCTGCCGCCGGCGTTGATGCGCATCCACCACGCGCTCAAGGCCTCGTTCGATCCGGCCGGCATCTTCAATCCCGGGCGCCTGTACGCCGATTTCTGAGCACAGCCCAGGACATGCAAACCCAACTCTCCCCCGAATACCAAGGCACGCCGGACGGCCTGGCGGCCGAGGCGATCCTGCGCAAGTGCGTGCACTGCGGCTTCTGCACCGCCACCTGCCCCACCTACCAACTGCTCGGCGATGAGCTGGACGGCCCGCGCGGGCGCATCTACCTGATGAAGCAGGTGCTGGAAGGCGCCGAGCCCACGCGCGCCACGCAGCTGCACCTGGACCGCTGCCTGACCTGCCGCAACTGCGAGACCACCTGCCCCTCGGGGGTGGACTACGGCCATCTGGTGGACATCGGCCGCAAGCTGGTCGACGCCAAGGTGGAACGCCCCGCCGGTGAACGCGCCCTGCGCTGGGCGCTGAAAGAAGGCTTGACCTCGCCTGCCTTCGCGCCGGCCATGCGTGTGGGCCAGGCGGTGCGCGGCCTGCTGCCGGACAAGCTGCGCGCCAAGGTGCCTGAACGCCGCCCCGCCGGTGCCTGGCCAGCCCCGCGCCACGCGCGGCGTGTGCTGCTGCCGGCCGGCTGCGTGCAGCCGTCGATGGCGCCTTCGATCGACACCGCCACAGCGCGCGTGCTGGACGCGGCCGGCATCTCGGGCGTGCGCGGGCCTGGCGGTGGCGGCTGCTGCGGCGCTGTCAAGTTCCACCTGAACGACCACGACGGCGGCAAGGCCCAGATGCGCGCCAACATCGACGCCTGGTGGCCGCTGCTGCAGCCCGGCGCCGAGGGTGCGGTCGAGGCCATCGTCGTCAACGCCTCGGGCTGCAGCGTGATGGTCAAGGACTACGGCCACGTGCTGCAGGGCGACCCGGCCTATGCCGACAAGGCGGCACATGTCAGCGCGATGGCGCGCGACCTCGTCGAGCTGCTGCCCGAGATCGCCGGCCCGCTCGCAGGCAAGTTGTCGGCCGAGCGCCCGCGCGGCGTGGTCGCCTTCCACCCGCCCTGCACGCTGCAGCACGGCCAGCAACTGCGCGGCCTGGTGGAACGCCACCTCGGCGAGCTGGGCTTCGACGTGCGCGTGGCAACCAACGAAGCGCATCTGTGCTGCGGCTCTGCAGGCACGTATTCGGTGCTGCAGCCTGAACTGTCGACCCAGCTGCGCGACCGCAAGCTCGGCCACCTGCAGGCGCTGCAGCCGCAGACCATCGTCTCGGCCAACATCGGATGCATCACCCACCTCCAAGGCGGCTGTGACACGCCGGTGCGCCATTGGGTCGAGGTGCTGGACGCCGCGCTGGCCTGACGGCAACGCCAGCGCCAGCGCCGGTGCCCGTGCCGGTCCATGCAATGACCTCGGCGGGCCGACAGCCATCGCACGGCCCGTCAGGCCGGCAAGCTCACGCCCTCTGGTTCACCCCGCACCAGCGCGCCATGAAGACCGCCAGCACGGCGGTCACCTCCATCAGGCTGTCCAGCGAAACCCATTCGTCGATGCCGTGGTAGGCCGCGCCCGTGGGGCCATAGCAGACAGCCGGCGTGTCGCCATACAGGTTGGAAAACTTGGCGTCGGTGGTGCCTGTGAAGGCCTGCGGCAGCAGCGGCGCACCGGCGATGTCCTGGTGGCACTGCTGCGCACCATTGCATTGAGGCCGACCCCTGTCGCCAGAGCGCCGCCGGGCGGCACGGCCTCAGGCGCTGAGCGCGGCCTCGATGTCTTTGGCCAGGCTCTCGGGCTTGTCTTGCGGCGCGTAGCGGCGGATCACCTGGCCGTCTTTGCCGAGCAGGAACTTGGTGAAGTTCCACTTGATCGCTGTGGTGCCGAGAAAGCCCGGCGCCTCACGCGTGAGCCACCGGTAGAGCGGGTGCGCATCGCCGCCATTGACCTCGATCTTGGACATCATCGGAAAGCTGACGCCATAGTTCTTCTGGCAGAAGGCGCCGATCTCCGCATCGCTGCCCGGGTCTTGCCGGCCGAACTGGTTACAGGGAAAGCCCAGCACCACCAGGCCGCGCGCGCCATACGCCTCGTGCAGCTGCTGCAGGCCGGCGAACTGCGGTGTGAAGCCGCACGCGCTGGCGGTGTTGACGATCAGCAGCGGCTGGCCCCTGAACTGCGCCAGCGCCACGGGCTGGCCGTCCAGCGCGAGGGCTTCGAAATCGTAGACGGAATCGCTCATCACATGGTCCTTTCAATTGCGGGGGCCATTCTCACGCGCCGCGCCCAGAAGGGCCGTGGCGCAGCCCCGTCAGAACCGCCGCGGAACTGGCTCTGCCAGGCCGCTGGCGGCGCCCCCCTTCGCGCAGCAGAAGGGGAAGACGCGAAGCGGCCTTTGGGGATGTTCTCTGCTAGTGCGTGTGGTCGTTGCGGGCGATGTTGAGCAGGTGCTCGACCTCGTCCTTGTACACGCGGCAGTTGTACGCATGCCAGCGCTGGATCACATACATGAACCCGGCGACCACGACACCGAAGGCCGTGATCGCACCGAAGGCCGACAGCCCCAGGCCGGTGGACAAACTGTAGAACGCGCCCAGGCCCAGGATGCAGGCCTGCTCGTTGAAGTTCTGCACCGCAATCGACCGGCCGGCGCCCATCAGGTTGTGACCCCGGTGCTGCAGCAGCGCATTCATCGGCACGACGAGAAAGCCGCCCAGCGCCCCCAGCAGGATCAGGAACGGCGCCGCCACCCAGACGTTGTCGATGAAGTTCATCAGCACCACCAGCACGCCCATGGCGATGCCCAGCGGCATGACGCGTGTGGCCATGTCCAGCTTCATGCGCATGGACGCCACCACGGCGCCCACCGCCGTGCCGATGGCCACGACGCCGACCAGCGAGGAGGCCTTGGTCGTGCCGTAGCCCAGCGCAGCGGCGGCCCAGGCCAGCACGATGTAGCGCAGGTTGCCCGACACGCCCCAGAACAAGGTGGTGGTGGCCAGCGAGATCTGGCCCAGCCGGTCGTTCCACAAGCGCGAGTTGCAGCGCCAGAAATCGGGCAGCAGCTCCAGCAGTCGCTTGGGCATGGCACGCATCGGCACACCGGTGCCAGGGATGCGGGTGTTGATCCACGCGGCCAGCGCATAGACGAAGACCAGCACGCAGATGGCGGCCTCGGCGGCGTTGTCGATGTTGGTGTCGATGAACGGCAGGTCGATGGCCAGCAGCTTGCTGGAGATCATCGGCCCGACCAGTTGGCCGCCCAGCAGCACGCCCAGGATGATGGAGCCGATGGTGAGCCCCTCGATCCAGCCGTTGGCCTTGACCAGTTGCGAGGGCGGCAACAGCTCGGTGAGGATGCCGTACTTGGCGGGCGAGTAGGCCGCAGCGCCCAGGCCCACGATGGCGTAGGACAGCAGCGGGTGGCTGCCGAACAGCATCATCAGGCAGCCGATGACCTTGATGGCGTTGCTGTAGAACATGACGCGGCCCTTGGGCAGCGCGTCCGCGAAGGCGCCGACGAAGGGCGCCAGCACCACGTAGAACAGCGCAAACATCGGCACCAGCGCGGCACGTTGCCAGTCCGGCGCGCCCCCGGCGCGGAGCAGTTCGATGGCGGCAATGAATATCGCGTTGTCGGCCAGTGACGAGAAGAACTGGGCCGACATGATGGTGAAAAAACCGCGCTTCATTGCATGTCGTGGGTGCCATCAGCCGTGCTGATGCTGAGTGAAGAGGACTTGTCTCTGATTGTGTCGCGGGGTTATATCACGCACCCAATGCGAGAATTCTTCAATCCCTTTTCGCACACCGGACGCTGCCCAACAGGCGTTCGGCCCACCTCCGATGCCCCGTCCGATCCAGGCCACCATCCACACCGAATCCCTGCGCCACAACCTGGCCCGCGTGCGGCTGGCAGCGCGCGACGCGCGGGTCTGGGCCGTGGTCAAGGCCAATGCCTACGGCCATGGCATCGAGCGCGTCTTCGAGGGGCTGCGCGGTGCGGACGGCTTCGCGCTGCTGGACCTGGCCGAGGCCGAGCGCGTGCGCGCGCTGGGCTGGCGCGGGCCCATCCTGCTGCTCGAAGGCGTGTTCGAGCCGCGTGACCTGGAGCTGTGTTCGCGCCTGGGCCTGTGGCATGCCGTGCACTGCGACGCGCAGATCGACTGGCTGGCCGCGCACAAGACGCAGCAGGGCCACCGCGTGTTCCTCAAACTCAACTCGGGCATGAACCGGCTGGGCTTCGCACCCGCGCGCATGCGCACGGCGTGGACACGGCTGGAGGCGCTGCCGCAGGTCGAAGAGATCTCGCTGATGACGCACTTCAGCGATGCGGATGGCACCAAAGGCATCGCCGCGCAGATGGCGATCTTCGACGAGGTCACGCGCGACCTGCCCGGCGAGCGCAGCGTGGCCAACAGTGCCGCGACGCTGCGCCACGTCGACACGCCCGGTGTGCGCGGCGACTGGGTGCGCCCCGGCATCGCGGTCTATGGCGGCGCGCCCGACCACCCGGTGCGCGACAGCGCGCACTGGCAACTGCAGCCGGCCATGACGCTGGCATCGCGCCTGATCGGCGTGCAGGAGCTGGCGGTGGGCGATGCCGTGGGCTATGGCTCCAGCTTCGTGGCAGAGGCGCCGATGCGCATCGGCGTCGTCGCCTGCGGCTATGCCGATGGCTACCCGCGCCACTGCGGCACCGGCACGCCGGTGCTGGTGGACGGCGTGCGCACGCGGCTGGTGGGGCGTGTGAGCATGGACATGGTGACCGTGGACCTGACGCCCGTGCCGCAGGCGCACCTGGGCAGCGAGGTCACGCTGTGGGGCCGCGCCAGCGCGTCGGTGGGCGGCGCGGTGCTGCCGATCGACGAGGTGGCGCAATCTGCAGGCACGGTGGGCTACGAGCTGATGTGCGCGCTGGCGTTGCGCGTGCCTACGGTCGTGGCTGACTGATCGGCGCCGGTCCGGTCGCCGAACAAGCGCCAGGGGGCCGTGATCAATACAGGCCGCGCTCGCGCGCGTGCAGCCGCGCCAGCCCGAACAGCGCATCCGTGAACGGCGTGGCCGTCTGCGTGATCTGCCCCAGCTCGCGCACGGCGCCCACCAGCGCATCCAGCTCCACCGGCCGGCCGGCTTCCACGTCCTGCAGCATCGAGGTCTTGAACGCGCCCAGCTTGCGCGTGACGGCGTGGCGGTCTTCGGGCTGCTGCGCGATCGGGATGCCGATGCGCGCGCCGACTTCCTTGGCCTCCAGCATCACCTGCGTGACCAGGCCGCGCACCAGCTCGTCGTCCATGATCTTGTCGGTTGTCGCGCCGGTGATGGCGCTGATCGGGTTGACCGTCATGTTGCCCCACAGCTTGTACCAGCAGTCCTTCTGGATCTGCTCGGACGGCTGGGTCTCGATGCCGGCGCGGTGCAGCAGCGCAGCCAGGGCCTGCACGCGCTCGCTGACGCCGCCTGCGGGCTCGCCGATGATGAGCTGGTTGCCGAAGTGGTGCTTCACATGCCCCGGCCCCAGCAGCGCGCAGCTGGCGTGCACGATGCAGCCCAGCACGTGCTGCGGCGCGATGGCGGCGGCGATGCGGCCACCCGGGTCCACGCTGTCCAGCTGGCGGCCCGCATAGGCGCCGCCGAAGCCCTGGAAGAACCACCACGGCACGCCGTTCATGGCGGTCAGCACGATGGTCTGCGGCCCCAGCAGCGGGCCGATGGCCTGGGCCACGGATGCCATGGCCGGTGCCTTCACGGCCACCAGCACCAGGTCTTGCGGGCCGAGTGCGGCCGGATCATCGCTGGCCTGCACCGGCACCATCTGCGTCTGGCCGCCGTGCTCCAGCCGCAGGCCGTGCTGCTGCAGCGCCTGCAGCGTGGCACCGCGCGCCACGGCGCTGAGGGTGCAGCCGGCCTGGGCCAGCCGGGCACCGATCCAGCCGCCGATGGCCCCGGCGCCGAAGATGCAGACGCGGGGAATCGATGCGGTCAAGCGATCAGCCTTCCGCCGTGAAGCCGATGGCCTTGACGATCGGCGCCCACTTGGCCGTGTCGCGCTTGATCAGCTCGGCCAGCTCGGTCGGCGAAGACGACATCGCCTCCAGGCCGAAGGTGGCCAGGCCGTCGACCACGTCCTTGTGGGCCAGCGCGGTCTTCACCGCAGCGTTCAGGCGCGCCACGGTTTCGGCCGGCGTCTTGGCCGGCAGGAAGAAGGCGAACCACTCGCTGTGCGTGCAGTCCTTGATGCCTTGTTCTTCGTAGGTCGGCACGTCGGGTGCGAAACGGCTGCGCTTGATGCCCGAGACGCCGAGGATGCGCACCTTGCCGCTGGCCAGGTGCTGCGTCAGGTCGCCGACCGGGCCGGACACGGCCGACACGTTGCCGCCCAGCAGATCCAGCATGGCCGGCTGCGTGCCACGGTAGGCCGCGTGCTTGAGATCCACCCCGCCATTCCTGCCCAGCAGGGCGCCGACGAAGTGCGGCGTGGAGCCGGCCGCCGGCGAGCCGAAGTTGGCACCGGCCGTGTTGGCCTTGGCCCAGGCCAGGAACTCGGGCACGGTCTTGACGCTGGCCGGCACGCTGGGTCCCACGGCCAGGCCGAAATCGAACACGCAGGCCAGCGACACCGGGGCCAGGTCGACCTGCGGGTCATACGCCAGCTTCTTGTAGATGTGCGGGTAGATCGTCAGCATGGAGGTGGGCGTCTGCAGCATCGTCGTGCCGTCCGGCGTGGCGGCCTTGACGAACTGGATCGCGATCTGCCCGCCGGCGCCGGTGCGGTTCTCCACCACGGCCGATTTGGCATAGGACGGCGCCAACTGCGTGGCGACACGGCGGCAGGTGGTGTCCGAGGTGCCGCCTGCGGCGAAGCCGGTGATGATGCGCAGCAGCTCGGGCTGGTTCTGCGCCAGCGCATGCTGGCCCAGCGTGGCGAGCAGCGCGGAAGCGCCGGCGGACTGGAGAATTTGGCGGCGGTGGATGGTCATGTCGAACTCCTGAGTGTCAAGGGGGTGCCGGCGGCCGGGGCCGTCGAAAAGGCGCGCTATTCTTCCAGCCGATCCGTGCATCGGATACCCGTGTTTACCTTCGGCATCCGCGCCTCGGCCAGCCGCAAGCGACTTTGCGGTCGATCGCGCGCGCTGCGGCGCTCAATAAGTGGTGCTGGCCGCAGGCGCCGACACGGCCGACTTGAAGCGCGCCGCCAGCGCTGCCGTGTGGCGCACCAGCAGGTTGGTGTCCAGCCCCACCGCCACGAACAGCGCACCCTGGGCCAGGTAGCCGCGTGACAGCTCTTCGTCCGGCGACAGGATGCCGGGCGCCTTGCCGGCTTTCAGGATGCGGGCGATGGCGTCGGCGATGGCGGCCTGCACCTGCGGGTGGCCGGGGTTGCCCACGTGGCCCATCGAGGCGGACAGGTCGGCCGGGCCGATGAAGACGCCGTCCACGCCCTCGGTGGCGGCGATGGCGTCCAGGTTCTCCAGCGCGGTGGTGCTCTCGGCCTGCACCAGCAGGCAGACCTGGTCGTTGGCCTCGGCGGCATAACGCGGGTTGTGGCCCCAGTGCGAGGCGCGCGCCCCGCCCATGCCACGCACGCCCAGCGGCGGGTAGCGCATGCTCTGCACCAGGGTGGCGGCCTGCTCGGCCGTGTCGACCATGGGCACCAGCAGCGTCTGGGCGCCAATGTCCAGGTTCTGCTTGATCAGCGCCTGGCCCACATGGCCATGGCCCATGGGGATGCGCACCACCGGTTGCGTGGGATAGGGCGCGATGGCCTGCAGCGCACCCAGCGTGCTGCGCAGGTCGTTGGGCGAATGCTCCCCGTCGATCAGCAACCAGTCGAAGCCGGCGCAGGCGCAGATCTCGGCGGCGTAGGGGTCGGCCAGGTTCATCCACAACCCGATCTGAGGCTGGCGCTGGCCCAGGGCCTGCTTGAAACGGTTCTGAGGGGTCTGCATGCGGTGTCTCCGGGAGTGGGGATGGAAATTCAGCCGGCTGGCCGGCCGAACAGCGGGTGCAGGTTGCTGTGCTTGCCGTCGAACACCTCGTGCCCCTCGTCGATTTGCAGCGTCACGCCCAGGTGCCGCTCGCCGAAGATCGGTGCGAAGTGCGCGCGCACGGTGGCCAGCAGCGCCTCGCCGGCAGCCTGCTGGATGTCAGCCGGCCGGCCCTTGGCCATGCGCAGGTTCAGGTAGACGAAGGCGTAGTCGCCCTGGCCGTCGGCCACGACATGGTGCGTGGCCGCGAACGCCAGCACGCGCGTGCCCCCGGTTGGGAACAGTTGCCCGCCCGCTGCATCGCGCTGGGCCAGCATGGTGGCCGACAACGCGTGGCACAGGGCATCCATGTCGGTTTCGGACTCGAGATTCGGGCTGTACAGAACGACGAGGTGAGGCACGGGTTCAGCTCCTTGCGCGCGGGAAGGGGGGTGGGACGCTCCAATTGTCGCGTCGCCACCAGCGTGCGGTTTTTGGCAGTTCGCGCGGCAAACAGACTTGTGTAGAGACAAATTGTTTCATATTTCATCCAGTTGGCTAAGATGGCTCCATCACCAACGGCACACCCGCGCGAAAGCCGGGGTCGCAAAGTCACCGGTCTAAGGTGTCGGCTCACGCCGGCGCTAGGGCAGCGGGACCGCTGATCTCCCAGAGCGCTGCCGCATGGCGGCTGCACTGTGGTGCCTCGCGGTTCCCGCGCCATGCCGGCCTGCGCCGCCCCTCGCCGCGTTCCCTGCCCGCCGCCGTGGTGAGCCGCTTGAGGAACCGACATGCATTGCACTGACTTCGCTCCCCACCGCCTGCTGCTGCGCGCGGCCCTGGCGACCAGCCTGCTGGCGGCACCGTGGACAGCTGCCTTTGCCGTCGTCAAGTGCGTGGCGCCCGATGGCCACGTGACCTTCCAGGACGTGGGCTGCAGCGTGCACTCGACCACGCAGCCCCTCGTCAAGCGCTTCGGCCAGCTCAGCTCCGACCAAGCCACGCCGCGCACACCGCGCGTGCAGCGCGACGAACCAGCGCAGGCACGGCACAGCGGCCGCCAGGCGTCGGCCTCCAGCCCGGTAGGTCTTGCCTTCGGACAGGTCGCTGCGCCGGCGTGGCGCTGACGTGCATTGCGTGTCGGCCCTCGCCTACGAGGCGTCTCCCCGCAATCCCACACGGCCCGCAGGGTGTCGCGCAGAAGATCGGCTGGCCCCATACCACGTCGGCCCTTCACCATGCACATGCCACCTGAGCTCGCACCCTCGCCACCGCAGGCCCTGCCGCCCGGTGCGCGCCGTCAGCTGCATGCGATCCGCCAGCTGCGCGAGCGCCTGTTCGATCTGCAGTGCGAGCCCGACCCGGACCCGGCCGCCATCGACGGCCTGATGCGGCGCCTGGCGCGTGTGCGGGGTCACTGCGTGGCGGCTCCGGTCGCCTGACCGGCTCGCCTGCCCGGTGCTCGCCATGCCGGCGCGGTGTGCCGGCCGGCTCAGCCCGCGCTGCTGCCCGGTGCGCGAACCGTGGACAATGCCCGCTTTCCGACTTGCCCGAGGCCGGGCCACGCGCCGCGGCCTCCCCCTCCAGGAGCTTTCCATGACCTACCCCAGCACCCAACTTTTTATTGCCGGCGAGTGGCAGGACGCCGCCGACGGCCGCAGCCTGGCCGTGCACAACCCGGCCACGGGCAAGGAAATCGGCCGCGTCGCGCATGCCGGTATCCCAGACCTGGACCGCGCACTGGCGGCGGCGCAAAAAGGCTTCGAAGTCTGGCGCGACATGCCCGCCATCGAGCGCGCCAAGACCATGCGCCGTGCCGCCGCGTTGATGCGTGAGCGCGCCGGTGACATCGGCGCCGTGCTGACGCAAGAGAACGGCAAGCCCCTGGCCGAAGCCAAGGGCGAGGCCATGGCCTCGGCCGACATCATCGAATGGTTCGCCGACGAAGGCCTGCGCGTGTATGGCCGCATCGTGCCCTCGCGCGGCAACCTGGCAGTGCGCCAGCTGGTGGTGAAAGACCCGGTCGGCCCGGTGGCGGCGTTCACGCCCTGGAACTTCCCGATCAACCAGGTGGTGCGCAAGCTGTCGGCCGCGCTGGCCACCGGCTGCTCCATGCTGATCAAGGCGCCCGAAGAAACCCCCGCCGGCCCGGCCGCGCTGATCCGCGCGTTCGCCGACGCCGGCATGCCGGCCGGCGTGATCGGCCTGGTCTACGGCAACCCGGCCGAGATCTCCAACTACCTGATCCCGCACCCCATCATCCGCAAGGTCACGTTCACCGGCTCCACGCCGGTGGGCAAGCAGCTGGCCGCCTTGGCCGGCCAGCACATGAAGCGCGTGACGATGGAGCTGGGTGGCCACGCGCCGGTGATCGTCTGCGAAGACGCCGACATCGCGCTGGCCGTCAAGTCCGCCGGCGGCGCCAAGTTCCGCAACGCCGGCCAGGTCTGCATCTCGCCCACGCGCTTCCTGGTGCACAGCAGCGTGCAAAAGGAATTCGCCACGGCGCTCACCACCTATGCGCGCGGCCTGAAGGTGGGCGACGGCATGACCGAAGGCACGCAGATGGGCCCGCTGGCCAACCCCCGCCGCCTGACGGCCATGGCCGAGTTCACGCAGGATGCCGTGAAGCAAGGCGCCACGCTGGCGCTGGGCGGCGAGCGCATCGGCGACGCCGGCTATTTCTGGCAGCCCACGGTGCTGACCGATGTGCCGCTGTCGGCCAAGGTGTTCAACGACGAGCCCTTCGGCCCCATGGCCGCCGTGCGCCCGTTCGACAAGCTGGAAGACGCGATCCTGGAGGCCAACCGCCTGCCGTTCGGTCTGGCCGGCTACGCGTTCACGCGCTCGCTGAAGAACGCACACTTGCTGTCGCAACGGGTCGAGGTCGGCATGCTGTGGATCAACCAGCCGGCCACGCCCTCGGCCGAGATGCCGTTCGGCGGCATCAAGGACTCAGGCTACGGCTCCGAGGGCGGCCCCGAAGCCATGGAGGCCTATCTGAACACGCGCGCTGTGTCCATCACCAACGTCTGATGCGCTCGCTCGTGCGCCGCGGCCTGCAACGCGCCGTTGTGCTGGTCGCCCTGCCTGCGGCTGCGCTGGCCGCCAGCCCGACCGAGGCCGGCCCCGATGTCGATGCCGGGCTCGCCCCCGGCACCACCCGTCCGCTGTGGGAGCTGGGCGTCGGCGTGGCCGGCCTGCGCCTGCCCGACTACCGTGGTGCCGATCAGAGCCGCAGCTATGCGCTGCCACTGCCCTACATCGTCTACCGTGGCACCTGGTTCAAGGCCGACCGCGACGGCGCCCGCGCCGTGCTGCTGGACAGCGATCGCGTGAAGCTGGACGTGAGCCTGGCCGCTTCGGCGCCGGCCCGCAGCGAAGACAACGAGGCCCGGCGCGGCATGCGTGACCTGAAGGGACTGGCCGAGATCGGCCCCAACCTGAACCTGGAGCTGGCCCGCTCGCAGCCCGGCCGTTGGAAGTTGGACCTGCGACTGCCGCTGCGCGCCGCGTTCACGCTGGAGCGCACGCCCCGCTTCGTCGGCGGCACCTTCTCGCCCAACCTGAATCTGGATCTGGCCGGCGTCGGCGCAGGCTGGAACGTCGGCCTGCTGACCGGCCCGGTGTTCGGCGACAGCCGCTACCACCGCTATTTCTACGGCGTGGGCGCGGCCGACGCCACGGCCGCCCGCCCGGCCTACAACGCAGGCGGCGGCTATGGCGGCTGGCAGGCCGTGGCCGCCACCTCGCGCCGCTTCGGCAATACCTGGGTGGGCGCCTTTGTGCGCTATGACCGGCTGGACGGCGCCCGCTTCGAAGACAGCCCGCTGGTGCGGCGCAAGTCGGCCCTGGCTGTCGGACTGGGGGTGTCGTGGATCTTGGCGACTTCGTCGGAGCGCGTGGCGGCACGCGATTGAGGTTGGACCGTGTGCGGGGATCTGCGACCACCGGGGCCGGGTCGGCGCGCTCCATGCGTGCCCCTGGGCGAGGCTTGAGCATGCTGCGTCGGGGCTGGCAATGCCTGCTGTTCTATCTGTTGCTCGGCCACCTGGGCGCGATGTCGCTGACTTGGAACCTGGTGTGCATGGGGCTGCACCCCCTGCTGCCGAGAGCGCAGGGCACGGTCGTCGGCCGCGCCGCCGTTGCTGCGGTCTACCGCAGCCTGTGGACACTGGCGCAGTGGCTGGGGCTGATGCGCATCGACAACCGCGCGCTCGATGCGCTGGAGCGCGACCAGGGCCTGATCATCGCGGCCAATCACCCCACCATGCTGGACGCGCTGCTCATCATCGCGCGCGTGCCACGCGGCATCTGCATCATGCGCTCCAGCCTGATGCGCAACCCCTTCCTCGGTGCCGGCGCGCGCATGGCGCGCTACATCCGCAACGACCCGCCGCGCGGCATGATTCGCAGCGCCGTGCACAACCTGCGCCAGGGCGGCCAGCTGGTGCTGTTCCCCGAAGGCACGCGCACGGTGGTGCCGCCGGTCAACCCGTTTCGCCCTGGCATCACCTTGATGGCGCACATGGCGCAGGTGCCGATCCAGACCGTGATCATCGAATCGGACTCGCCCTACCTGGGCAAGGACTGGCCGATATGGCGCACGCCGCAGTTTCCGGTGGTGGTGCGGCTGCGGTTGGGCCAGCGCTTTGCGCCCGAGGCCGACCACATGGGGCTGCTCAAGCGGCTGGAAGACTATTTCGCCAGCGAGTTGAAGCCATGACACCCTCCACCACCCACCTGTTGCTGATCCCCAGCTACAACACCGGCCCCAAGGTCTATGAGACGGTCGCCGCGGCGCGTGCGCAGTGGAACCCGGTCTGGGTCGTGACCGACGGCAGCAACGACGGCACCCCGGCCGGCCTGCAGGCCATGGCGGCGGCGGACCCGGGGCTCAGGCTGATCACGCTGCCGGTCAACGTCGGCAAGGGCGCGGCCCTGCTGCACGCGCTGCAGCAGGCACAGCAGGCCGGCTTCACGCATGCGCTGACGATGGATTCGGACGGGCAGCACCCGGCCGAGTTGATCCCGCAGTTCATGCAGGCCTCGATCGCCCGGCCCGAGACCATGGTGCTGGGGCGCCCGGTGTTCGACGCCTCGGCGCCGATGCTGCGCGTGCGCGGCCGGCGCCTGTCGAACATGTGGACCCACCTGGAAACGCTGGGCGCCGGAATCGACGATTCGCTGTATGGCTTTCGCGTCTACCCGGTGGCCGATCTGATCGCCGTGATGCGCGACCAGCCGTGGATGCGCCGCTTCGATTTCGACCCTGAGGCCGTGGTGCGGCTGGCCTGGCGCGGCGTCAAGCCGGTCAACCTGGCGGCACCGGTGAAGTACCTCTCGGCAGCAGAGGGCGGCGTCTCGCACTTCCACTATGGCCGCGACAACCTGCTGCTGAGCTGGATGCACCTGCGGCTGATGGTCGAGTTCGTGCTGCGCCTGCCCGTGCTGCTCTGGCGCCGCATGACCGGGCGGCCGCCCTTCCAACGGTGAGCGCGGCCCAACCGCCAGCAGGCATGGCGCCCAACGAACGGCGCGCCGCCAGAGCGTCCGCTCCGCTGGCGCCCTGGACGGCCGAGCTGGCATTCCGCGCGCGCCAGCTGTTTTGGCTCAAGCTGCTCGGCACCACGTTGTGGACGACGGTGTTCTTCGTCGGCTACTTCCACCTGCTGCGCCACCCGGCCTACCCGGTCACCGTGATGCCGCTGATCTGGCTGGACGCGCTGGTGCCGTTTCAGCCGGCCATGCTGGTGCCCTACCTGTCGCTGTGGCTGTACATCGGCGTGGCGCCGGGGCTGCAGCGCGGGTTCTGGCCGCTGGTGGTCTACAGCCTGTGGATGACGGCACTGTTGCTGACCGGGCTGGCGATCTTCTACTGGTGGCCGACGGCCGTGCCGCCCATGGGCATCGACCGCGCCGCGCACTTCGGCTTCGCCATGCTGGAAGGCGTGGACGCCAGTGGCAATGCCTGCCCGTCGATGCACGTGGCGGCCTCGGTGTTCACGGCGGTGCGTCTGCACGCGGTGCTGCGCGAGATCGGTGCGCCGGCCGTCTGGCGCGGTCTCAATCTCGTGTGGGTGCTGCTGATTGCCTGGTCGACCATGGCCGTGCGCCAACACGTGGCGCTGGATGTGTTGGGCGGCGTGCTGCTGGGCCTGGTGTTTGCTTATCCGTCGCTGCGCTGGCGCCCGCCAAGCTATCATCCCCGGCCCCAGCCGTTGCCCACAACACCATGAGTTCGTTGACTGCCCTGCAGGATCTGGTTCAGAGCAAATTCGGGATCGATCCCGCCACGCTGGACCCCCACGCATCCATGCGCGAGAAGGGCTTCGACTCGCTGGCGCTGGTCGAATTCCTGTTCGCGGTGGAGGACCAATACGGCATCTCCGTGCCGGACGAATACTCCAGCATCGACACCCTGGCCCAGTTGGCCGAGGTCGTCGACAAGCTGGTGGCGGCCAAGCAACAGGCCGCCTGACCCCGTGCGCCGCGCAGCCGTCGTCACCGGCCTGGGGGTGGTCTCGCCGCACGGCGACGACGCGCATACGATGTTCGATGCCCTGCTGGCAGGCCGCTCGGCCATCGCCCCTGTGTTTCCCGATCTCGCCAAGCCGGCCTGCGCCGCGACGGTCGAATTCGACCCGTTGGCCTGGTTCACCAAGCTGCAGCTGGCCGGCGTGGACCGCGTCAGCCAGCTGGCCGTGGCAGCGGCCGGGCTGGCCGTGCGCGATGCAGGCGACGCCAGCGCGTTGGGCGATGCCACGCCCGAGCGCATCGGCGTCTACACCGGCTGCGGCATGGGCGGCGCGGCCGCCCTGGAGGCCGCCTACCGCAGCGGTGGCCGCGTGCCGCCGCTGACCATCCCGGCCTTCATGCCCAACGCACCGGCCGGCCACGTCGCCATGCGCCACCGCGTGCTGGGGCCGGTGCTGACCTATTCCGTGGCCTGCGCCTCCTCGGCCGTGGCGATTGCCGAGGCCGCCGCCGCCGTGCAGCGCGGCGACCTGGACGTGGCGATCGCCGGCGGCAGCGAGGCGCTGATCGTGCCCGGCGTGGTGCTGGCCTGGCAGGCGATGCACACGCTGGCAGCCTTCGAGGACGGCCAGGCCGCAACCGCCGTCAAGCCCTTCGCGGCCGACCGCAGCGGCTTTGCGCTGGGCGAAGGCGCGGCCTTCGTCGTCATCGAATCGGCCGAGCGCGCCCGTGCACGCGGCGCGCGCCATCACGCCACCGTGGCCGGCTGGGGCCTCAGCTGCGACGCCACGCATCTGACCAAGCCCGACGCTGCCGGGCAGGCCCGCGCCCTGAACGCCGCGCTGCGCCGCGCCGACCTGGCGCCGCGCGATGTCGGCTACTGCAACGCCCACGGCACAGCCACGCGCATCGGCGACGTCGTCGAATGCCAGGCCCTGTCCCAAGTCTTCGGCGAGGCGCTCGCGGATCTGGCCGTCAGCTCGACCAAGGCGCTGCACGGCCACCTGCTGGGCGCGGCGGGGGCGCTGGAGGCGGTGGTCACGATCTTGGCGCTGGAGCGCGGCCAGCTGCCGCCGAACATGCACGGCGGCGCGCCCGAGCCAGAGTGCCGGGTGAACCTGGTGCCGGCTGAGGGCGCCGCCGCGCCGGGCCTGTCGGCAGCGATCAGCAACTCGTTCGCGTTCGGTGGCACCAACGCGGTGCTGTTGTTCACACGCGACTGAACGTCAGCCGCCGCCTAGGGGCGCGTACGTAGTCCCCGGCGCACGGAAGGTTTCGTCAGTCTCGCGTCAGAATCGGGGTTCATGCTGCACCGCACCATGAACGCGAATCCGAACTCAGCCTTGCAACTGCACCTGGACGATGTCCTGGGTGACCTGCACTACGCACGCCGGACGGACAACCTCGGCCGGCTCGTGCACGTGACCTACTGGGACGTGCGGCGTTGGGCCCGATCGGCGCACCGTGAGGCGCTGGCCAGCCGCGCCGCCGACCTGATCCGCTCCCAGCCCCAGCCCAACCGCGCGGCGTGCCTGGAAATCGTCGACGACGTCATCCGCGAGCTGGAACGCATCCAGGCCGAAGGCGTTGCAGACGCCCACGGCTCGCCCCCGAACGGGCTGCCCAACTGAGCCTGGCGGTGTTCACCGCGCCGCCGACGCGGCTGCGTCGCCGGCGCCACCGTCGTCCACCATGGACGCAAGGCCCGTCCAATCTGGGACGTGGACCCGTCCAATGTGGAATGGACGCTCGTCCCATCTGGATCGAACGCCCGTCCATCGCGGAATCCGACGGCGCCTGCCGGCGGTGTTTCAGGCCAACGCGGGCGCCGTGTCGGGAAACAGCAAATCCATCTCTGCGGGCGCCGCAGGCCGCTCGGCCATGACGGCGCGCAGGGCCTTCGTCGGCAGATCCGGGTGCGTGGCCAACGCCCGGTCCATCAACTGCGCGGCCACCTGGTGCAGCAGTTGCATGTTGGTCTCCAGCCGCGCTGCGAACTGCGCGGCGTCCAGCTTGTCGGCCAGCCCGCGGTTCATCTCGGCGAACCACGGCAGGCTGGCCTGGTCCAGCATGCGCGCCGGGCGGGCGCCGTCGTCCACTTCGCCCCAGGCGCGCAGAAAGTCCTGCACCGCCATGTTCATGCGGTGCGACCAGGCCAGCTCGGGCTGCAGCCGCCACATGGTCTGCACATCGACCAGCTTGTTCTGGAAGAACAGCTGGCACATCACGCCCCAGTAGAAGGTGTAGTCCCACAGCACCTTCAGCGGCATCACCTCGGCGCTGTGGAACAGTGGGTACTGGCCCACATAGATCGGCAGCATGGCGTCGTACAGCGAGAAGTAGATGCGCTCGTACATCGGCGCCAGCATGCCGACCGGGGCCTTGGCCCGGTCCTGGGCGACCATCTCGGTCACGAAGGTGTTCGAGATCGCGATGAAGTCGCCCCCGGGCGAATAGAACGGGTCGAGGAACAGCCCGGCCTCACCCGTCAGCGCCCAACGGTCAGCACCGCTGAAGACCTTCTTGCAGCCGTACGAGAAGCGCTTGAAGAACGCGAAATCCTGCAGGCCGTCGCGCTTGCCGTCCAGGTCGGCGTACAGCTGCGGCTGGTGCACCTTGAACCAATCCATGGCCTTGTCGAAGCTGTTGATGCTCTCCAGCGGGTGCAGCGCCGGGTCGGCCACGATGCCCACCGAATGCGAGCCCGAGGCCAGCGGAATCAGCCAGACCCAGTAGCCCGCGCCCACGAGGTGGATGGTCGACAGCCAGCGGTTCGGCGGGTTGCAGCGGGCCAGCCAGTCGGCGTCGTGCGTCCACTCGGCCACGTCGATGCGGCGGTCGATGCGGAACCAGACGGCATGCGCCGCGTGGTCGTTCGGCTGCGCCAGGTCGAGCCGGCGCTTGAGGAGGCCGGCGCGGCCGCTCGCGTCGACCACCCAGTCGGCGCTGACCTCGTGCGCCACGCCGCCCTGTTCGTAGCGCACCTGGTGCAGCGCGCCCTTGGCCCCCAGCGTGAAGTCGCGCACCAGCGCACCGTCGCGATGGTGCACACCCAGCGCCTGCACCATGCCGGCGAGATCGTTCTCCAGCATGCCGCGGTCCAGCTGGTAGCTCTGCGTCGGCAGAAAGGTGCTGGCGCCCAGCTCGGTCACCTGCGTGAGGTCGGGCGCGCCATCGCTCCAGAAGAAGCGAAAGCCGAACTTCTTCAGCTGCCGCTGGTCCAGGTAGTCCTTCAGCCCCAGCACGTTGGCCAGGTGATGGGCCTGGATCTCGACCGACGATTCGCCCACCTTGTGCGCCGCTTCGGGCATGGGGTGGGTGCGGCGCTCCAGCACCAGCACGTCCAGATCGGGCATGCGCTGCTTGAGCTGCAGCGCCAGCGTGAGGCCGGCGAGACCACCGCCGAGGATCACGACGTCGTGGTGCGAATCAGGGCGTTCTGCGGTGTTCATCGGTTGTCCTTCATGCCATGCCGCCGTTGATGGAGATCACCTGCCCGCTGATGTAGCCCGCCGCGTCCGACGCCAGAAAGCCGACCAGCGCCGCCACCTCCTGCGCCGTGCCGGCCCGCTTCATCGGCACGATACGCTCGATGGTGGCTTTGTCGAAATCCTGCGCCATGCCGGTGGCGATGATGCCCGGTGCCACGGCGTTGACGGTGATGCCGCGGCTGCCCAGCTCCAGCGCCAGCGACTTGGTGGCGCTGTTGAGCGCGCCCTTGGCGGCGGCGTAGTTCACCTGGCCACGGTTGCCCATCAGCGAGGCGACCGAGGACATGTTGACGATGCGGCCCCAGCGCGTGCGCACCATGGGCATGCTGAGCGCCTGCGTGACGTGGAAGAAGCCGTTCAGCGAGACATCGATGACCTGGTGCCACTGCTCGGCGCGCAGCGCGGGGAAGGCCGCGTCGTCGTGCGTGCCGGCGTTGTTGACGAGGATCTGCACCGCGCCGGCCGCGACCAGCTGCGCGCAGGCCGCCGCCGTGGCCGGGCCATCGGTCACGTCGAAGGCCACGGCCTCGGCACTGCCACCGGCCGCGCGGATCTCGTCGGCCAGCGCCTGCGCCGCCTCCAGCCGCTGGTTGGCATGGGCGATGACATGGTGGCCGCTGTGCGCCAGCTGCAGCGCAATCGCGCGGCCCAGGCCGCCGCTGGCGCCGGTGACGAGGGCGCGTTTGCGCGTCGGAGTGGATGTCATGCAGATAAGGGGGTGTTGAGCACCACGGCGGCACGGCCTTCGGCCACCGGCTGGCCCTCGTGCTGCACGCGGAAGTGGTAGAGGATCTGCTGCGCATCGCCGGCCTGGCGCGTCACCTCGACGCGCAGCTCGCCGGCCAGCTCGTCCAGCCGCAGACAGTGCAGCTGCACGCCGCGTGCGCTGGCCAGGTAGCCGGGCGTGGCCGGCACGCCAGCGGCCTGGCCGATCAGCGCGCCGTGCAGCGCCATGGCCTGGGCGGCGTATTCGATGGCGCAGGGCGACAGCAGGCCGCCGGTGGTGCGCAAAGGGTTGTCGGCATCGCGGTGGCTGGTGGCATGGCAGACGATGGTGCTGGCATCCCAGCGCTCCATCCGCGCGAGCAGGCACATGGTGCCGCTGTGCGGGATCAGGCGGGCGATGCCGGCGTGGTCGAGCATCACGACTGGGGTTGCATCTGCACGCGCAGTTGCAGACCGTCCAGGTAATCGAGCACCAGCACACCGGGCGCCCGCAACGCCAACGCCTGCAGCAATGGCAGTGCAGCCGCGCAGGGGATGGCCGTGCGCAGTGCTTCGAGCGAGGCGTCGTCGCAACGCGTGGCCATCTCGACGCCGCCGGCGAGCGGCTGCACCTGCAGCGCCGCCAGGCTCTTGGCGCTGCGCGAGGGCGACAGCAGCAAGGCCACGCCGAAGTTCTCGGGAATCGGCCGGCTGCTGTTCAGCGGCTCGGGGTACGGCAGGTCGTAGGCCACCAGCAGCACAGGACGCCCGTCCGCGTGCACAGCCGTGGCCGCCTCGGCCAGGCCGGCGCTGAAGCTGCCGTCGTGCGCGCACAGGCTGGTCGAGGTGGCCCGGCTGGCCACGGCGATGTGCCAATAGCCGGCCGCCGCGTTGTGCACCGAGTTCGTGAAGCGCGTGGGCGAAATCTGCGGGTTCGGCACGGCCAGCGACTCGCACAGCGAATGGCAGTTGGCGCCCTCGCCACCGGACGAGCTGAACACCGTGGCCAGCTGCGACGGGTCGACACCGGCGTGCGCGACCGCCTCGTCGGCCACGCCCATGGCCAGCCGCATGACGGCACCGGAGCGGCGCCGCTCGGCCGGCGGCAGGCGGGCCGGCGGCGTCAGCACGGTCGGCGCGAACACGTGGCCGGCCTCGCCGCGCAGCACGGGCTGGGCCGCCTCCCAGCTCGGCAGGCCGGGGCCGAGCAGGCCGATGCCGTCGATGTACAGGGGCAGGGGTTGGTTCATCGATTGGCTCATCGGGCGCCTCCATCCCACCGCCGTGCGGGCAGGACCGTGGTGTTGTCGGCGCCTCCCGCCAACACCAGGCAGGCGTTCGTGCCGCCGAAGCCGAAGGAGTTGCTCAGCACATGGGCGAGCGGCGCGTCGCGGTTCGCGTCCAGGTACTGCGCGTGCAGCGCCGGGTCCGGCGTGCTGCGGTGCAGGCCGCCGGGCATGAAGCCGTGGCGCAGCGCCAGCAGGGAGATCGCCGCCTCGATGCCGCCGGCCGCGCCCAGCGTGTGGCCGGTGGCGCCCTTGGTCGAGCTGGCAGGCGGCGTGGCCTCGCCGAAGACGGCGCGCACGGCGCGGTCTTCCGAGCTGTCGTTGGTCGGCGTGGCCGTGCCGTGCAGGTTGATGTAGTCGATGTCGCCCGGCTGCAGGCCGGCAGCGGCCAGCGCCGCACGCATGGCGGCGATGGCACCGGCGCCCTCGGGGTGCGGCGTGCTCATGTGGTGGCCGTCGTTGGTCTCGCCCACACCCAGCACCCAGCCCTGCGGGGCGGCGCTGTCTTGGCCGCCGTTGTGGCGCTCGATCAGCATGAAGGCGCCGGCCTCGCCGATCGACAGGCCCCGGCGCTCGGCGTCCCAGGGCCGGCAGGCCTCGGGCGAGAGCAGTTCCAGCGCGTTGAAGCCGTACAGCGTGGTCAGGCACAGCGAGTCGACGCCGCCTACGACGGCCGCGTCGATCCAGCCGGCGTGCAGCATGCGCTGGGCGTTGCCGAACACCTTTGCGCTGGACGAGCAGGCAGTGGAGACCACGGCGCCCGGCCCGGTGAGCCCCAGCGCCCGCGCGGTGAACGCGGCCAGCGAATACGAGTTTTGCGTCTCGGCGTAGCGAAAGCCCTCGGGCAGCGCGCCATCGGCCTGGCGGTTCTGGTAGGCCAGCTCGGTCTGCAGCAGGCCCGAGGTGCTGGTGCCCAGGAACACGCCGACGCGGGCCGCACCCCAACGCGCGCGCGCCTTCGCCACGGCATCGAGGAAGCCGTCCTGCTGCAGCGCCAGCCAGGCCAGGCGGTTGTTGCGGCAGTCGAAATGCGCAAGATGGTCGGGCAGCGCGATGGCGTCCACACCGTCGACCTCGCCGGTCCAGGTGGCCAGCGGCAGGCCATGAAAGCGCAGCGGCGCCAGGCCCGAGCGCTGCGCGCGCAGGGCGTCCAGCGTGGCGGCCTGCCCGGCCCCGAGCGCGCTGGTCAGGGTGAAGGCCGTGATGGCCAATGGATTCATGGGGCTACCTTGGCGATCAACAAAACGTTGGCGAACGGGGTTCCGGCACTCATGGGCTGGCTGCGCACGTCGAAGCCCAGCGTCTGCAACTGCGCCGACCAGGCGGCCAGCGTGCGCCCGTACTGCGGCAGCACGCGGTGGCCGCGGATGCGCGTGACGACGGCGTCCACCCACTGGCTGATGGCAAAGCCGCGGCGCACGGCGGCATCGCCCACGCGGAGCAGCAGCAGGCCGCCGGGTGGCAGCGCGGCGCGCACGCGGGCGAGCACCTGGTTCTGATCGGCGATGGCGATGTAGTGCAGCACGTCCAGGATGACGACCGCGTCGACGGCTGGGAACTCGGTGGTGCGCATGTCGCCGCAGACGAAGCGGGCCTTGTCGCCCAGCGCGGCCAGCGCGGCGCGAGCGCGTTCGACATCGCGCGGCATGAGTTCGATGCCGGTCACCTGCGCCGGCGCCGGGGCGGGCGGCCAGGTAGCCGGCCACTGGCCTCGTTGTGCCAGGGTGCTGCTGCTGGCCAACAGGCTGGCCAGCAGGCCCTGACCGCAGCCGATGTCCAGCACGCGCGCGCCGGGGCGGATGTGGCCTTGTTCGATCACATAGCGGAACACCGGGTCCATGGAGAGCTTGCCGCGCGCGAAATGCCAGGCGAAGCGGCCGGCCGCGCGGTAGGGCGCGCAGGCGGTGTCGAGCAGGGTGGTCCAGGCGAGGGTGGTCATCGGGCGTTGAGCGGTGAGTCGCCCTCTCCCCTCGCGGGAGAAGGTCGGGGAGAGGGGGCGGGGCGCTGTCATGCCAGTGCCTCGGGTACGGTGGTCGTGGTGAGGCCGGCTTCGCGCACACGCTGCAGCAGCGCCGGCAGCGCGGCCAGCACCACGGGGCGGCCGTCGGCCATCGTCGCGCCGTGGCGGTCGTGCAGCAGCAGGATGTCGCCGGCGGCCAGGCCGCGCGTGAGCCGCGCCAGCACGGCCTGCGGGTCGCTCTGGCGCGTGTCGAAGCCGCGCCGCGTCCAACTCACCAGCGTCAGGCCCAGGCCGTGCAGCACCGGGTCGAGGAACGGGTTGCGCAAGCCGGCCGGCGCGCGAAAGCAGGTGGGCCGCTGGCCGGTGAGCTGCGCCAGCCGGTCCTGCGCCTGCCCGATCTCGCGCCGAAAGCCGGCCGGGCCGAGCAGCGAGAAGTGGTGGCGGTGCCGCAGGCTGTGGTTCTGCACGCTGTGGCCACGCCGCACGATCTCGCGGGCCAGCGCCGGGTGGCGCTCGGCCTGCTGGGCGATGCAGAAGAACGTGGCGCGTGCGCCGTGCACGTCCAGGATGTCCAGCACCTGGGGCGTCACCTGCGGGTCCGGCCCGTCGTCCAGCGTGATGGCGACTTCGCCGCGCCGCGCCGCCGCATCCGGCAGGCGCAGCACGTTGGCACCCAGCCAGGTCGAGCGCGGCCACAGGCCGGTGGCGGTGATCAGCGCATGGTCCAGCACGACGGCGCCCAGCGCCCAGGGCCACAACGCTGGCGCGGCCACCACCAGGCCGGCCGCGCCCAGATGGCAGGCGGCGCTGGCCTTGAGCAACATCGGCGCGCGCCAGCGCGTGGTGTGCAGGACAGGGGCGGGTGCAGCATGCATGGCGGCGCGAATTTACCCGTTGACGGCTGGCGGCCGCGTAGGAATGAACGCCGCCGAGAGCAGCAGGCACAGCACGATGCCCGGCGCCACCACCTGCCCCAGCGCGTTCAGCGTGGCGATGCCAGAGAGCGCCAGCAGAAAGAAGGACGTGGCCGCCGTCACGTTGGCCAGCGCCAGCGAGGCCAGCAGATCGTGGTCCAGCGCGAACGGCTCAGGGCCGGTGTGGGCGTCCTGCTCGGCGCGCAGCTGGTCGAAGAACAGCGCGTAGTTGGAGCCGATGGCCACCGTCAGCAGCAGGCCGACCAGGTGCAGGATGCCCAGCTCCACACCGCTCGCCGCCAGCGCGGCAATGACGATCAGCGTCGCCGCGCCGACCGCCACGGCGATGCGGCCCAGGCGCCGGAACGACTTCAGATGGACCAGTAGCACGAGGCACAGCGCCAGCGCGCCCAGCGCCGCCTGCACGCCGGCCTCGCGCAGGTAGCGGGTGTACATGCCACGCAGCTCGCCCGCGATGTCGACCACCTGCACCTGCGGCTGGTCGGCGAAGGCTGCGCGCACTGCGGCCACGTCCAGCGGCTGCTCGCCCTGTGCCAGCGTGATCAGGCCGCGCCAGGGGCGCTCGCCACTGCCGCGCACCAGCAGCGCGTCGAAGGCGGCTGCCAGCGGCGTGCCTTCCAGCGCGGTGCGGGTCAGCAGCGGCTGGGTACGGGCCTGCGCGACTTCGGCGACGAAGGGCTCCAGCCGGGCGGCGGCGATGGGGCCGTCGACAGCGGCTTCCTGCAGGCGCGCGCGCAGCGTCTCGGCCTGCGGCAGCGCATCGCGCCGCGCCTGCTGCACGGCCGGGCTGGGCAGAATGCGCGCGGGGGATGAGTAGCCGGCCAGCCGGCCGTCGGCCACCAGCGCGTCGAGCCGGGCACCGGCGGCCTCGGCGGCGCGCAGCACGCTGGCTTCGTCGGTGCCGGTCACGGCGACGACGATGCCGGAATCGCTGGCGCCCAGGTCGGCCCGCAGCGCGGTGTCGATCTGCATCTTCTCGTCGCCGACCGGGCTCAGCGAGGCCAGGTCGCCGCGCCAGGGCGAGGGCATCCACGCCAGCGCGACGGCGGCGGCCACAGCCAGCGCCGCCAGCGGCCAGCGCAGGCGCTGCAGCACCCCCATGGCAGCGGCGACAGCGCGGCCCAGGTGGCGGCGCAGGCCCATGCCGGGCGCGCCGTCGGGCGACAGCACGGTCAGCACGTAGCGCGTGGTCAGCGCGGCACCGGCCAGCCCGGCGATGGAGAACACGCCCAGCTGCGCCAGCCCCGGAAAGCCAGAGAACAGCAGCGCCGCAAAGCCGCACAGCGACGTCCACAACCCCAGCCGCACGGTGGGCCAGCTGCCGCCCAGCCAGCGCCGCGCACCCGCGCCCACCGCAGCGCCGGGCACGCCGCGCGCCTGGATGAGGTAGTAGATGGCGTAGTCGACCGCCTCGCCGATCAGCGTGGTGCCAAAGCCCAGCGTGATGCCGTGCACGTTGCCGAACACCAGGCTGACGGCGGCGATGCCGGCCAGCACGCCGGTGGTGACCGGCAGCAGCGCTGTCAGCAGCGTGCGCAACGAGCCACCGAACGACAGCAGCAGCAGCCCGACCACGATGACGCCGCCGGCCATCGCCAGGCGCTCGACCTCGGTCTTGATCTGCGCGCGCGAAGCCACGGCGAAGCTGCCCGAGCCGGAGACGACCAGCTGCAACCCCTGGGCCTCGGACGGCGCAAAGCTGCTGCGCACCAGCGCCAGCGCCCTCTCCTGCCCGTCCAGGTCGCCACCGTCGGCGCGCGTGGTGGCCAGCACCACGGCACGGTTGCCATCGCGCGAGACCCAGACCCGCCCGTCGCTGCGCGGCGCTTGCGCGGGCAGCATGGTCTCGGCCATGCGCAGGGTCTCACCGGTCGGGTCGCGCAGCAGGATGGGCTTGATCAAGCTGCCGGCCGGCGTGCCCAGCAGCGCCGTGGTGTCGTAGATGGCGTCGCGCAGGCCGTCGACCGTGAAGCGCTGCGCGTCCACGCCCGGGCTCAGCAGGTAGCGGTTCGCGAACAGGAACTTGCCCGTCTCCTCGAAGCCGGTGTTGTCGCCGTTGTGCACGGCGTCGAACGCGCCGCTCTGGCGCAGCGCCTTGGCCAGCTGCACCGAGGCCTCGCCGCGCTGCTCCGGCGTGCCGCCCTCGATGCCGACCAGCACCAGCCGGGCGACCAGGCCGCTTTGCAGCTGGTCCAGCAGCACGGCCTGTTCGGCGCTCGGGTCGCGCGGCAGGAAGGCCGACAGGTCGGCCACGTACTGCGTGCGGGCGGTGATGGCGGCCGCGGCCAGCACCAAGACCAGCCAAAGCGCGATGGCAACGTTGCGCAGGCGGCGCATGTCAGGTGATCGCCATGCGCAGGCGGCGGGCACACCGGCGCGTCATTTCGCCTGGATCTTCATGATGGAGTAGTCGCCACCGGTCATCGACACGGTGATCTCGCGCAGCATGGCCTGCTGGCCGGTGACGGCGATCTGCGTCACCAGCTCGCGCAGGCGCGCGGCGCGCGGCGCCAGCAGGAGCGTCCACTTGGCCGGCGTGCCGGAGACCTGGGCGTCGAAGTGCCGTTCGATGGCCTCGCGGTTGCCGGTCAGGGTGCCGCGCACGGCCTCGACGATGACCGCGGCCTCGGGCACGCTGTCCAGCTGCAGCGTACGGCTGCGGCTGCCCTGGCGCATGGTCAGCGTGTTGCCGTCCACGGCCAGGCTTTCGCTGCGCGGCTTGAGCGTCTCGCGCGTGAAGCGGTCGGGCGCCTGGAACGACAGCCGGCCGGTGCTCTCCAGCGGCCGGTCGAGCACGCTGGAGTGGCGCACCTCGGTGAACGTGGCCTCGCCGGCCTGCACCTGGGCCAGCAGCCCCATCAGCTGGCGCAGGTCGAACGCCGTTTGCGCATGCAGGGCCGGCACGGCACCGGCGGCGAGCAGGGCCAGGGCCTGGCGGCGGTCAACCGGCTTTGGAAGCAGCGTCATCACTTGCCCAGAAGTCATAGAAGTTGAACCAGTTATACGGGGCTTCGCGGCACATGGATTCGAGCAGCACCACATAGCGCTGCAGCGCGGCCTGCACCTGCTGCTCCATCACGGCGCCGCTCACCTCACGGAAGTCGGCGACCGGCTCGAAGCGCAGGCTGTAGCGCCGCCCGCCATGGTAGAGGCCGGCCATGAAAAAGACGCGCTGGCGCAGCATGGCCGCCAGGCGCAGGGGGCCATCGGAGAACGGCGCCGGCTGGCCCAGGAAGGGCAGCATCCAGGTGCGCGAGCGCCCAGCCGCCGCGCCCGGCAGCGTGCGGTCGGCCAGCAGGCCGGCCATGCCGCCGTCGTCCAGCCAGCGCTTGAGTGCCAGCATGGCGCCGGGGCGGCCCAGCGCGATGGTGTGCAGCTGCGCGTTGGGCGCGATCGCCTTCAACGTGGCGTTGATCAGGCGTGCGTTGTCCTCGTACATGAGCATCGCGGCGCGCGTGCCGATGCTCTGCGCGCCGGCGCGCAGCGCCTCGAAGCTGCCCAGGTGCGCACCGAGAAGCATCACGCCGTGGCCTTCTGCCAGCACGTCCTCGACCGGGCGCACGTTGCGGTTGTCGATCTCGAACCGCGCCAGCTTGCCGCGCAGGAAGTAGATGCGGTCCAGCACGGTGGCCCCAAAGCTGTGGAAGTGGCGCAAGCTGTCGCGCCAGCGCGCCGGGCGGCCCAGCGCGCGTGTGAGGTACTGGCGCGAGGCGCGGCGCGCGCGGCCACTGGACAGCAGAAAGTACAGCGTGGCCGGCAGCAACAGCAGCCGCGCAGCCGGCCGGCCGGCCCCCACGGCAATGGCGCACATGCACCGCATCGCCCACGCGTTGCCGCGTTCGCGCTGCGTGGCCCAGTCCGCGGGCGGCGCGGCTTCGCGAGGCACTGCGGGCACCGGCCGCGCGCGGGGGGCGCGTTCGACTTCTACGGCGGATCGCGTCTCTTCGGGCGGCCCGGCGCGGCGCACTGGGACACCTTCGGCTTCGCCTGCGGAGCGAGCCTCTTCGGGCGGCCGGGCGCGGCGCACTGGGACACCTTCGGCTTCGCCTGCGGAGCGAGCCTCTTCGGGCGGCCGGGCGTGGCTCATGGGGACACCTTCGGCTTCGCCTGCGGAGCGAGCCTCTTCGGGCGGCCGGGCGCGGCTCATGGGCCTGCAGGTTCGAACTGCCCCGACGCCGCGAGGCGCTCGTCCGCGCCCAGGTCATGCACGGCAAAGCGCAGGCCGCGGCCGCTCGCGTCCAGCCGGATCTGCAGCTGCGCCCCGGGCCGCACCGGCGCCAGGAACTTGGCGTTGCCGATGCGCGGCGCCGTGCCCACGCGCGCAGCCAGCGCGGGGTCGGCCAGCACCGCCTGCAGCACCTCGGCCAACAGCGAGACGCCGGGCAGCAGCGGCTGGCCGGGGAAGTGACCGGCAAAGGCCGGGTGGTCGGCGGGAATGTGCAGCGGCAGGCTGCGCACGGCGCTGGCGTCCATCACCGCTGCGCGAGTTGCTGGCGAGCCCACTGGCCGAACGCGATGGCCGGCAGCTTGCCGGTCGACGGCTCGCGCGGCAGCGCCGGCACCACCACGACGCGGCGCGGCAGGAACACCGGGTCCACGCGCGGGCGCAGGCCGGCCAACACGGCCTGCTGCGCCTGCCCGGCCGGCAGATCAGGGGCGACGACGACAAAGGCCACCAACCGCGTCACGGCACCGTCGACCTCGTCGGCCGGCAGCCAGAAGGCGCCATCCGCCACGCCGGGCGTGCTGTTCAGATGGAAGTTCAGGTGCGCCAGCGAGTTGCGCTTGCCGGCGATGTTGATCAGGTCGTTGGAGCGGCCCAGCAGCCGGAAGCGGTCCGGCTCCAGCACCTCCAGCACGTCGGCCAGCGGCGTCGGCACGATGACGTGGCCACCGTGCACCTGCGTGTGCTCGCCGTCGCCGGACAGCACCAGCCCGTCGTAGGTGCGCCACTCGGGGCCGTCGGTGGTGCGCCGGGTGGCGACCTGGCCGGCCTCGGTGCAGCCGTAGATCTCGACCAGCGGGCCTTGCAGCGCGGCCTCGGCACGCGCGGCCAGTTGCGGCGACAGCGGCGCCGTGGCGCTGAGCACCAGGTCGACGGCCGGCAGCGCGATGCCGGCCTCCAGCAGCATGCGCAGATGGAACGGTGTGGTCACCAGCATGCGCGGGCGCGGCAGGCGAGCCAGCGCGGCGGCGATGTCGGCCGGGTAGAACGGCCGCTCGGCATCGAACGCCGCGCCGCCCAGCAGCGCGATCAGCACCGACGATTCGAAGCCGTACATGTGCTGCGGCGGCACCGTGGCCACCAGGCTCAGCCCCTGCAGGTCGGGCCGCCCCAGGTGCTCGGCCAGGCGTTTGGCGCCGGCCACGGTGCAGTCCACCAGCGGGCCCCAGCGCTTGGGGTGCGGCACCGGCAGGCCGGTCGAGCCGGAGGTCAGCACATGCGCGGCCAGCGCGTCGCGCGGCAGCGAGATGTCGGGGCTGGCCGCAGCGCCCGGCGCGGCGTCTGCATAGGCGATGCGGGGCAGCGCGACCTCGGTGTCGTCGCGGTCGACCAGCGCGTAGGCGCGCGGGAACAGGCTCAGCAACCGGGCCACGGTCTCGCGCTGCTGGTTGGGCGGCATCAGGTTAGGCTGGCCGCGCAGCATGGCGGCGCCCAGGCCGACGGCGAAGCGGTAGCGGTCGGCCGACAGGTTGAGCATGGCGCCGTCGGCCGGCAGGCGCTCTGCCAGGGCCTGCACGTCGGCCAGGTAGGTGCGCCGCGCGATCGGCTGGCCGCCGCGCCAGGCGATGGGCGCGTCCGCATCCTCGCCAGCGATCAGCGCATGCGCCTGCATCACAGCACCGTGTCCGGCGGCACGGCGTCCTTGCCGCCGTGCATGTAGCTGCGCACCGCGTCGGCCAGGCTGGCACGCTCGAAATCGGGGTGCAGCCAATACCGGAGCAGGTACTCGCCGATGAACATGGCGCCCACGGCCACCGGCGTCAGCAGGTTGGCGAACAGCGCCCAGGTGTCGAACGATGCCCAGGCATACAGCGCCAGCGACAGCAGCGCCATCGCCACGAAATACAGCGTCCAGGCCAGCGTGACCTTGCGTGTGTAGACGGCCATCTCGGGCGTGAAATTGCGGTGCACGCGCGCGGCCAGCGTGGTGATCAGCGACGTCTGGCCACGCCGCAGCGTGCCGCCGAAGCCCACCGCCAGGAACACGTTGACGCCCACGTGCTGCGCCAGGTAGAGCAGCGAGGCCGACAGCGGGCGCGCCAAGGTGGCCTGCGCGCACAGCGCCACGAGCGACACCGCCGCCAGCGCCGCCAACGGCTTTTGGCCGGCGCGCCAGGCGCCCAGCGCGATGGCCAGCAGCATGGGGGCCAGCACCAGCACCGCGTTCCAGGGGGAGGCGTCGGCGCGCGTCATCAGCCAGTGCGAGGCGGCGATGTAAGCCAGGCTCGTCAGCAGGACGGCCACGATGCGGACGGGCATGGCGGGTTGCGGATCAGGAAGTGGGAACCGCGCAGGCACGGTCAGGGGGAAAGGCTCAGGCAGCCGGGGTGCGGTTCGCGCCAATGTGCTCGGCCAGGCTGGCCAGCGAGCCGAAGATGCGTACGTTGTCCTCGTCGTCCGAGCGCAGCTGAAAGCCATAGCGCTGCGAGACGACCAGCGCCACTTCGAGGATGTCGATGGAATCGAGGCCCAGGCCCTCGCCGTACAGCGGCGCGGCGGGATCGATGGACTCGGGGGCGACTTCGAGGTTCAGCGCCTCGACGAGGAGGGCCGCGACTTCCAGTTGCAAGTCGGTTTGGGCGAAGCTCATGCGATCACAGGTCCGGTGGGGGAAGGAATGGGCGCCGACCTCGCGGCTTTCGGCCATTGGGGCAGTTCGGCTGCGCTGATCTGACGGGCTTGCTGCAGGGGGCGAGTATATCAACCGCCCCTGTGCAGGCCTGGGGCCGCAGGTATCATCTGCGCCCCCGGCCCGGCCCTGCGCACGCAAGCCCGGCGCCCCCGCCCGCAGACCGCCATCGCCGGCGTGCGGGCCCACCCCCTGCAGGAGACACCCCCCATGTTCCGTCGTACGTTTTGCAGTGCCCTGGCCGCCGGTGCACTGGCCCCCTCGCTGGTGGCCGCGCAGGCTTTCCCGACCAAGCCGATCCGGCTGATCGTGCCCTTCCCGCCCGGCGGCGGCACCGACATCCTGTCGCGCCTGGTGGCGGCCAAGTTCACCGAGGTCAGCAAGTGGACGGTGGTGGCCGACAACCGCGCCGGCGCCGGCGGCACCGTGGGCATCAGCGAGGCCGTGCGCGCAGCGCCCACCGGCTACGAGATGGTCATGGGCCAGAAGGACAACCTGGTTGTCGCGCCCTGGCTGTACAAGAACCTGCCCTACGAGACCACGCGTGACCTGATCGCCGTGGCCCACGTGGCCTACACGCCGGTGGTGATCGTCACGGCCAGCACCTCGCGCTTTCGCACGCTAGGCGACGTGGTCGCCGCCGCGCGCAACGCGCCGGACACCATCACCTTCGGCTCGCCCGGCAACGGCACCACCATCCACCTGGCCGGCGAGATCTTCAAGGGGGCCGCCGGCATCAACATCCGCCACGTGCCCTACAAGGGCTCGAACCCGGCCCTGATGGACGTGCTGGCCGGCAACATCGACTTGATGGTCTCCTCGCTGCCCTCGGCCATGGGGCAGCTGAAGTCGGGCAAGTTGCGCGCGCTGGCCGTCACGTCCGCCAAGCGCAGCAGCTCGGCGCCCGAGATCCCCACCGTGGCCGAGCTGGGCTACAAGGATTTCGACGTCAGCACCTGGTATGGCCTGTTCCTGCCGGCCGGCACGCCCAAAGAGATCGTGGCCCAGATGAATGCCGAGGCCAACAAGCTGCTGGCCATGCCCGAGATGCAGGCCGCCATCCAGGCCCAGGGCGCAGAAACGCAGGTGATGAGCGCCGAGCAGTTCGGTGCGCTCGTCAAGAGCGACCACGCCAAGTGGAAGAGCATCGTGCAGGACTCCGGCGCCAAGATCGAATAAGCCGCACCAACGCACCGCCACCCCATCGCCGCCCGCATGGCCAAGGAAAAGTCGATCTACAGCTGCAACGAATGCGGCGGCACCAGTGCCAAGTGGCTGGGCAAGTGCCCGCACTGCAACGCCTGGAACACGCTGGTCGAGACCGTGGCGCAGCCGGCGCCCGGCACGGCCAAGAACCGCTTCGCCTCGCTGGCGCCCGCCGCCGCCGTGATGACGCTGGCCGACATCGAGGCCAGCGACGTCGCGCGCACGCCCACCGGGCAGGAAGAGCTGGACCGCGTGCTGGGCGGCGGCATCGTCGATGGCGGCGTGGTGTTGATCGGTGGCGACCCGGGCATCGGCAAGTCCACCCTGTTGCTGCAGGCGCTGGACACACTGCAACGCGGCGGCATGCCCACGCTGTATGTGACCGGCGAGGAAAGTGGCGCCCAGGTGGCGCTGCGCTCGCGCCGCCTGGGCCTGGACAACAGCCAGGTGCAGGTGCTGGCCGAGACGCAGCTGGAAAAAATCCTCGCCACGCTGGACGCGCGCAAGCCTGGCATCGCCGTGATCGACTCGATCCAGACCGTCTACAGCGAGCAGCTCACCTCGGCCCCCGGCTCGGTGGCGCAGGTGCGCGAATGCGCGGCGCACCTCACGCGCGCGGCCAAGTCGTCCGGCACGGCCATCGTGCTGGTCGGCCATGTGACCAAGGAAGGCGCACTGGCCGGCCCGCGCGTGCTGGAGCACATGGTCGACACGGTGCTGTACTTTGAGGGCGACACGCACAGCAGCTTTCGCCTGGTGCGGGCCATCAAGAACCGCTTCGGCGCCGTCAACGAGATCGGCGTCTTCGCCATGACCGAGCGTGGCCTGAAGGGCGTGAGCAACCCCAGCGCCATCTTCCTGAGCCAGCACGCCGAGCCGGTGCCGGGCAGCTGCGTGCTGGTCACGCTGGAAGGCACGCGGCCCCTGCTGGTGGAAATCCAGGCGCTGGTGGACGACGGCGGCCCCAGCCCGCGGCGCTTGTCCGTCGGCCTGGACCGCGACCGCCTGGCGATGCTGCTGGCCGTGCTGCACCGCCATGCGGGCGTCGCCTGCCTGGACCAGGACGTGTTCGTCAACGCCGTCGGCGGCGTGCGCATCGCCGAGCCCGCAGCCGATCTGGCGGTGCTGCTGGCCATCACCAGCAGCCTGCGCGGCAAACCGTTACCCAAGGGCTTTGTCGCGTTCGGCGAGGTCGGCCTGGCCGGCGAGGTGCGGCCAGCGCCGCGTGGGCAGGAGCGTCTGCGCGAGGCCGCCAAGCTGGGTTTCTCGGTCGCCGTCGTGCCCAGGGCGAATGCGCCGAAGAAGCCGATCGAGGGCCTGACCATCCACGCCGTCGACCGCGTCGACGAGGCCATCGCCGCCATCAAGGGCTGAACGCGCGGTTTCGCCGCGCTGCCCGCTGCGCGCATTGGGGGCAGCCGTACCTGCGCCGATGGCGTGCAGGCAGCGCCCGCGCCTGTCCCGCGCGGTATGCGATCGCCCCGCCGCCACCCGCATCCTTCAAATGGTGGACGTTGTCAGCCAAATGTCATTTGACGTAGTCCAGGAACTTTGTCACGATCTCGACGGGGTTTTGGCTTACAACAATTGCATGAAGTTGCCTACTTTCAGGCACTTTGATGCGCAATAGGCGATTCTTTACAGTTGCGGAGGATTCGATGGCGTGCTACTCGTTTCACAAACGTCTTCTGGCGTTGATCTTCGGCTGCCTGCTGTGCCTGCAGGCGCAGGCGGTGGTAATCACGGCGACCGCAACCGATCTGGCGGACACCACGGCCGGCCAGGACGCCTGGCAGATCACCTACCGCGTGGGCGACTTGACCGCCAACTACGCCGTCAACCTGCTGTTCCCGACGGCGGCCTACGCCGATCTCGCGCTGGGCTCGGTGTCGCCGCTGTGGGTGCCGCCACTGCCGTTGCCGGGCCAAGGGCCCAGCGACGGTGAGCTCACGCTGCAGGCGTTCGCCGATCTGGGCATCGGTGAGTTCGCCGAAGCCAGCATCAGCTTCATTCGCCTCGCGCCGTTTGCCGACCAGTTCTATGCGCTGCTGGACCTCGACACCTTCGAACCGATCGCACAGGGCACGCTGAACATTGCCATCCGACCTACCAACGACGTGCCCGAACCGGGCACATGGGCCCTGATGGGCCTGGGCATCGCCCTGCTCGGCAGCGCCAAGAGCCGCCGCCGACCGCGCGCCGCGCCGAGCACGCCGCCGGTCTGATTCCACGCCGCCGGCTGGCGGCGTTTTCCGCTTTTTTCGATCCGTCACGACTTCAGGTGGCCTGACACCAGGCCGCCGGCGCAGCGGTGCGCCCGTCCATTACGCCGCCTCCGAGGAGTTCCCATGCGCCGTCCTTCCGCATCGTCCCGCCGCGCCCGCCCGCAACAGCAGCGCCCGCGCGCGCGCCCCGCCGCCCTGCTGCTGACCCTGGTCGCACGCGCCACGCGCTTCATCTTCCACGACCTGGTGCAGGCGCTGAAGCGCCAGTTCTCCACCTGGCGGCGCGAGCTGGTCGATGCCTTGACCCCGGTCGCAGGTCGCATGCGCTTCGAGCCGCTGGAGCCGCGCCTGCTGATGTCGGCCGATGTCGCCACGCTCTTGGCCCCGCCACCGGCGGACACGCAGACGCAGGAGCCCGCGCGCGAACAAGCCCAGGCCCTGAGCGCCTCGGCCCTGGCGGTGCAGGCCAGCGTGGTCGTCACCGGCGCCGGATCGGCCCAGCTGGTGCAGGCCGATGACGGCAGCTACGCGCTGGCGATCACCGGCACCAACGCGGCCAGCCGCGTCACGCTGCAGACCCAGGGCGGCGCCGACCATGCGCTCTTGACCAGCATCACCAGCACCAGTGCCATCGGCACGCTGGACCTGGCCCTGGCCGACCTGCAGGGCAGCGCGCGGCTGAGCGGCGCCGTCACCAGCCTCACGCTGGGCGACCTGACCAATGCGTCCCTGGAGCTCGCCGGCGCCAGCACCACGCTGCGCCTGGGCGACGTGCACGAGAGCGACGTGCTGGCCGGCCAGACCGCGCTGCGCGTGCAGGCCGACAGCTGGACGGGCGGCTCCTCGCGCCTGGTCGCCGCCTCGCTGCTGCAGCTGGGCGTGACGGGCGCCTTCGATGCCGCACTGACCGTTGGCACGCCCGGCGCAACCGCCACGGTGTTGAGCGGCGTGGCCATTGGCGGCACGGCGAGCGGCACCTGGGACATCAACGGGCGCACCGGCGCTGTGCAGATCGGCAGCACCAGCCCCAGCTGGCGCGCGCACTTCGGCGGCGCCGTGACGCAGCTGTACATCGTGGGCGATGCCGCCGGCACGGTGGCGGCAAGCGCCATCGGCGTGCTGCAGGTGGGCGGCAGCATGCGCGGCATGACCGTGCTGGTGGGCGCCGACCTGGGGGCCGACCGGGCCCTGGGCGGCACCGGCGCCAATGCCGACAGCTTCAAGGCCGGCACGCTGGCCCGCTTGCGCGTGGGCGGCGACGTGGTGGACAGCCAGGTGCATGCCGGCGTGGACCCCACCACCGGCGCCGTGCTGGGCACCAGTGCCAACCGCTTGCAGGAACTGGTGGTCGGCGGCAACCTCACTGGCACCACCCGCGTGGTCGCCCCGCAGTTCCCGCCCACCGTGCGCGTGAACAACGCCACCGTTGCGCCGACTGCCCTGCCCCAGCTGCAGGTGGTGGCCGGCGACACCACGGCCCCGCTGCTCAGTGCGGCGCTGCAGAGCGACAGCGGCGCCTCGGCCAGCGACGGCGTCACCAATGCGGCCGCGCTGCTGCTGCAGGCCAGCGATGCGCTGGGCGTGACCGGCTTCGAGGCGCGCATCGATGCGGCGCCGAATGCGGCCTACACCGCCATCACGCCCAGCGCCGTCACGGGCGGCTACTTGCTGGACGCCGCCGCATTGGCGCAACTGGCCGGCGGCACGCTGGCCCAGGGCGCGCACGTGGTGGAGCTGCGGGCGATCGATGGCGCCGGCAACCGCTCGGCCGTCGCCCGCGTGGCCTTCACGCTGGACACCACCGCCCCAACGGCCACGGTGCAGCTGGCGCCGGCGTCTGACACCGGCACGGTGGGCGATGGCCAGACCACGCTGGGCACGGTGACGCTGACCGGCACCACCGGCCCCGGGGTGGCCGTGCAGTTGGGTGCCGCCAGCATGACGGCCGACGAGACCACCGGCGCCTTCGCCTTCAACGGCGTGCCGCTGGCGCTGGGGGGCAACACCTTCGGCTTCACGCTGACGGACTTGGCGGGGAACACGGGCACGGCCAGCCTGAGCGTGGAGCGCGTGGCGCTGCCGCCGGGGGATACGACGCATCCAACTGTGGACACGCTGGCGCTCGTCGCCGACACCGGCGCTTCCAACACCGATGGCATCACCAGCGACGCCCGTGTCACCGGCACCGTCAGCGACAACGTGGGCGTGACGCAACTGCTGGTCGCGCTCGATGCCGCCACTGAAGTCGACCTGACCAGCACCCTCACCGCTGGCAGCTTCAGTCTGAGCGTGGCCCAACTGAACACCCTGGCCGGCGGCACGCTGGGCCAAGGCGCACACAGCCTGAGCGTGGTGGCGGTGGACGCCGCCGGCAACCGATCCACAGCCCGCACGCTCGCCTTCACACTCGACACCACCGCCCCCACCGCCACGGTGGCGCTGGCCGCTGCCTCGGACACCGGCACGGTGGGCGATGGCCAGACCACGCTGGACAACGTGACCCTGGTCGGCACCACCAGCCCCGGCACAGCCGTGCAGTTCGGCGTGGCCAGCATGACGGCCGACGAGATCACCGGCGTGTTTGCATTCAACGGCGTGCCGCTGGCAGTCGGGGCAAACCCCTTCAGCTTCACTTTGACCGATTTGGCCGGCAACACGGGATCGGCCAGTCTGACCGTCGAGCGCGTTGTCGTGCCGCCTACTGACACCACGCTGCCCACCGTCGATACCTTGGCACTGGTCGCGGATACCGGCAGCTCAGCAAGCGACGGCATCACCAGCGATGCCCGCGTCACCGGCACCGTCAGCGACAACGTGGGTGTGACGCAGTTGCTGGTCGCGCTCGATGCGGCGAGCGAGGTCGATCTGACCAGCGCGCTCACCGCTGGCAGCTTCAGTCTGAGCGTGGCCCAACTGAACACCCTGGCCGGCGGCACGCTGGGCCAAGGCGCACACAGCCTGAGCGTGGTCGCCGTCGACGCCGCAGGCAACCGATCCACAGCCCGCACGCTGTCCTTCACGCTGGACACCACCGCCCCCACCGCCACGGTCGCGTTGGCCGCAGCGTCGGACACCGGCATAGTGGGCGATGGCCAGACCACGCTGGACAGCGTGACCCTGGTCGGCACGACAAGCCCTGGCACGGTGGTGCAGTTCGGCGTGGCCAGCATGACGGCCGACGAGACCACCGGCGTGTTCGCGTTCAACGGCGTGCCGCTGGCCGTGGGTGCCAACAGCTTCAACTTCACGCTGACCGATGCTGCCGGCAACACCGGCACGGCCAGCCTCACGGTCGAGCGTGTCGTGGTGCCGCCTACTGACACCACGCTGCCCACCGTCGACACCCTGGCGCTGGTGGCCGACACCGGCCGCTCGGCCAGCGATGGCATCACCAGCGACGCCCGTGCCACCGGCACCGTCAGCGACAACGTGGGTGTGACGCAACTGCTGGTCGCACTCGATGCGGCGAGCGAGGTCGATCTGACCAGCGCGCTCACCGCTGGCAGCTTCAGCCTCAGCGCCGCGCAGCTGAGCACGCTGGCAGGCGGCACGCTGGCCCAGGGTGCGCACAGTCTGAGCGTGGTCGCGGTCGACGCCGCCGGCAACCGATCCACAGCCCGCACGCTGTCCTTCACGCTGGACACCACCGCCCCCACCGCGACAGTCGCGCTGGCCGCCGCCTCGGACACCGGCACGGTGGGCGATGGCCAGACCACGCTGGACAGCGTGACGCTCGTGGGCACCACCAGCCCCGGCGTCGCCGTGCAGTTCGGCGTGGCCAGCATGACGGCCGACGAGACCACCGGCGTGTTCGCGTTCAATGGCGTGCCGCTGGCCGTGGGTGCCAACGCCTTCAACTTCACGCTGACCGATGCGGCCGGCAACACCGGTACCGCCAGCCTCACGGTCGAGCGTGTCGTGGTGCCGCCTACCGATACCACGCTGCCCACCGTCGACACGCTGGCACTGGTGGCCGACACCGGCGCTTCCAACAACGACGGCATCACCAACGACGCCCGCATCACCGGCACCGTCAGCGACAACGTGGGCGTGACGCAGTTGCTGGTCGCGCTCGATGCGGCGAGCGAGGTCGACCTGACCAGCGCCCTCACCGCTGGAACCTTCAGCCTCACTGCTGCGCAACTCAACACCCTGGCTGGCGGCACGCTGGGCCAAGGCGCCCATTCCCTCAGCGTGGTGGCCGTCGACGCCGCAGGCAACCGCTCCACAGCCCGCACGCTGGCCTTCACGCTCGACTCCGTCGCCCCCACCGGCACGGCCACCCTGGCCGCCGCCTCCGACACCGGCACCGTCGGCGACCTGATCACCGAGAGCGCCAGCGTGACGCTGCAGGGCACCACCGCGCCCGGCACCATCGTGCAGCTCGGCGTGGCCAGCATGACGGCCGACGAGACCACCGGCGTGTTCGCCTTCAACGGTGTGCCGCTCACCCTGGGCGCCAACCCCTTCACGTTCACGCTGACAGACCTGGCCGGCAACACCGGCACGGTGAACCTCTCGGTGCAGCGCACGGCCCCCGGCACCGTCGATGGCGAAGCGCCGGTCGTCAACATGGCGCTGCTGAGCGACAGCGGCCGCTCGGCCACCGACGGCATCACCAACGACGCGCGCGTCTCGGGCTTTGCCAGCGACAACGTGGCGGCCACGCGGCTGCTGGTGGCGCTGGACCCCGGCGCCGTGCCCACCTTCACCGACCTCAGCGTCGCGCTGGGCGCCAATGGCGCCTTCACGATCACCGCCGCCCAGCTGGCCACCCTGGCCGGCGGCACGCTGGCGCAAGGCGCGCACACCCTGCGCGTGGTGGCCGAAGACGCCACTGGCAACCGCTCGGCCGCCGTGAATCTGGCCTTCACGCTGGACTCCATCGCCCCCACGGGCGGCAGCTTCGGCATCAGCATCACCGATGCGCTGGGTGGCGACACCGGCCGCACGGACGATGCGATTGCCGTGCTGGCCGGCACGGTGGAGGCCAATGCCTCCGTCACGCTGGGCGCGCAGGGCCTGGCCGTGGTCGCCAGCGGCACCGGCGCCTTCACGCTGCCGGGTGTGGACCTGGCCCTGGGCAGCAACGCCGTCACGCTGGGCGTGCTGGATGCGGCCGGCAACAGCACCAGCATCACCCGCACCATCACGCGCGTAGCGCCGACCACCAGCGCCGACCCGGTGCTGGCCTGGAACCAGATTGCGCTGGAATCGATCCAGCGCGATGTGACCACGCCCGAGGAGGCCACGCGCATCCTGGCGATGCAGAGCCTGGCGGTGTACGACACGCTGGCGGCCATCGAAGGCTCGGCCGCCTTCATGGTGCAGGACAGCGTGACGGGGCCGGTGTCGGTGCAGGCGGCGGTGGCCCAGGCGGCCTACGAGATCCTGCATGCGTTCTACCCCTCGCAGCGCACGGTGCTGGATGCCGCCCTGGCCAGCAGCCTGGCGGCGGTGACCGATGGCGCCGCCAAGACGGCCGGCATCGCGTTGGGCCAGCGCGTGGCGCAGTCGATCGTGATGCTGCGTGCGAACGATGGCTACCAGGACTTCACGGTGGACGATGGCGGCACCGCCATCGGCCAGTGGCGCCCGACCGGGCCGATGTACCTGGTGGCCGAGCATCCGCAGTGGGGCAGCGTGACGCCGTTCGCGCTCGCCTCGGGCGACCAGTTCCGCGCGCCGCCGCCACCGGCCATCGATTCGGCGGCGTACGCGGCCGCCGTGGAGCAGGTGCGCCTGATCGGTGGCGAGACCAGCAGCGTGCGCACGGCCGACCAGACGCAGCAGGCGCAGTTCTGGGCCGATGGCGGGGGCAGTTACACGCCGCCGGGGCACTGGAACCTGATCGCCCAGCAGATCGCCAGCGCGCAGGGCAACAGCCTGACGGCCAACGCACGCCTGATGGCGCAGCTGAACGTGGCGCTGGCCGATGCGGCCATTGCCTGCTGGGACACCAAGTACACCTACGACTTCTGGCGGCCCGTCACCGCGATCAACAATGCCGACCTGGACGGCAATGCCGGCACGCAGGTCGATGCCACCTGGCGTTCGCTCCTGATCAGCCCGCCGCACCCGGACTATGTGTCCGGCCACTCGACCTTCAGCGCCGCGGCCGCCGGCATCCTGTCGGCCACGTTCGGCGAGAACACGGCCTTCAGCACCATCAGCGTGACGGTGCCGGGCGTGACGCGCAGCTTCACCAGCTTCACGCAGGCCGCGCAGGAGGCGGGCATGAGCCGCATCTACGCCGGCATCCACACCAGCTTTGCGAACACCGAGGGCGCCGTCATCGGCGGCAAGGTGGCCGATGCGGTGCTGGCGCGCTTTGCGTTGACCGAGGACGAGCAGGCGCCCAACGTGGTGATGGCCGACAGCGCGGCAGACACGAATGCCAACCTGACGCTGACCGGGCAGGTGCTGGACAACCTGTCGGGTGTCGCGAGCGCGCAGTACCGTATCGACAACGGGGCGCTGGCGGACCTGACGCTGGGGGCCGATGGCCGCTTCAGCATCACCACCGCGTTCGCGCTGAACGGCTCGCAGGACGGCGAGCACACCGTCACGCTGATCGCACGCGACGCGGCCGGCAACATCAGCGCGGGGTATACGCGCAGCTTCACGCTGGACACGCGGGCGCCGACGCTGGCGCTGACCAGCATCGCCAACGCCGCCGCGCTGGACGCAGACAGCCGCCTGATCGGCGCTGCCGACGCCACCGGCACGGCGCTGGTCGCGTTGCGCTACAGCATCGACGGCGGCGCCAGCAAGACCATCACCTTCGACGCCACCACCGGCGGCTTCGACCAGGCCCTGCCGCTGGGCGACCTGTCGGTGGGCCAGCACACGCTGCGCCTGGTCGCCACCGACGCGGCCGGCAACACCAGCACGCTGGCGCGCACGGTCTCGCTGGCCGAGCTGGCGCCCTTCAGCATCACCCGCGTCACGCCCGACGACGCCATGCGCGACATCGGCAGCACCTACCGGCCGCAGGTCTTCTTCAGCCGCGCCGTGAACCCGGCCACGCTGACGGCCGACAGCTTCTACGCCACCGGGCCCGACGGCAGCCGGCTGGCCATGACCATCGTGCCGGCGCTGGACGGCAGCTTCGCCTGGCTGCTGCCCGACGCGCCGATGCCCGGCGGCTCGACCATCACGCTGCACCTGAAGGGCGCATCGATCCGCGCCGCGCAGGACGGCGCCTTCCTCGATGCCTATGGCAACGGCACGGCCGGCGGCGACTTCAGCTGGAGCTTCACGACCGTCAGCACCACCTCGGTCATCGGCACCCGCCTCGTCGGCCGCGTGCTGGACCCCGGCGCCGATCTGTTGCCGATGACCTTCGACGACATCCGCCGCGGGCCGGATGGCGTGATCCACACACCGGACGACGTGTTCCTGAACCCGATCGCCAACGCCAAGGTCTGGATCATCGGCCAGGAAGACCGGGCCGTCTTCACCGACGCGCAGGGCAACTTCGCGTTCGACGGCGTGCCCGTGGGCACGGTCAAGCTGGCCATCGACGGACGCACCGCCAGCAATGCACCGGCCGGCATCTTCTTCCCGGAAATGGTGATGGACCTGGTGCTGCGGCCCGGCATCACCAACACCGCCATGGGCAGCATGGGCAAGGACGAGTCGCAGCGCGAGAACGCCGACCGCAGCGAGATCTACCTGCCGCGCGTGCAGACCTCGGCCATGCAGGCCGTGAGCGACACGGTGCCCACCGTGATCACCGTGGACGAGCAGTCCGCCCCCGGCGTGATCGACGAGTGGCGCAACGCGCTGACGCTGACCGTGCAGCCCGGCGCCGCCATCGGCTTCGACGGCCAGCCGCTCACCAACGTGCAGATCGGCATCAACACCGTACCGCCGGAACTGGTGCGCGAGATGCTGCCGGCCGGCGTGCTGGAGCACACCTTCGACATCACGATCCAGGCCCCCGGCGTGGACACGTTCGCCGTGCCGTTGCAGATCACGTTCCCCAACGTGTTCAACGCCGCGCCGGGCACCAAGCTCAACATCATGAGCTTCGACCACACCACCGGCCGGCTGGTCATCAATGGCACGGGCACGGTGTCGGCCGATGGCAAGACGGTCGTCTCCGACGAGGGCTCGGGCATCCTCGCGCCCGGCTGGCACGGCCTCAGCCCGCCGGGGCCCTGGGGCCGGCGCGACCCGCCACGCGGCCCTGGGCCAGCCCCCGGGCCTGGCCCAGGGCCCGGCCCTGGGCCAGGCCCCGGCCCGGCGCCTTCGCCGAGCCCTGCGCCCGCGCCGACACCGGCGCCGATACCGCCGCTCCTGCCGTGGACACCGGTGCCGCCGATCTTCACCACCACGCCGCCGGGCCAGAGCACGCCCACGCCCGGCATCATCTCGCCCATCGGCGGCACGCCCAACCGCTTCACCGGCTTCAACATCGACATGGTCGACATCGGCCTGGTGCTGACGCCGGCCGAGCGCGCCGTCATCGGCACGGCCATCGGGCAGTGGGAAAGCATCATCACCACCGACATCCCGTCGGCGCTGACGGTCTACGGCCTGGTGGATGACCTGCGCATCGACGTGCGCGTGGTCGCCGGCGACGGCGCTGGCGGCACGCTCGCCACCACCAACATCCTGCAGCGGCGCCCCGGCGCCATGGGCCTGCCGGCGCTGGCCGAGATCACGCTGGACGCGGCCGACCTGGCCGCCGCCACGCCGGCCACGCTCCTGGCCACCATGCTGCACGAGATCGGGCACGCGCTGGGCTTCGGCGAGCTGTGGGCCGGCATGGGCCTGGTCGATACCAGCGTGCCCGCCAACCCGCGCTACACGGGTGCGGCCGGCATGGCCGCGTTCGCTGCGCTGACCGGTGGCGCAGTGGTCGGCGTGCCGCTGGACAACCGCACCGGCGCCTCCGCCACGCACTGGCGTGAATCGACCTTCGGCAACGAGCTGATGACGCCGCTGCTGGACACCGGCATCGCTACCCCGCTGAGCGCGCTGAGCATCGCCGCGCTGAGCGACATGGGCTACAGCGTGAACCTGGCCCTGGCCCAGGCCTACACGCTGCCGGGTGCAGGCTTCACTTTCCACCCCGGCACACTGACGCCGGTCAACACCACCGACGGCGAACTGCTGCAGGCCGGTGCCGGCGGTAACTGGGGCCCCGCAGCGGCCGCTGCCACGGTCGACACCCACGTCATGCGCGCCTTCGACTTCGGCAACGGGGCGGCGGCGCCCGGCTTCACGGCCGTCGGCGCAGCCCAGGTCTACAGCACCGCCAGTGGCTATGGCTGGCGCACCGCGAACACCGTCAGCACCGCCACCACCGGCAGCAACCCGCTGACCGGCGACCTGGCGCAGACACGCGACGCCACCTTCTCCGTCGCGGTGGCCAACGGCACCTACGAGATCAGCCTCACGCTGGGCGACGATGCCTCGGCGCGCGACCGCATGGCCTACGAGATCGAGGGTGCGCGCCGCGGCGCTGTCTCCACGCTGCTGGGCGAGCACATCACCATGACGCACCGCGTCGAGGTGCACGACGGCGTGCTCGATCTGCGGCTGTTCAGCGACTTCAGCCCGGTGGCGATCAACGCGCTGGAGGTGCACCAGATCAGCACCTACACCACGCCGGCCAGCACCGCCAGCTACACCAGCGGCCACTACTACTTCGCGATCCACAACCTGGACACCGGCCTGCTGATGCGTGACAGCACCGTCGTGGCCGAGGGCGGCACCGTCTGCCCCGACGGCGTGGTGCTGGCGCCCAACACGCGCTACCGCCAGTACGTCTACCACGTGGAGACCAACACCATCGGCATCAGCGACTACGTGACGCCGGCCTCGGGCAACGACTTCGAACTGCCCGAGATCGTGATGGGCGGGCGCTTCACGCCGGATGCCGACGGCGATGGCCTGGAAGACCTGGCCGAGTTCATCGTCGGCACCCGCGCCGACCGCGCCGACACCGATGGCGATGGCGTGCGCGACCGCGCCGAACTGCAGCAGCAGCTCGACCCGCTGGGCGGCCAGTCCATGCCCACCGGCGTGGTCGCCAGTGCGGCGCTGCTGGGCTCGGCCCAGGCCGTGGCCGTGACCGGCACCGGCGGCACCAGTGGCGGCCAACTGTTTGCCTATGTGGCCACCGGCAACCACGGCCTGGCCATCGTCGACGTCTCGCAGACCACCACGCCGGCCGTGCGTGCGCAGCTGGATCTGTCGGGCCTGAACGTGGACGTGGCGGTGGACGTGCAGCGCCAGCTGGCCCTGGTGGCTGGCAGCGACGCCGGCCTGCATCTGGTGGACATCGGCAACCCGGCCGCGCCGGTGCTGCGCCAGACGCTGGTGTTCGCCGACAGCGTGCAGCATGTGCGCGAGCGCGACGGCATGGCGTTCGTCGCCACCGGCGCCAATCTGGCCATGGTCGACCTGAACACGGGCGATCTGCTGCAGACGCTGAACCTGGTCAACAGCGGCGGCAGCCGCATCACCGGGATGGCGCTGGACGGCCGCACGGTCTACACCGTGGACGACCAGAACATGCTGCGCAGTTTCGGCATCGCGGGCAACCAGCTGGTGGCGCTGGACACACTCGCGCTGCCCACGGGCGGCGGCCGCATCTTCGCCGGCGGCGGCGTCGTGCATGTGGGCGCTGGCGACAGCTTCCTGCAGGGCTTCCTGGCCGTGAACGCGGCGGACCCGGCCAACCTGCTGCTGCTGAGCGGCGTCGACCAGCCCGCCACCGCTGGACTGGCCGTGGCCACCAACGGCTCGGGCCTGCTGGTCAGCGTCGGGGCGCTGACGGGGCCGCAGGGCCAGCGGCTGAACGTGCTGGACGTCAGCAACGTGCGCGACGCCGCCAACACCGGTGGCTTCGTCGCGCGCTACAACCTGCCCAACCCGCCACAGGGCCTGGCGCTGGCCAACGGCCTGGCCTTCGTGGCCGATGGCGCGGGCGGGCTGCAGATCGTCAGCTACCAGGGCTTCGACGCATTCGGCGTGGCGCCGACCGTCACCATCGCCATCGACGGCGTGGATGTGGACGCCGGCACCCCCGGCATCCAGGTGCTGGAAGGCCGCACGGTGCAGATCCGCCCGACGGTGGGCGACGACGTGCAGGTGCGCAACGTGGAGCTGCTGGTCAACGGCGTGGTGGTGTCCAACGACGCCGCTTTCCCGTTCGACCTGTTCGCGCAGGCGCCCAACATCGCGACGGCCGGCAACACGCTGACGCTGCAGGTGCGCGCCACCGACACCGGCGGCAACGCCACGCTGTCGGCCATCACAACGCTGACCGTGGTGCCAGACACCTTCGCGCCGCAAGTGCAGTCCATCAGCGTGGCCGAAGGGGCGCGCCGCTTCTTCGTGCGCTCGGTGGACCTGCAGTTCGACGAGCCGCTGGACCTGAGCCGTCTGGCCACCACCGGCGTGAGCCTGGTGCGGGCCGGTGCGGACGGTGCATTCGGCACGGCCGACGACGTGACCATCCCGACGCGGCTGGACACGCGCGCCTTCGGCCAGGGCCTGTCGGTGCTGCCCGATGTGTTCCTGAGCGCGGGCGACTACCGGTTGGTCATCTCCAACACCATCGTGGCTGACCGGGCGGGCAACCAGCTCGCCGCGCCCATCGTGCGCAACTTCACGGTGCGCCCGGCCAGCGGCGTGCAGGCCGCCCAGGGTGTGCCGGACGTGCAGCAGGCGCCCTCGGCCAACCCGGGCCAGGAGATCGCCATCCAGGTGCCGTTCGACCCGGCCACCGGCCGCGCACAGTTCGCCACCATCGACAGCAACGGCACACGCGCCACCACCGTGGTGAATGCGCGCCGCTTCGACGTCACCACCGGCACGGCGTATTTCGTGGTGCCGCTGAATGCCACCACGGGCGACGCCATCGTCTACGGCCAGGTGGGCACCGTGCGCACCGATTTCGCGGACGGCACGGTGCCGCTACAGATCGTGCCCATCGTCACCGGCGTGCAGGTGCAGTCGGTCGCCGCCGACGGCAGCTCGGCCATCATCGTGCTGCAGGGCTTGGGCTTTGCCGAGGCCAACGCGTCGGAGTACCGCATCGGCAGCGAGGTGATCACCGATCTCAGTCTGACCACCGGCCCCAACGTGCAGGGTCGCAGCGACCCGGTGCTGGGCTTCGTGGAGAACGGCCAGGTCACGCTCACCGTGCCACTGTCGGCCGGCGTGTTCGGCGCCATCAGCGTGCGCACGGCCGGCGGTGCCAGCGCCGGCTACAGCGTGAGCGTGGCCAGCATCACCAGCGTGGCCTTCAGCGGCACGCCGGCCAATGCCGCGCAGGCCTCTGCCAACGCCGGCCAGGCCATCGTGCTGAACGGCAGCGGCCTGTCGGTGGCCACCGATGTGCTGCTGCGCTACACCGACTACCTGGGCAATCTGTCCATGGTGCGTGTCAGCCCCACCAGCGCCGCTGCCGATGGCACGCGCGCCACGCTGGTGCTGCCCGACCAGGTGAACGGGGTCTTTGCGCTGCAGGTCTTCGGCTCGGGTAGCCAGCCGCTGCTGCAGATCGTGCCCACGCTGCACGCCTTCACCGAGGCCAGCGGCCTGGGCCTGTCGGGCAGCGGCTTCGTCGAGGGCGCCAGCACCTTCAACCTGCCCGGCGCGACGCTGGCCGACACGGCCATCAACGCCGGGGCGGACATCACCTACGGCTACGACCAGCGCGGCGTCTATGGCGAGAACAACCTGGCCAAC